>CAMERU010000021.1 GCA_945935925.1 uncultured Clostridia bacterium | reverse complement strand
GCAATGACCCCGAAGAAATGTTCTCGGAAAAGCTCGCGGAAAATGTCGCGCGGGATTTTACGGAGATCTCGCCGCTGTACGATTTTTATGTAAGAGCGGAGCAGGACGCGGTAATGCTTGGGAAAAAGTGAAATGAATTTTTGCCCGCGCGGGCTGTTCCGAAAGCCAAGCCCGCGCGGCGCTCTGTCCGTCGTTTTTTACATAAAATAACCTTTTATAATGCTTTTTTCTTTGCAAATACTAAACCTGCGCGGAGAATTACCGTGCATATTTAAGTTATTTACAAGGAGAACAGAATATGAAGATCAGAATTTCTTCCCTTGCGGCAGCGACACTGTGCGCGGCTGCAATATCGTCCTGCGCGTTCGCGCAGACAGCGGGCGGCGCGGTCGGCGGCGCGGTGAACGGCATTGTCGGAGCGGGCGAGAGCATTGTTAACGGAGTAGTCGGCGCGGGCGAGGATATCGTAAACGGCGTGACGGGCAGAAACGGCACTGACGGTGCAAACGGCGCAAACGGTAACGGCACGACCAACGGCGCAACAAACGGCAACGACACCACCAACGGCACCGGTGCAACCAACGGCAATGGCGCAGCAAACGGCACCGGCACCGGCACGACCAACACCACCGGCGGCAACACAGCCAATAACCCCGCCACGGGTGTATCCACAGGCTTCGCGGCGATCGCTTCCGTGCTTGCCGCGGGTGCAGTAACGGCTGCTACCGTAAAGCGCAGAAGCTAAAGCGGTATGTCTTAGGTTATTTAAGTGAATTAAAGGCGCTCCCGCATAATTACGGGAGCGTTTTGTGTTGATGTTTATACAAAATCACAAAAAGCCAAGGTAATTTGTGTGTAAAATGACACTTGAATTTTATGCACGAATATAGTAAAATATAGCTTGAGGATTTAGTGTTTGCTATCCCATTTATTATTTCAAGGAGGATTTATTTCTTATGAAGTTAAGAAAGATTTTAAGCGCATTCGCTGCTTCCGCAGTTATGTTCTCTGCAGTTTCCGTAAGCAGCTTTGCGGCGACCTATTCCGGATCGCACAAAATGGCAGACAGCGCATGGTGGACTCAGGACGTTATCATTAACGTTTCCGAGGGTATCCCCGTAAGCAATCTTATCGGCAGCATTGACCCCGCTGATGTTATTTCCGTAACATTCACGAGCAACACCAACTTTGTTGTCGGCTACAATTCCGCTGACGGTACATGGTTCCAGACAGACAGCGCCGGCGTAACCGAGCTGAAGGCTACAAACATCCTGCTCGAGTCTTTCACAGACGCAGCAGGCGAAGAACACGATCCTTATCTGCACCTTTGCCTCTCCAAGGGCGACGGCGTTGAGTACACCATCAACTGGACAGTTGAGGCTAAGGATCCCGCTCCCGTTGTAGAGGAAACAGCTGAAGAAACAGCTGAGGAAACCGCTGAAGAAACTGCTGAAGAAACAGTAGAGGAAACAGCAGAAACAGTTGAAGAAACTGTTGAGGAAACTGCCGAAACAACGGAAGAAACCGTTGAGGACGGCGTTGCGGGCGACGTTGATGTAAATGAATACTTCGACGGCTCCACAGTTATCCTCGTAGCAGACGACGGCTCCGCTGCATTCTGCGAGGACAGCGGCATCGACGTTACAGACGTTTACGGTATCACTGTTAAGGGTACATTCTCCGAGGACGAGATCGCTGACGAGTCCGTTTGGATCGGCGGCGGTATAGGCGCTAACTCCAACTCCACCGGCTGGGCACAGAACGAGTGGGGCAGAGCTGAAAAGCCCATCGCTATCGACTTCGAGAACGGCACTATCCAGTGGCTGTCCGATACTCCTATCTTCCAGGCTGACGACGCTTACGCACAGCTTTGGATACAGTGCTGGGGCGGCACAGTAACCTTCGACGAGGTTGCTCTGCTCGGCGCTGACGGCGAAGTTCTCTCCGGTAATGCTGATCTCGTTTACGCTCCCGCACCGGCAGCTGATGATGAAACAACTGCTACCGACACAGCAGAGACAGGCGACACCACCGATACAGACAAGACCAGCCCTGAAACAGGCGTAGCAGGCGTTGCTGCTATCGCAGGCGTTGCTGCTCTGGCAGGCGCAGCAGTAGTTGTTGCTCGCAAGAGAAAGTAATTCGGTAAAAGGCTGATAGCTTAACACTAAACGAAAGGCACCCCCGATCACCTCGGGGGTGTTTTTATTGCGGATAATAATGATATTTTGTTGACAAACGGCGCGTATTATGATACAATAAAAGAAAAACGGAGGTTGCCTTTTATGGAGATAACAAATGAGATAAAGTATGTCGGTGTTGCCGACAGGAAAATCGACCTTTTTGAGAGCCAGTACCGCGTGCCGGACGGAGTTACCTATAATTCCTATGTTATCCTTGACGAAAAAACGGCGGTTATGGATACCGTTGACGCGCATTTCACGGATGAATGGCTTGCGAACCTCGATAAGGTGCTCGGCGGAAGAAAGCCCGATTACCTTATCGTTCAGCATATGGAGCCCGACCATTCCGCAAACATCGCGGTGTTCGCGGAGCGTTACCCCGAGGCTAAGATAGTCGCTTCGGCAAAGGCTTTCGTTATGATGGGTCAGTTTTTCGGGAATAATTTCGCCGACAGGCAGGTCGTTGCCGCGGAGGGAACAAGGCTTGCCCTCGGCGCTCACACACTCACATTCGTGACTGCTCCCATGGTGCATTGGCCCGAGGTCGTCATGACATATGACGACAAGGACAAGGTGCTGTTCTCCGCGGACGGCTTCGGAAGATTCGGTGCGACTGAGGACGCGGACTGGGCTGACGAGGCAAGGCGTTATTACATAGGCATTGTCGGCAAGTACGGCACACAGGTACAGGCGGTGCTCAAAAAAGCGGCGGCGCTGGATATCGCGGCGATTTGCCCGCTGCACGGTCCCGTGCTGAAAAATGATCTCGCTTACTACATCGGGCTTTATGACGCGTGGTCGTCCTACCGCCCCGAGGAGGACGGCGTGCTTGTCGCTTACACAAGCGTTTACGGGCACACCGCCGAGGCGGCAAAGCGCCTTGTAAGCAAGCTCGAGGCAAAGGGTGTTAAGGTCGCTGCGGCTGACCTTGCGCGGGCCGATATGTCGGCGGCGACTGCCGACGCGTTCCGTTACAGCAGGCTTGTGCTTGCAACGACAACCTACAACGCGGATATTTTCCCGCCTATGAAGGAGTTCATCAACCACCTCACCGAAAGGAATTTCCGCTCGAGAAAGGTTGGTTTTATCGAGAACGGAAGCTGGGCGCCCACTGCGGCGAAGGTTATGAAAACCATGCTTGAAAAGAGCGCGGAGCTGACCTTCGCGGAGCCCGTGGTTACGATAAAGTCCGCTCTTAACGAGCAGAACGAGGAACAGCTCGACGCGCTTGCGGAGGAAATGGCAAAGTAAAGGAAGCACTGAATAAATCACGCCTGGCGGCTTGGCACGCATCTTGCTTGCATCTTTTCCGCCATATTGCACAAATTTCGCTTGACGGGCGTCAGCCCGCCTGCGCTCAATTTGTACAATCTGCAAGTTTGGTACAAAATGTTCACTGCACAGTTGTGCGAGATGTTATTTGTTGTACCAAACTTAAAATCTGACTACGCAATCTGCGCACCAGATTTAATCAGCGCTTCCTAAAAAATCAATGGGGGCTGCGTAATTGCGGCTCCCATATTTTGTTAGGCAGAAAATCAAAAAATTTTTTAAAAAAGTGCTTGACAAATCGGAATTATTATGATATAATCTAATAGTCGTCATGAGATGACAAACATGAGAGAGCGGAACGCTGGTGTAGCTCAGTTGGTAGAGCAGCTGATTTGTAATCAGCAGGTCGGGGGTTCGAGTCCGTCCACCAGCTCCATTTAATTATGTTTGGGCGTGTTCCCGAGTGGCCAAAGGGGGCAGACTGTAAATCTGTTGCGTTTCGCTTCGGTGGTCCGAATCCACCCGCGCCCACCAAATCGAGTGCCTCGATGCGCATTTTGCGCGTCGAGGCACTTTTGTTTTTCGGGATATATTATTATTATTATCCATAGACGATCGAGTGCCTTGATGTGCATAATGCGCTTTTTATTTTCGGGACGGTTTCCCCGCCTGTTATCGGTCGGTACACCGTTGACTGATACCCCCGCGCCGAAAGGCGGTTTTTAACGCGCAGCCGTAACATTGCGCAGAAAATCATAATTAACCGCTCATTCCCCCTTGACAAAACCGTATTAATACGATATAATATAAAGGAATTGAGCCGCGGCAGGAACGGCGCGGCTTTTTTGAATAATTTGCAACGAAAATCAGCGGCTTTTAATTCGGCACAGCGAGGCCGACAAGGTTGAATGTTTTCGTCCCCCGTTGGCAGCGGTATAACTGTATCATTGTCGGGGGAAGATCATAGGTTCATCTGTCCGTCGCTGTATGCGGCGGTTTTTTTGTGCCTGCTGTCAGAAAGGGAGTGACGATCATGTGCAGCGTTGAGGGGCTTTCCGTGAAAGCTGAAATACTTGACGAAAGCGCGATGGCAAGGGCTGTCACCCGTATTTCGTTCGAGATAATCGAACGTAACAAGGGAACCGACGGGCTTTGTCTTATCGGGCTTTTTTCACGCGGCGCAAGGCTTGCGCAGAGGATCGCCGCGAAAATAGGCGAGCTTGAAAACAAGGAGATACCCATAGGGCTCCTCGATATAACCCCGTTCCGCGACGACGAGCGCCGCGCAAACGACGCCGGTTTCACACGGATAGATTTCGATATCACGGGAAAAAGAGTCGTTATCGTAGACGATGTTATTTTTACGGGAAGAACGGCGCGCGCCGCGATAGACGGGCTGCTTTCGCGCGGCAGACCGACTGTTATACAGCTTGCCGCGCTTATTGACAGGGGTCACCGGGAGCTCCCGATACGCGCGGATTATATAGGGAAAAACCTGCCAACATCGCGCGAGGAAATAGTCAAGGTCATGGTGAAGGAGCTTGACGGCGTTGACAAGGCGGTAATATACGGGTCGCCGGACAGGACAAAGGATATTGCGGAAAAGCGGAGGGAAGAATGAGGCTTTTACTGAAAAACGGATACGTCATCGACAGCTCGAACGACTTTGAGGGCAAGGCGGATATACTGGTTGAAAACGACGAGATAACCGCCTGCCGTCCTGAAATAAACGAGGACGCCGACCGCGTTATCGACTGCACGGGAAAAATGGTTATCCCGGGGATATGCGATATGCACGTTCATTTCCGCGACCCCGGTCAGACGCATAAGGAGGACATAATCACGGGCGGCGACGCGGCAGCTGCGGGAGGAGTTACCGCAGTCGCTTGTATGCCGAACACGATACCCACCGTCGACAATGCCGAAACGGTAAAATATATCCTCGAAAAGGCAAAGCACAGCAAGGTTCGCGTTTACCCGATAGGCAGCGTTACGAAAGGGCTTGGGGGAGTGGAACTGTGCGATTTCCACGAGCTGAAGGAAGCGGGCTGCGTCGCCGTTTCGGACGACGGAAGACCCGTTAAGAACGCGCGCATAATGGCGCAGGCGATGGTAAGGGCGCATTACGCGGGGTTAAAGGTCATCTCCCACTGCGAGGATCTCGACATAATAAACGGCGGCATAATGAACAGCGGAAAGGTTTCCGCAGAGCTTGGCGTAAAGGGTATGCACAGGCTTTCCGAGGACATCAGCACCTCCCGCGAGATAACTCTCGCCACCGACCTTGAAATGCCGATACACATTGCGCACGTTTCCACAATGACAAGTATGCAGAACATACGCATTGCGGCAAGGTACGGCGTCCTCGTCACAAGCGAGACCTGCCCGCATTACTTCATGCTGACGGACGAAAAGCTCCGCACGCGCGACGCGGATTACCGAATGAACCCGCCGCTCCGAACGGACGACGACGTTAAGGCGATAACCGAGGGAATATGCGACGGCACTATCGACTGCATAGTCACCGACCACGCCCCGCACTCCGCCGAGGAAAAGGCAGATTTTGAAAAGGCGCCGAACGGCGTTGTCGGGCTTGAAACCTCTCTCGCCGCGACGCTGACCGCGCTTTATCATACGGGAAAAGTCAGCCTGAAAAGGATAGTCAGCCTTATGTGCGTGAACCCGCGCAAGATACTCGGTATCGACGGCGGAAGCCTTAACGAGGGCAGCCTTGCCGATATAACGATATTCGACCCGAACGAGGAATGGGTCGTTGAGCCCGAAAAGCTCCATTCAAAATCGAAAAACACCTGCTTCAAGGGCATGACCCTCAAGGGCAGGGTGAAATACACGATAGTCGGCGGAAACGTCGTTTATGAGGATACGGAAAGGAATTAACACCATGTCACTTGACAGACTTATCGAGAAGATCGAACAGACCCAGAACCCCACCGTTGCGGGACTTGACCCCAAGCTTGACTATGTTCCCGAATACATCAAGGAAAAGTGCTTCGACAAGTACGGCGAAACGCTCAAGGGCGCGGCAAAGGCGCTGCTCGAGTTCAATAAGGCGCTTATCGACGCGCTGTACGACATTGTTCCCGCAGTAAAGCCGCAGGCGGCTTATTATGAAATGTACGGCCCCGCGGGCGTAAAGACCCTCTACAAAACGCAGGAGTATGCGCGCAGCAAGGGTATGTACGTTATCACCGACGGAAAGCGCAACGATATCGGCACCACCATGGAGGCATATGCGGCGGCGCACCTCGGCAAGGTAAAGGTCGGCTCGGAGGAGTTTGAGCCGTTCCTCGGCGACGCGCTCACCGTAAACGGCTATCTCGGCAGCGACGGCATAAAGCCCCTGCTGAACATCTGCCGCGAGAACGACAAGGGAATTTTCGTTCTCGTAAAGACCTCCAACCCCTCAAGCGGTGAGCTTCAGGACAGGCTTATCGACGGTATGCCCATATATGAGGTCATGGGTCATATGTGCGAGAACTGGGGCAGGGAGCTGCCCGGGGTTTACGGTTACAGCGGCGTCGGCGCGGTCGTCGGCGCGACATATCCCGCTATGCTGACGGAACTTCGCGAAAAGCTCCCGACGACGTTCTTCCTTATCCCCGGCTACGGTGCGCAGGGCGCGGGCGCAAAGGACATCGCGGGCGCGTTCGACAAGAACGGTCTTGGCGGTATCGTTAACAGCTCGCGCGGCATCATGTGCGCTTATCAGAAGGAAAAGTGCGACGAGCGTCAGTTTGCTGAGGCGGCAAGGCGCGAGGCTATCCGTATGCGCGACGATATCATGGCGGTAGTCGGCAAAATAAGCCTTAACAAGTAATATACAGATAGAAATAATAACAATATATAAGGGAAACAGCGTAAATTATTTTCGGAGGACGAAAAATGATTTTTGAGAACAACAAGAAAGCGAGCCTTATCCTTGCGGACGGAACGGTCTTTGAGGGGAGAAGCTTCGGCGCGGAGGGCAGAGTTATCGGCGAGATAGTTTTCACCACCGCCATGACGGGTTATCAGGAAACGCTGACCGACCCGAGCTACTGCGGTCAGATCGTAACGCAGACATTCCCGCTTATCGGAAACTACGGCGTGAACAATATCGACCCCGAGTCAAAGGGCAGCGTTGTAAGCGGATATATCGTCCGCGAGCACTGCGAGGAGCCGTCCAACTTCCGCTGCGAGGGCGACCTTGACAGCTACCTCAAGGGCATGGGGATAATCGGTATCTACGACATCGACACCCGCCGCCTTACAAGGATAATCCGCGAGAGCGGCGTAATGAACGGCGCAATAGTCTGCGGCGAATACGACAAGGACGCGCTGCTTGAAGAGATCCGCGCGTACAAGGTAGGCGAGGTAGTGTCAAAGGTAAGCGTTAAGGAAAAGGAATTTTATCCCGCGGAGAACGCGAAATTCAACGTTGTACTGATGGATTACGGGTATAAGTTCAATATCCGCCGCGAGCTTGTGAAGCGCGGCTGTAATGTAACCGTAATGCCGTACAACGCGACTGCGGAGGAAATAAAGGCGCTTGACCCCGACGGTATAATGCTCTCCAACGGCCCCGGCGACCCTGCGGACAACGTTGTTTCCATAAACACGCTGCGCGAGCTTATCCCCGCGCAGATACCCACGTTCGGCATCTGCCTCGGACACCAGCTTCTCGCTCTTGCGAACGGCGCGAGAACCGAAAAGCTGAAATACGGTCACCGCGGCGGAAACCAGCCCGTAAAGGATCTTGATATCGACAGAACATTCATCACCTCACAGAACCATGGCTATGCCGTGGTAAGCGACAGCGTACCCGCCGAGGCGGGCGTTGTGAGCCATATAAACGGAAACGACGGCACCTGCGAGGGCGTGCGCTATACCAACGCGCCCGCGTTCACTGTGCAGTTCCACCCCGAGGCGTGCGGCGGCCCTAAGGACACCGCATACCTGTTCGACCGTTTCATCAAGCTTATGGAGGAGAGAAAGTAATGCCGTTAAGAAGTGATATAAAGAAAGTTCTTGTCATCGGCTCGGGTCCTATCGTTATCGGACAGGCTGCCGAGTTTGACTATGCGGGCACACAGGCGTGCCGCGCACTGAAGCAGGAGGGGCTTGAGGTCGTACTTATCAACTCCAACCCCGCGACGATAATGACCGATAAGCATATGGCGGACAAGATATATATCGAGCCGCTCACGCTTGATGTCGTTAAGCGTGTTATCGAGATAGAAAAGCCGGACAGCGTGCTCTCCAACCTCGGCGGACAGACCGCGCTCACGCTGTGTATGCAGCTTGCGGAGGAGGGATTCCTCGAGAGCCACAACGTAAAGCTGCTCGGCTCCAACCCCGAAACCATTCACAAGGCGGAGGACAGGCAGGCGTTCAAGGACACCATGGAGGAGATAGGTCAGCCCTGCATACCCTCAAAGGTGGTTGAAACGGTTGAGGACGCGATGGCGTTTGCGGAGGAGATAAGCTACCCCGTTATCGTCCGCCCCGCGTTCACCCTCGGCGGCACGGGCGGCGGCATTGCCGCAACTCCCGAGGAGCTGCACGAGATAGCAACGAACGGTCTGCGCCTTTCGCCTATCACGCAGATACTTGTCGAGAAGTGCATTTCGGGCTGGAAGGAGATTGAGTTCGAGGTAATGCGCGACCGCAAGGGCAACGTTATCACCGTCTGCTCCATGGAAAACTTCGACCCCGTCGGAGTACACACGGGCGACTCCATTGTTGTCGCTCCCTGCGTCACCCTCGCGGACAAGGAGTATCAGATGCTCCGTACAGCGGCGCTGGATATAATTCAGGCGCTTAAGGTAGAGGGCGGCTGCAACTGCCAGTTCGCGCTCAAGCCCGACAGCTTCGACTACGCCGTTATTGAGGTCAACCCGAGAGTTTCCCGCTCCTCCGCGCTTGCTTCAAAGGCGACGGGATATCCTATCGCAAAGGTTGCGGCGAGAATTGCAGTCGGCTATACCCTCGATGAGATAATCAATCAGGTGACGGGCAAGACCTACGCCTGCTTCGAGCCTGCGCTGGACTACCTTGTCGTAAAGTTCCCGAAGTGGCCGTTCGATAAGTTCGTTTACGCGAAAAAGACGCTCGGCACACAGATGAAGGCAACGGGCGAGATAATGGCTATCGCGCCCAGCTTTGAGGCGGGCATGATGAAGGCGGTGCGCTCTATCGAGCTCGGCATGGACACGCTGACCAAAAAGGCGTTCACGAAGCTTTCCGACGAGGAAGTGCTCAAAAAGCTTGAGGATGTCGACGTTGACCGCTCGTTCTGCGTTTTCGAGGCATTAAAGCGCGGCATTTCCGTCAATACTATACATGATATCACCAAGATAGACAAGTGGTTCATAAGCAAGCTGAATAATCTTGTTCAGCTTGAAAAATGGCTTGCCGAGGGAGAGCTTACGCAGGAAAAATACGACATGGCGAAGAAGTACTGCTACCTCGACAGCACTATCGAGCGCATTTCGGGTCAGAAGTGCCCCGAACACCGCCTTGCCGTTTACAAGATGGTCGACACCTGCGCGGCGGAGTTCTCCGCGGATACGCCCTATTTCTACAACACCTTCGATCGCGAGAACGAGGCGGCGGAGTTCATTGAGCAGCACCCGACCGACAAGAAAAAGGTCATTGTATTCGGCTCGGGTCCTATCCGTATCGGTCAGGGAATAGAGTTCGACTACTGCTCGGTACACTGCGTGTGGACGCTCAAGGAAGAGGGCTGCGAAGCCATTATCTGCAACAATAACCCCGAAACGGTATCCACCGACTTCGACACGGGCGACAGGCTGTATTTCGACCCGCTCACCCGCGAGGACGTTGAGGCGCTCATAGCGACCGAAAAGCCCTACGGCTGCGTTGTCCAGTTCGGCGGTCAGACAGCGATAAAGCTGACAAAGCACCTCACCGAGCTTGGCGTTCGCATTCTCGGCACGCAGGCTGCCGACATTGACGCGGCGGAGGACAGAGAGCTGTTCGACGAGCTGCTCGAGAAGTGCGGCATTCCGCGCCCGAAGGGAGAAACGGTGTTCACCACCGAGCAGGCGCTCAAGGCGGCGAACGAGCTTGGCTACCCCGTGCTGCTCCGCCCGAGCTACGTTCTCGGCGGTCAGAACATGATAATCGCGCACGGCGACAGCGACGTTACGGAGTATATGGAGATAATCACCGCAACGCAGCTTGAAAACCCCGTGCTTATCGATAAGTATATGATGGGTACCGAGGTCGAGGTCGACGCGATATGCGACGGCGAGGACTTCGTTATTCCGGGCATTATGGAGCACGTTGAGCGCGCGGGCATACACTCGGGCGACTCCATCTCCATTTATCCCTGCCAGAATCTCACGGAGCACATCAAGCGCGTTATCATCGACTACACCGAGAAGCTCGCAAAGGCGCTGCACGTTATCGGCCTTGTCAATATCCAGTACGTTGTGTACAATCACGAGGTGTATGTAATTGAGGTAAACCCGCGTTCCTCCAGAACCGTGCCTTATATAAGCAAGGTAACGGGCGTTCCGATGGTAGATCTTGCGACAAAGATAATCCTCGGGAAGAAGCTGAAGGACATGGGCTACAAGAGCGGACTTTACCCGACGGCAGACTATGTTGCGGTAAAGGTGCCCGTGTTCTCGTTCGAGAAGCTGCATGACGTTGACAACCAGCTCGGCCCCGAAATGAAGTCCACCGGCGAATGCCTCGGTATCGCAAAGACGTTCAGCGAGGCGCTGTTAAAGGGTCTTGTTGCGGCGGGCTACAAGTTCTACGACAAGGGCGGCGTGCTCATCTCCGTAAAGGACGGGGACAAGAACGACGTTATCGAGATAGCGAGCCGCTTTGAGGAGCTCGGGTTCACGATTTACGCGACGGGCGGAACGGCTTCCGTTCTCAACCGCAACATGATCGCGGCAAACCACGTTTACCGTATCCACGAATACAAGGAGCCGAACGTTATCTCCCTGCTCGAGAGCGGCGATATAAACTACGTTATCTCCACCTCCGAAACGGGAAGAAAGCCGTCCCTCGACAGCGTAAGAATGCGCCGCAAGGCGGTAGAGCGCTCCATTGTCTGCCTTACCGCGATAGACACGGCGAACGCGCTGCTCGACACGCTCGAGATGAAAAAGACGGTGAACGATATCGAGCTTGTCGATATTACCAAGATTTGACCACGGCATTTTGAAAGGAATACCCAATGAAGATAGGCAGATATCCTGTCAAAAAGACCTATTCGATACCCCGCGCGATAGCGGACGCAGCTTCGGCGCTGATCCTGTTCGTGCTTGTGAGAACAACCTTATCCTTTTTCGACGAATGCAGCACGATATACAGCTACGCCGCCGTTCACAGCAGCGAGCTTGACGCGCTTCAGAAAAACAAATACCTTGCGCTGATACCCGTTGTGCTCGCGCTTGCGGCGACGGTGCTCACGGTGATATTCGTTCTGGTTTCGCACAAGGAGCCGAAAAATATCACGCTTGACAAAAAAACGGCGCAGCGGTATTACGTTATCCTTGCCGACGCGGCGACGATAATCAGAATACCCGTACTGCTCGCGTTTGTCGAGATATCGTATTATATGCAGCAGGCAATGCTTATGCGCGAGGTGTCCTATTTCAGCATACAGTTTATCTGCGATATCCTTATTGCACTGATAATATGGCGGTTCACGCTGCACAGGCTTAACGGGCTTGCGAAGCGCGCTCCCGCCGAAAATACCGCCGAAAACGTTGTGAAGGTCAAGGCGGTCGGCAGGGGGAATGCCCCCGAAAAAACAACGGGGGAATTATCACCCGATAAATCGGAAAGCACCGAAGCAGCATCTCCCGAAAAAACCGAAAACACCGAAGAAACGGAAGGAGAATGACACATGAGCTATTACTGCGACAAGTATGTCATAACGGAAAAAAAGACTCTCGCAAAGGAGATATACTCCTTTACGGTGAGCTGCCCCGAGGCGGCTCACGCGGCTCACGTGGGACAATTTGCAAATATTGCCGCTGACGGTTTCACGCTCCGCCGTCCCATTTCGATATGCGGCATCGACCGCGAAAAGGGAACGCTCCGCTTTGTGTTCGAGGTTCGCGGAAAGGGTACTGCGGAAATTGCCCGCGCAAACGAGGGCGACACACTGGATATCCTCGGTCCGCTCGGCAATGGGTTCAGAATACCCGAGGGGAAAAAGATAATCGTTGTCGGCGGCGGCATCGGCGTTCCGCCCATGCTCGGGATATCTGCTAAAACGGGCGCGCTATGCACCGCTATACTCGGGTTCAGAAGCTACGACAAGGTGATACTTGACGACGAATTCCGCGCCAACGACAGCAATACCATAGTCTGCACCGAGGACGGCAGCGTCGGCGTTAAGGGCTTCGTTACCGTTCCGCTCGCGGAGGAGCTTGCGAAGGGTGAAACGGAGGCGGTGTTCGCCTGCGGCCCCGAGGCGATGATAAAGGCGGTAATAAAGCTCTGCGAGGAGCATAACGTTCCGTGTCAGGTGTCGCTTGAGCAGCGCATGGGCTGCGGCGTGGGGGCGTGCGTTGTCTGCTCCTGCCTTACCGTCCGCAACGGAAAGGAATATTATTCGAGGGTCTGCAAGGACGGCCCCGTGTTCAATGCAGAGGAGGTAAGGTTCAATGGCTGATCTGTCGGTAAGAATAGCGGGAGTTGAATTTCCGAACCCCGTAATCGCTGCGTCGGGAACATACGGCAACGGCGAATGCTACACCGAGCTCTATCCGCTCTCAAGGCTGGGCGGCGTGTCCTGCAAGGGCATGACCATCGAGCCGAAAATGGGCAATGTTCCGCCCAGAATTGCGGAAACTCCGTCGGGGATACTGAACTCCGTCGGGCTTCAGAATATCGGCGTGCACGGGTTCGTCGAGTATTATCTTCCGACGCTGAAGGAAGAGGGCAACGTTATCATCGCGAACGTAGCGGGCGCGGTGCTGGACGACTACATCGCGGCGGCGGAGGTGCTTGACGCGTCCGACGTCGACATGATAGAGCTTAACATTTCCTGCCCGAATGTCAAGGCGGGCGGCGCGACATGGGGCGTTACGAAAGAGGGCGCGGCGGCGGTAACGCACGCTGTCCGCAAGGCGACGAAGAAGCCGCTTATCGTAAAGCTGACCCCGAACGTAACAGACATCACCGAGATCGCGCGCGCGGTCGAGGCGGAGGGCGCGGACAGCATTTCGCTGATTAATACTCTGCTGGGAATGCGTATCGACATCAATTCCCGCAGACCGATCCTGCACAATAACGTCGGCGGTCTTAGCGGCCCTGCGGTGTTCCCCGTGGCGGTGCGCATGGTATGGCAGTGCTACAAGGCGGTGCATATCCCGATAATCGGCATGGGCGGCATTTCGACGTGGGAGGACGCTGTTGAGATGATACTTGCGGGCGCGTCTGCGGTACAGATAGGCACCGCAATATTCAAGGATCCCTATTCACCCCTCAAGGTCATTGACGGGCTTTCGGAGTATATGGATAAGAACGGCATAAGAAGCGTGTCCGAGCTTGTCGGGCAGGTCAAGCCGTGGTAATAAAATAATGTCAGCCCGGGGAGAGGTCGTTTCTACCCGGGCGCTGTTTTTGTGAAATTTTCGTTTGCCCGCGCGGAGATATTGACATTTTGAGAAAATGTGATATAATAAAAATGTATGTGTTATTACATTTTATAGATGGAAATAACTGTAAAATTTAATTATGTTTAAGGACGGAAAAGCTATGAAATGGACAGGCTTGAATGATCTGCGCGAAAGCTATCTTAAATTCTTTGAGTCAAAGGGACACCTTCGTTTGGCGAGCTTCCCGCTCGTTCCGCAGGGAGATAATTCAATACTTCTTATCAACGCGGGCATGACACCGCTGAAAAAGTATTTTCAGGGCATCGAGGAGCCGCCGCGCCACCGCGTGACGACCTGCCAGAAGTGCATACGCACGCCCGATATCGAGAACGTCGGCAAGACCGCGCGCCACGGCACCTATTTTGAAATGCTCGGCAACTTCTCCTTCGGCGACTACTTCAAGCATGAGGCTATCGCATGGGCTTGGGAGTACCTCACAAAGGTGCTCGAGATACCGCCCGAGCGCCTGTGGGTAACTATCTACGAGGAGGACAACGAGGCGGGCGATATCTGGGCGAACGAGGTAGGCGTTCCGCGCGAGCGTATCATCAAGCTCGGCAAGGCAGATAACTTCTGGGAGCACGGAAGCGGTCCCTGCGGCCCCTGCTCCGAGATACACTACGACCGCGGCGAGAAGTACGGACACTTTGACCACATCGGTCAGGACAACTTTGAGGAAGCCGGCGACTGCGATCGTATCATTGAGATCTGGAACAACGTATTCACGCAGTTTGACAATGACGGCAACGGCAATTACACCCAGCTCAAGACAAAGAACATTGACACGGGCATGGGTCTGGAAAGACTTGCCTGCGTAATGCAGGACGTTGACAACCTTTTCGAGGTTGACACCGTTCAGAATATCATGAAGAAGATCTGCTCCATCGTTGGCGTAAACTACAAGGATGACGAGCAGAAGGACATCTCTATCCGCGTTATAACCGACCACATCAGAAGCACGACATTCATGGTAGGCGACGGCGTTCTCCCCTCCAACGAGGGCAGAGGCTACGTTCTTCGCAGACTGCTCCGCCGCGCGGCAAGACACGGCAGAATGCTCGGCTGCAAGCGCCCGTTCCTGCACGAGGTATGCGACACCGTTATCGACGAAAATCTCTCCGCATATCCCGAGCTCGGCGAAAAGCGCGCATATATCAAGAAGGTCATCAAGACAGAGGAAGAAAGCTTCGCAAAGACTGTCGACAAGGGCAGCGAGATACTGAGCGAGATGATCGACTCCCTCATTGCAAAGGGCGAAAAGACGCTCGACGGCGCGGACGTATTCAAGCTCCACGACACCTACGGCTTCCCGCTCGACCTCACTAAGGAGATCCTCCACGAAAAGGGTCTTGAGGCGGACGAGGAAGGCTTCAGAAAGTATATGCAGGAGCAGAAAACCACTGCCCGCGCGAACAAGAAGCTCGGCGGCGGCTGGGACAACGCAAAGAACTCCGAGCTCGACGCATACTCCACGAATTTTATCGGATATGATACCCTCGAGAGCAATACAAAGCTGCTCGCCATCGTAAAGGACGGCGCTGTTTCCGAGCTTTGCGAGGAGGGCGACGACGTTTCCGTTATCATCGAGAACACGCCCTTCTATGCGGAAATGGGCGGTCAGGTCGGCGACTGCGGCACTATCTCCAGCGGCGACAACGTTATCGAGATAACAAATACACAGAAGCTTACCAACGGCGCATTCATCAGCAGCGGTAAGGTAGTAAGCGGCGGCTTTGCGGCGGGCGAAGAAGTGCTCGCTAAGGTCGACGCCGAAAAGCGCGCGGCTACCGAGCGCAACCATACCTGCGCGCACATTCTTCAGGCGGCGCTGCGCAGCGTGCTCGGCGACCATGTTCATCAGGCGGGTTCCTATGTCGACCCGTATCAGTGCCGTTTCGACTTCAGCCATTTCAGCGCGATGACCCCCGACGAGATACAGCAGGTCGAGAATTATGTAAACCGCGTTATCATGGAGGCTGTCCCCGTGACGACAGAGATCCTGCCGATAGAGGAAGCAAAGAAGAAGGGCGCAATGGCGCTGTTCGGCGAGAAGTACGGCGATGTGGTACGCGTCGTATCCGTAGGCGATTATTCAACGGAGTTCTGCGGCGGTACTCACCTCACTAATTCCTCGCAGGCGGGACTGTTCAAGATAGTGTTTGAAACCTCCGTGGCAAGCGGCGTAAGACGTATTCAGGCAGTGACGGGAATGGCTGTCATGTCCATGCTTTACGATTATAAGGACACGCTCGAGGCGGCGTGCGCTGCGCTCAAGGTGCCCAATTACGACGAGCTTCCTCACCGCGCGGAAAGCGTTATGGCAGAGCTCCGCGAGAAGAATAAGAAGATCGAGAGCATGGAGCAGGCGGCGGCTAACGCAAAGCTCGGCGACCTCGGCGGAAACGTTCCCGAAATTGCGGGCGTTAAGATAATAACCGCCGTGCTCGACGGAACGGGCGCGGACGGTCTGCGTAAGATAGGCGACAGTCTTGCGGACAAGTACGCTGATTTCGTTGCGGTTCTTGCGGGAACAGCCGACGGAAAGAGCAGCATTCTCTGCAAGTGCTCCAAGAGCGCCGTTGCAAAGGGTGCGAACGCGGGCACGCTCGTGCGCGAGATCGCGGCAGTTGCAGGCGGAAAGGGCGGCGGAAAGCCCGATCAGGCTATGGCGGGCGTTCCCGACGCTTCAAAGCTCGGCGAGGCACTCGCGGCGGCTGAGGGCATTGCGGCGAAGTATATCCACTAAGGCTTAACGGATATTTATGATAAAATAAGCGCGGGAGCGCGTTTTTACGCCGTTTCCGCGCTTGTTGATTATACGGGGTCGGCTTGCGTCGGGCGGCTGACCGGGATGCTTAAAACGGAGGTAAATATGGAAAACTGCTTATTCTGCAAAATTATCGCGGGGGAAATTCCCTCAACAAAGGTATATGAGGACGACAGGATCCTTGCGTTCCGCGACATCGCGCCGATGGCGCCGACGCATATCCTTGTGATACCGAAGGAGCATATCGGCGGCGTTGACGAAATAACACCCGAAAACAGCGCTGTGGTTGCTTATATTTTTGAGAAGATTGCCGAGATAGCGCGCGCCGAGGGTCTTTCCGACGGCTACCGCGTTGTTTCCAACATCGGCGAGAACGGCGGGCAGACCGTCCGCCACCTGCATTTCCATATCCTCGGCGGGAAGAAGCTCAGGAACGAGATGGCATAATGGCGGTCATAGAAGAACCGCGCCTGCGCGCCGACCTCAAGGCGGGAAAGCTCGGGAGGGTGTATTTCCTCTGGGGCGAGGAGGACTTCCTCATAAGAATGTATTCAAAGCGGATAATCGACGCCGCCGTGCCCGCCGAAGCGCAGGATATGAATTTCGTGAAATATTCCGACCCGCCGTCGGCAGACGAACTTTCGGACGTTGTGGACAATCTCCCGTTTTTTTCGGAGAGAAAGTGCGTGCTTATCGAGGACCTTGACCCGGACGCATTGGACGCGGCGGAAAACAAGGCTTACCTCGGGATAATCGAGAATGTCCCCGATACGACGGTGTTGATAATCGCTCAGGCTCATCTTGTCATAGATCCGAAAAAGCCCAAGGCAAAGATGAAAAAGCTTATGGAAGCCTGCGCGAAAGCGGGCTGCTCCTGCGAGATGAAATTCATGTCTGCGTCGCAGATATCCGCTATGGCGGAGAAACGGGCGGCGCGGAACGGCTGTTCGCTGTCCCGCGAGGACGGGGCGTATCTTGCGGAGCTGTGCGGGCGAAGCCTTACCGCCGTGTCAAACGAGGTGGACAAGCTGTGCGCATATAAAAACGGCTCGCCGATAACCCGCGGGGATATCGACGCGCTCTGCCCGAAGCCTGCCGACGCGAGCATTTACGCGCTCGCCGACGAGCTTATCGCGGGACGGACGGAAAATGCTTTTTCGGCGCTGGACGATTTTTTCGTCCGCCGCGAGGACCCTGTAATGATACTTGCGGCTCTGTCGGGCTATTTCACCGACCTGTACCGCGCGAAAATAGGCGCAGCGGCGCGGAAAAGCTACACCGATACGGCGGCTGCATTCAGGTATCCGCCGAACAGGTCGTTTGTGATGAGAAAGGCATACGGTACCGCGCAGCGGCTGCCCGAGCGGTTCCTTGAGGACTGCCTTGAAATATTGTTCCGCACAAACGTCAGCCTTAACTCGTCCTCTGCGGACGCGCGGACGCTTATAGAGGAGGCTCTGACGGAGATATCCGTTCTGCCGAGATAAAAAATGTAATGATTAAAATAAAACAGGCAATAATAGTTGAGGGCAGGTATGACAAGATAAAGCTCTCGTCGCTTGTCGACGCGCTGATAATCCCGACGAACGGCTTCGCGCTGTATAAGGATAAGGAAACGACCGAGCTTATAAAAATGCTCGCTAAAAATACGGGCATAATTATCCTCACCGACAGCGACAGCGCGGGTTTTCAGATACGCTCCCGCCTGCGCAGCGTTGTTACCGAGGGCGAGGTCATCAACGTTTATATCCCCGATATATTCGGAAAGGAGCGGCGCAAGCGCGCCCCGTCCAAGCAGGGCAAGCTAGGCGTCGAGGGAATGAGCACCGATGTGCTGCTGGAGGCGTTCCGCAAGGCGGGCGTAATTTCCGAGGAGGAAGCCGCGCCGAAGGGCGACCCGATAACCAAAGCCGACCTTGTAGACCTCGGGCTTTCGGGCGGGGAAAATTCCTCGGAGCGGCGGAAAGCGCTTCAGAAGCGGCTCGGTCTGCCCGAGCTCCTTTCCGCGAACCTGCTGCTTGAAATACTTAACGTAAACTACACACGAGAGCAGTTCCTTTCAATAATAAAGCAACTGTAACAGCTGCGGAGGTTTTATGGTTTTTTCCAGTCTGACTTTTCTTTTCGCGTTTCTGCCGATAACGCTGATAATTTATTATCTTGTGCCTTTCAGGGCAAAGAATGTCGTTATCCTTGTGAGCGGGCTTATATTCTATGCCTGGGGCGAGCCGATATATGTTTTCGCGATGATACTGTCTACCTTTATAGACTACACCGCGGGGAGGCTTATCGACAAGTACGACGATAACCCCAAAATAAGGAAAATATGCCTTATCGTTTCGCTTTTGATGAATCTTGGGCTTCTTGCGACGTTCAAGTATCTCGGCTTCCTCATTGACAGCGCGAACGCGTGGTTCGGGCTGTCGATACCCAATCCGAACCTGCCGCTTCCTATCGGAATAAGCTTCTTCACGTTCCAGTCGATGTCCTACACTATCGACCTCTACCGCAGGAATATCAGGGTGCAGAAAAGCGCGGTCAATTTCATGGCGTTCGTTACACTGTTCCCGCAGATAGTTGCGGGGCCTATCGTCCGCTACGAGGACGTTCAGAACGAGCTCGATCACCGCACGCTTTCCGAGAAAATGCTCGGCGACGGCATAAGCCGCTTCATAACGGGACTTGGCAAGAAAGTCCTCATTGCGAACAATATCGGCGCGCTGTGGACGTCGGTCAAGGCGATGGAATACTCGGAGCTTTCCGCCGCGACGGCGTGGCTCGGAATACTCGCGTTCACATTCCAGATATACTTTGATTTCAGCGGCTATTCCGATATGGCGATAGGGCTCGGCAAGATGATGGGCTTCAATTTCCCCGAAAACTTCAACTACCCCTATATGTCGCACAGCATTTCGGAGTTCTGGAGAAGATGGCATATCACGCTCGGCGCGTGGTTCAGAAGCTATGTCTATATCCCGCTCGGCGGCAACCGCAAGGGTCTGCCGAGGACGCTGCTCAACCTTTTCATCGTCTGGGCTGTTACCGGCATATGGCACGGCGCAAGCTGGAATTTCATGCTTTGGGGCGTGTATTTCGGCGTTCTTATCATACTTGAAAGGCTGTTCCTCGGGAAATGGCTCGAGAAGCTGCCGTCCTTTATAAGCTGGCTGTACACGTTCGTGCTCGTCGTTTTCGGGTGGATAATGTTCGACGGGGTCAAGGCGAATACCGTCGATATCGGCGATATGTTCTCGCAGGTTTTCACCTATATCGGCGCAATGTTCGGCGCGAACGGCGTTCTCGCCGACAATTTCGCGACCAACGCACTGGTGAATTACGGGATCATTTTCGCGGTGTGCATCTTCGGCTCCTCGGATATCATGAAGAACATCGCGGACAAGATACGCGAGAAAAAGCTGTCGGTGCTTCAGTACGCTATGCCTTTCGCGCAGACCGCGGTCATGATAGCGAGCGTTGCGTATATAACCACCTCGACCTACAACCCGTTCCTGTATTTTAACTTTTAAGGAGGAGGGCGCAGATGAATTTCAAAATGACTCCTTATAAGCTTATGATAGCGCTGTTTGCGATAGTGCTGCTGGCGGTGCCGATAGCTACGGCGGTGCTGCCCAAGCGGGAAATGAGCGAAAACGAAAACCGCGCGCTTAAATCCTTCCCCAAGATAATAAACGAAAAAAAGGCGGAAAATGCGGAGAATATCGGCGATTACATCGGCGCCGTCCGCTGGGATTATATAACGACCCGCGACGACGACAGCTGGATGGACGACTTTGAAACCTATTTTTCCGACCACCTTGCGGGCAGGGAGAGCTGGGTCAAGCTTTCAAACGGCATTACGTCGCTAAGCGGCAAAAAAGAGATAAACGGTGTCTACACGCTTGACGACTGCATGGTTCAGGTGTTCAAGGAATACGACCCGGACGTTGTGGACGCGTCGCTTGCGGCGATAGACGCGTTCGCTGCGAAATTCCCCGATGTGCCTATGTATTTCATGCTCGACCCTACCGCGCAGGAGATATTAAGCTCGCAGATCCCGTCGTATGCGGGATATCTCAGCGAAAAGAGCTTTATAGACGACTGCTACGGAAAGGTGAAGAATGTTTCGGTGATAGACTGCCTGAGCAATCTTTCCGTCCACAACAGCGAGTATATATTCTACCGCACCGACCACCACTGGACCAGCCTCGGCGCATATTACGCGTATGCAGCGGCTGCTAAGTCGCTCGGCTATACGGCATACGGTCAGAGCGCGTTCAACATTGAAACGGCGAGCAGCTCGTTCCGCGGTACGCTTTATTCCAAAACGCTGGACGACAGCATTACTCCCGACACGATAAGCTATTACCACCTTGCGCAAGGCGAGCCTGCCGTTAAAATGACCTCGTTCGACGGAGAGAATGAAACGGTTTACGACAGCCTTTATGTCCGCAGCTTCCTTGACCAAAAGAGCAAATATGACTCCTTTACTGGCAGCAACGCGCCCCTTGTCACGATAGAAACCGACGTTGACAACGGCAAGAGCCTGCTTCTGATAAAGGACAGCTACGCTCACAGCCTTGTGCCGTTCCTGTCGAAGCATTACAGCAAGATAACAATGGTGGATATGCGCTATATCAATTTCGGTCTGGATAAATACCTTGACGTGAACGACTATTCGCAGGTGCTTTTCACGTTCAATGTCATCTCCTTCTCCTCCGATCGTGAGCTTGTTAAGATCGGGCTTACGAAATGAGCAGGGAGTTGACGATAACCGTCGGGGAGAGCGACGACGGACGCACGGCGCAGGATATGCTGCGTTCGCGCGGGTTTTCCCGCCGAATGCTGACAAAGCTGAAGCAGACGGGCGGGCTGACGCGCGGCGGCGAGATACTGCGCTCGATAGACAGGGTGCGCGCGGGAGATGTCGTTTGCGTTGTCATGAGCGACAGCGCCGATATTCCGCCAGACCCGGATATCCCCGCGCCTGTCGCATATGAGGACGAGGATATCGTTGTGTTTGACAAGCCGCCGTTTCTCCCCGTTCATCAGTCGATAGGGCATTACAGCGGGACGCTTGCCAATCTGTTTGCGGCGCTTTACCCCGACCTGCCGTTCCGCCCGATAAACCGCCTTGACAAGAATACGTCGGGATTGTGCGTCTGCGCGAAGAACAGGTTCGCCGCGGCTTCCGTTTCGGGGAATATCTCCAAGGTGTATTTTGCGGCGGTGGACGGGGATATCGCGCGCGGCGGGGTCATCGACCTCCCGATAGACAGGGAGAGCGGCAGCATAATCAGGCGGTGCGTTTCCCCGACAGGAAAGCGCGCAGTGACGCATTACGAGCCCTTGCTGCGCGAAAACGGCAGGACGCTGCTGCGGATAATGCTGGAAACGGGGCGGACGCATCAGATACGGGTGCATTTTTCGCACATCGGTTTTCCGCTGTGCGGCGACGATATGTACGGCGGGGACTGCTCCCGAATAAACAGGCAGGCGCTCCACTGCGGCGAGGTCAGCTTCGACCTGCCGTTCACGGGAGAAAGGATAACGGCAGGCTCGGAGCTGCCCGATGATATCCGCTCGCTTTTTAGCGGCAAAGGATGAATGTTCATGAGAAAGATGATTATAGCTGCGGCGGCGGGAGCGCTGCTGTTGTGCGGCTGCTCCGCGGGGAGCGGCGCGTCGATTGACGACAACGGGATAGTGCGCATCGAAAGCGCGGGGATAGGCGTTGACCTGCCCGACGGCTGGACGGCTTATGTCGGCGACGAGATGTACTCGCTCATTCTGGAGCGGTATGGGGGAGAGTATTCCGGCGTCGGCGAGATGAAGAAAGCCCTTGAAGCGGCGGGGCAGAGGTACATAGCATATGCTTTGTCCGACGGGAACACCTCAATGGCGGTGGTGACTGCGCAGGATCTCACGACAGACACGCAGGGCGAGAAGCTTGACGAGCCTGTTTCCGCCTCGGAATACGCGCGCTCCGTCCATGACAACACGATATTCGAGTACCGCGCGAGCGGCTACATGACCGAGGACAGCAGCTTTTCGGAGGTCACTCTCGGCGGGAAAAGCGGCTGGCTCTCCTCATTTGACGTAACGGAAAACGACGAGGACGGCGGGCTTGTTCTGGGAATATCGGATTTCATGTTCCCGCTGGGGGACGAGGTGTGCTCGGTGCAGATACTCTACTCCGACGAGGGGGGAAAGCAGCAGGCTGCCGAAATATTGGACGGCATCTCACAATTTTGATAAAAAATTCTGCCCGTAAAACCAATCGCGCATATGGGTCATGAATTAAGGCAACACCGCATAATTATTGTCGTACGATTGCGCAGCTAGTTGTGCCAATAATACGCTTC
>CAMERU010000020.1 GCA_945935925.1 uncultured Clostridia bacterium | reverse complement strand
AGGAATCGAACCTACAACTGCCCCTTAGGAGGGGGCTGTTATATCCATTTAACTAAAGAGGCTTGCAACATTGTTATTATATCATTTTCTTCCGCGATTTTCAAGGGGGTAAATTTATTTTGTGCATTATGTTCAAAAAAATAACGCAAATTGCGACTTATTTACGAAAACGAAAAAAGAAAAGCAGATCCGAGGATTAAAAAATTTTTAGTGATAACCCCGATCTCCTGTAAGTTATTTTACTTAACAATAGGATAAGCCGCATAACAGAGCCGTTTGTGCGTTAATTTTTTAAGTAAATCAAATGCTTGATTAATTTTAATAAAAATACACGAAAGATTTATACAAATTGCACATTGACGAAAGCCGATTAAAAATGTTATAGTGTTATACAAGGGTAGTTATGCCTTTTGGGGCTCACTGCCTTTTCAAAGGTAAATTTTTCCTGTACGGGATAGCGTACGGAAATATTTTATTTAAGGAGGATTTTTATTATGAAGTTAGCAAAGATTCTTTCCGTAGCAGCTGCTGTTGCTACAACCGCTGCTCTTGCAGCATCCGCAAGCGCTGAGCTGGTCACCACCACAAGCACGGCAAACGGCCTGTCTTCCGGCACAGGTATGTGGCTGATAAAGCCCTTCTGCCCCGCTGAGGGTCACGACCTCGGTCTTGACCTCGTAAACGCAGGCTCTGTTGTATTCACCATCAAGGCTGCAGAGCCCGAGTGGTTCGAGGGTCAGACAGGCGGCGCCGTTGTTGTTTCCTGCGGTCCTACAACAATTACACCCGCAGACCACAACTGGGCTTCCAAGAACTTCTGGGGCGTTGTTGACGAGGATCTTGAGCTTGACACTCATGACGCGGCTGCTGCTCTCCAGACCGTTAAGGTTGGCGACTACACCTATGAGCTGACCTGCCCGATCGACGACACCAACTGCGTATATGCAGAGGCCCTCGAGTCTGAGGACGGCTACGTTCAGTTCGCTCTCCAGGAGTGGGGCTCCGATATGTCCACTATCGAGGTAGTTTCCTTCGAGATCAAGGACAAGTCCGGCGCTACAATGGCTATGTTCGACGGCGACGGCAACCTTGTTGACTCCACAAGCGCTCCCGCTGATGACACCACTGCTCCCGCAGACGACACCACAGCAGGCGATACCAACACCGACACCGACACCACAACTACAACTACTCCCGACAAGACCTCTCCCGAGACCGGCGTTGAGGGCGTTGCAGCAGTAGCAGCTCTTGCGGCAGTTGCAGCAGGCGCAGTTGTTCTCTCCAGAAAGAGAAAGTAATTTATGCGCACGGATAGCATCCGGCGATAAAAAAATAAATTTGGAGGATTTATTATTATGAAGATCACAAAGATTCTTTCCGCAGCTTCCGCAGCTGCAGTTTGCGCGGCAGCTCTCGCAGCTTCCGCAAGCGCTACCCTGACAACAGTTGATTCTACCGGCAAGTTTTCAAGCGGCACAGGTTCCTGGATGCCCGTTGTTTACTCCGACGGTACCTTCGACTCCGACTCCAAGGACGTAAACGACTACGGTATCGACTGCACAAAGATCGCTTCCGTATCCGTTACATTCACACCCGCTGAGCCCGAGTGGTGGGAAGGCGAAGTAGGCGGCGCGCTGGTTCTCTCCAGCAAGAGCGCTGACGATTCCACCCACAACTGGAACGGCAAGGAGTTCTGGGGCGTAGTTGACGAGGATCTCGAGCTTGCTACCATCGACGAGTCCAAGCCCCTTCAGGCTGTTAAGACCGGCGACCTTGAGTACACCATCACAATGACTGTTGACGACACCAACTGCGTTGTTGAGAATTACTCTCTCGTTCAGATCGCATTCCAGGAGTGGTCCGCAGGCATGACCGACCTCACCGTTCTCGGCATGACCGCTTACGACGCTTCCGGCAACGTTCTGCTCGCTTGGGACGCTAACGGTAATGTTACCGCTAACGCTGCCGAGGGTACTTCTGCTCCCGCAGACGATACCGCTGCTTCCACAGACGATACCACTGCTTCCACAGACGACACAACAACTACAACAACTCCCGACAAGACCTCTCCCGAAACAGGCGTTGAGGGCGTTGCTGCCGTTGCAGGCATCGCTGTTGTTGCAGCAGGCGCAGTTGCTCTTTCCAGAAAGAGAAAGTGATCTTTTGATTTTTTGATCGTTCCGAACCGCTTGACAGCGCGGTTTGAATGGGTTTCGCCCGTTTTGAAAAAATTTTTTTGAAACGGGTGAAACTTTTTTATAATGATCCGTGACTACAGTATTGCAAACGGGAATCTAAAAATAGTTTGGTTCTTCCGAAACTTTTTTGAACATTCTCGTGACTACCCCTATGACGGATCTGTTATCCGTTTATTACATCCGAGTGCCCGATAACTCAGAGATGTTATAAAAAACATTAATTTAGGAGGACTATTATGTTAAGAAGAAGAATTCTTGCATCTGCTATGGCGTCTGTAATGGCTCTGACTTCCGTTGCAGTTGTAGCCAGTGCAGACGATACTGCTACTGACGTAAAGAACGTTAAGACCAAGGCAGACCTCGAGGCTTATGTAAAGAGCCTGGACACCCTGAGAACAACAGGTATCTACGACTACGGCACACAGTCCGGTACAAACCTGCTCGACGCTTTCGAGTATGCTGAGAACGTACTGGCTGAGGCTGAGCCCACAGATTTCCAGACCACAGCTGCTTTCAGAATGCTGGAGAGCGTTGTTAACAACCTCGTTATCCACTCCGCAAGCGAGCTGCAGACTCTCATCAACGAGTGCACAAAGATCTACAATTCCGATAACATCATGAACGAGGGCGTACAGGATGCTATCTACACAGAGGATTCCTTCGACAAGTTCGTTGTAGCATACGCTAAGGCTCAGACATACGTTACTTCCAGCGAGTCCCGCGACATCACAGACGCTTACGAGGAGCTCCTCGCTGCTAAGAACGGCCTCACCAAGCTCGCTACAGTTTCCAAGGCTGAATTCAGAAGCATCATGAGAACATATGAGAACCTGATCAGCAAGTCCAAGGACTATGACACCTGGAGACGCGGTAACTCCAGCGGCTGGCTGGTACTTGCTTCCGGCGCTGATTACTGGAGAGTTACCAACACTGTTACATTCGGCAACATCGTTAACATCGCTATCGGCGACGGTAACCTCGTTGACCAGTGGGGCAACAAGACTCTGATCGTTGCGCACGAAGGCGATACCGTTCGTGAGTACATCACCGAAGCTTACGAGAGACTCAGCGGCTTCTCCTCTTCCGCTACTTCCGACTCTGATATCCTCGCTGCTTACAACGCAGCTAAGGAAGCTATCCAGATCATGGGCAGCTGGAAGGCTGACAACACTGACAGAGCTTCCAAGTCCCAGGTATCCGCTCTCCTGAAAGAGTATCACGGCAAGCTGGTTGCTCTTCTCAAGACAACCGCAGCTGAGGATCTCTACAAGGTTGTTAACAAAACCGATAAAGTTCCCAACTGGATCTCCAAGAACCAGTGGGGCAACATCACCGGCGCTTCCCTGAAGAACGACGGCGCAAAGACCACCATCCCTGTTACCACCGAGGGCAACAAGAAGTACTACGATCCCGCAAGCACTGAGACTATCAACGTTGGTAGAAACATCGACCTGCTCCAGTACATCAAGGTTACATCCGCTGACGGCGCTTGGGGCGACCTGAAGGAAGCTATGAAGCTTGCTGAAGATTACGACGCCGGAAAATTCGACGGCATTCAGAAGATCAACGAAGGCACCATCACCGGCGAGCCCAGCGGTTCCCCTGCAGAGTGGACTCTCGTTTACAGATATCTGAAGTACGCTCTGGAAGACGTCTTCGCAGTAGCTGACGCAGTTACAACATACAAGAAGAGCGACGTTGTTGCTCTGATCAACGAAGCTTACGACCTCGCTGACAAGACCGGCGATATCGCAACCTTCAAGACCCTGCTCGGCGAACTCGCTGACGCTCGTCAGGATGCTACCAAGTGGGTTGCTGCTGCTAACGCAGATAAGCTCTACAAGGATGGCAAGTCCGTTGACGTTAACGGCGACGGCACACCCGATGCAAACGCTACTGCTACCTACGAGGCTCTTAACGCTAAGGTTAAGGCTCTGAAGGATGAGCTTGCTAAGTACGCATACAGCTACGGCGAGATCCACGATCAGATCAACACTGTTGCTGCTGCAGTTGACGCAGGCGAGCTCGAGGCTTCCGACGCTCTGGTTAAGGCTCTGGCTGACACCGCTTACGCTCTGTCCACCCTCAGCGACATCTCCAACGAGGATTCTCCCGCATTCTCCTCTGACCGTGTTCTGCAGGCTACCAACCGTCTGTACACCGCTGACGACGCTAAGGGCCAGGAGAAGGCTCTGAAGGCTGCTTACGAGGCTCTGCTCGCAGAGGTTAAGAAGCAGAGCGAAGTTACCGTTGTTCTCGGCGATGTTGACGGCAACGGCACTGTAAACGCTCTCGACGCTGCTGCTATCCTGAAGGCAGTTGTTTCCGGCACAGAGGTTGACAAGGCTGTAGGCGATGTTAACGCTGACGGTGCTGTAAACGCACTCGACGCTGCTAAGATCCTTGCTGACGTTGTTGCAGGCTAATTTATCCCGGTTCTTTAATTGTCCCGCGGGGCGCGAGCCCCGCATCTGGGGCCGTTAAATACAAAAAAATTATGGAGGAAAATAATATGAAGAAGATTTTATCTCTTGGCGTTGCTTCTGCAGTTCTGTCTCTGACAGCTGTGGCTGCTTCCGCTGCAATCACTCCTGTTGTTTCCGATACAGCAGTTGAGGGCGAGCAGCTCGTTGTTGAAGTTGTTGCTAACGACTTCACTGACGTTGCTACACAGTTTACCGTTGCGGTTTCCGACAATCTGACTCTGGTTGAATACACCAAGACAGACAAGGGCTTCGCAGATTTCAACCCTGACAACATGAAGTTCGCTTGGGCAAACACTGAGGCTCCTGCTGACGGCACTGTTCTGCTGACACTCGTATTCGATGTTAACGCAGTTGCTGACGAGGATGTTACAGTTGCTCTGACTCCCGACGCAGGCTTCGAGGCTGGTGTTAACGCTGAAGTACTTGCTACTACAGTTGTTGCAGGCGGCGAGACCGAGACCGATATCGAGACAGTTACCGGTTCCGAGACAGTTACCGATTCCGAGACTGTTACCGATACTGCTACCGATTCCGATACTTCCGGCATCGTTGACACCGATACAGCTACCGAGACTTCTACCTCTACCGCTACAGGTACTGACGGTGAGACAACAACAACTCCCGACAAGACCAACCCTGATTCCGGTATCGCTCTTGCAGTAGTTCCTGCAGTTCTTGCCGGTGCTGCTGTAGTTGTTGCTAAGAAGAGAAAGTAATTTGAGCTAAGGCTTGATTACGGTTCTTCGGAACAAATAGCTTAATAAGCGACCGCCCCGCTCGTCGGGGCGGTTTTTTTGCGTTGACACGGTTTTGTGTGTTAACTCATGTCATAACTTGTTGCATAAAAAGATGATAAAAAGTTTGTTTAAAATTACCAAAATATATTTGCAGGTAATATTAAGGATTTATTAAGTATAAAATAATAATTACCTAAGCTACGAAAACACAATATGTAGTAAAAAATCCGCATAATTATTTAATGTAGCACAAAATGCGGAAAAATCAATTATGAAACACAATTTTCGGGAGGAAAATGCGGAAAAATACACCTTTATCAAAAATCACTAAAAAGACTAAATCTTATTGACATTGGCGTGTAAATTTGTTATAATTATATCGTAGTATATGATAGCGGTGTTATGGGTTTGTGTAAAATTTATGCATAGCCTTTTACACAGGCGTCCGTATGACACAGAGGTAGCTATGGAAAATATCATTGAAGCAAGAAACGTCTGCCGTGATTTTAATATCGGCGACGGCAGTACGGTCCATGCTCTGAAAGGTATAAACCTTGAGATAAAGCCGCATAAGCTCTCCGTCCTGCGCGGAAGATCGGGTTCCGGCAAGACAACATTGATAAATATTCTGGGCGCTCTTGACAAGCCAACCTCGGGAGAGGTTTTTTTCCTTGATAAAGAAAACGATATCACAAAGCTCGGCGAGCCCGCAAGGGATCGGCTGCGGCGATATGATATGGCGTTTGTTTTTCAGTCGGTCGCGCTTATATCTACAATGACGGCTTTCGAAAATGTCGAATTTGCCCTGCGTATGACGAAGCTCCCTTATAAGGAACGCGTCGGGCGCGCAAAACAAAGCCTTGTGCAGGTGGGTCTTGAAAAGCGTATGCACCACCGTCCCGGCGAAATGTCCGGCGGCGAGCAGCAGAGAGTCGCGATAGCAAGAGCTGTGGCAGTCGCCCCGAAGATAATCTTCGCCGACGAGCCTACCGCAGAATTGGACAGCCCGACAGGCTTCGCCGTCATGAAGCTCTTCCGCGAGCTCGTGACGCAAAACGATCTCACCATTGTCATGACAACTCATGATACCTCCATGATGGAATGCGCAGATATCGTTTACACGCTGGAGGACGGGGTAATAAGCGATGTCACCGAAAACGAGATAAAGGAGGATGCCGATGCCTAAACGGGTAATGCTGGCTCCGCCCGAAAACGTGATGGTGCAGGCGGATAACCTCGTTAAGATCTACAAATCCTCCGATGTCGAGGTGATGGCGCTTCAGGGTCTTGATCTGACGGTGGAGCGCGGAGAACTCATGGGTATCGTCGGCGCGAGCGGAAGCGGCAAGTCAACGCTTCTGAATATGCTCGGCGGACTTGACAAGCCCTCGGCGGGCAGCCTTTTCATCGACGGCAGGGATATGCTGAAATTCGGTGAAAAGGATCTTATAGAATACAAGCGGAAAACGGTCGGGTTCGTGTGGCAGAACAACGCGCGAAACCTTATCCCGTACCTCACCGCGCAGCAGAACGTAGAGATGCCGATGCTCCTTTCGGGGTACAGCGGCCGCTCGCAGCGAGCCGTCGAGCTGCTTGACATGGTGGGACTTTCGCACAGAAAGAACAGCAGGCTGGATCAGATGTCGGGCGGCGAGCAGCAGCGTGTTGCGATCGCGATCGCCCTGTCGAATAATCCGAAGCTGCTGCTTGCGGACGAGCCGACAGGCTCCGTCGACACGGCGACGTCAAACCTTATACTTGACGTTTTCCGTGAACTTAACAGGGTCATGGGCGTTACGGTGATAATCGTGACGCATGATACAAAGCTTTCAAAGCAGATCGACAGAGTTGTTGCCATCAGGGACGGCAAGACCTCTACCGAAATGCTGCGAAGGACCTCCCCGATCCGCTCCTTTGGCGAATTGACGGAGGAACAGGAGGAAGCCGCGCAGGAGGAAGTTTCCGTTCTCGACCGCGCAGGCAGGCTCCAGATACCAAAGGAATATCTTGAGGAGCTCGGGCTCAAGGGCGGCGACAAGGTTCGCGTTGAGCTTGAGGAAGGCAAGATAAGCATTTATCCAAGAAGATAAATCGGGTAATCACCGGACAGGGAGAAGTTCGGTTTATTAAGCTGCAAAACAGTTACTTAGGAAAGGTGGATCATACTGTGGCGAACAAGCAAATATCGAGCCTGAAAAGAATATCATCATTGTTGATGTCGGCAGTCGTTGCTGCGACAATGGTTCAGGTTCAGGGCGTAGGCAGCGTTGTTTCGGCAGAAACGGCGGCTGAAACGTCTGCAAGCTCAGATACAGCCGGTCTGGAGTTAGTTTCCAGCACCAAAAATTCGTACAAAAACTACATAGCAAGGTATGACGGCGTTGAAATGCCGTCGGAGGAGATCACTGTCGATGTCACCGACTACACCGCAGCGGACGGCGCACTGACAGAGATCGTTGATTTCGAGGGAGAGAAAGACTGCGTTTCATGGCTTGACAGCGAGGGTACAATAACATGGAAGTTCGATGTCAAGAAAGCCGGTCTTTACAACATGGAGATGTTCTATTATCCCCTTTCGGGAAAGAACACCACCGTTGAAGTCGAGCTGAAGATCGACGGAGATTACCCCTTTGACGAAACAAGGCTCATCGAGCTTGACCGTTACTGGCATAATGAAACGGATTCCATAGGTTACGACGCGCTGAAGAAAAATCAGAAGCGTCCCCCGCAGGTCGAGTATGACTGCTGGGTCACTTATCCGATAAAGGATAAGGACGGACTTATCAACACGCCTTACTTCTTCTACCTTTCCGAGGGCACGCATGAGCTCTCCATCACGGGCGTTAAGACCAACATCTATATGAAGAACATTCGGTTCTTCAATTCCGAGGCTCTGCCTACATACGAAAGCATAAAGCCCACACAGGAGCAGATCGAGAACACTCCCGCGCTGCCCGGCAATCAGGCTATTCTTATCGAGGCGGAAACTCCTAAGTACACAACAAGCTCCACTCTGTACCCCACATACGACAGAACGGACTGCACCGTCAGCCCTCACCACCCTGTCAACAAGCGATATAACACCATAGGCGAAAGCACATGGGATCAGGCAACTCAGACCGTCGTATGGAATGTCGAGGTGCCCGCGGCGGGTTATTACAGCATAAACCTCAAGGCACGCCAGAGCACGATGCGCGGCTTCTTCTCCAACAGACGCGTTTACATCAACGGCGTTGTTCCCTGCGAGGATCTGAACGACATTAAAATAAGGTACAGCCCCGACTGGCAGACAGTAAACCTCACCGACGCAAACGGCGAGGAGATATATGTCTACCTTGAAGCAGGCGCTAACACTATCGCACTCGAGGCGATACCCGGTGACATCGGCGCAGTTATGCAGCGACTTGACGATGTTATTTTCAACCTCAACTACTATTACAGACGCATACTCATGATCACGGGTCCCAGCCCCGATGAGTATAACGACTACTTCCTCGACGAGCAGATCCCCGAGCTTATCAGCGTATTCGAGAGCACTATCGACTCCCTCTATGCGGAGAAGGCGGGTATCGAGGCGCTGACAGGTCAGGGCTCCGAGGCTTCCACGCTCCAGACAATGGCGGTCATTCTCCAGATGGCTGTTAAGGATCCCGACGATATCCCCCAGATGATCGGTTCAATTAAGGATCAGATCTCGGCGGTTTCCGCGTGGATGCGCGACTACCGCGACCAGCCGCTCGAGCTTGACTACATCGAGGTCAAGACCGTTCACGACAACTACAAGGACGCGTCCAACAACTTCTTTGCTCAGTTCGCGTTCGGGTTCCAGGCGTTTATCGGCTCTTTCTTTGAGGATTACACCTCTATTTCCGAAACAACAACAAAGTCCCTTAACGTATGGGTATCCCTCGGCCGTGACCAGGCAACCGTTGTAAACGAGCTTGTCGCTTCCGAATACAACCCCGACCACAGCACTCAGATCTCCGTCCGTCTTGTTCAGGGCGCCGTTCTTGAGGCAACGCTCGCAGGCAAGGGACCCGAAGTCGCGCTGTTTATCGGCGGTGACTTCCCCGTTGTATGCGCGTCCAGAGGTCTGCTCATCAATATGAAGGAATTCCCCGATTATGATGAGATAGTTCAGCGATTCACTCCCGACGTTACCACGCTCTATGAGTTCAACGGCGGCGTCTACGGTCTGCCGCTGACGGAGAACTTCCCGATGATGTTCTACCGCACGGACGTTCTCGAGGAGCTCGGTCTTGAGGCTCCCGACAGCTGGACAGAGCTTATCAACATTCTCCCCGACCTCCAGAGAAAGTACCTTGAGGTTGGTCTGATACTTCCGTCGAACATCTCCTCTCAGGTATTCGACGCCGGCAACACATTCGTGCTGATGATGCTCCAGACGGGTCAGGATCTCTACAACTTTGACACCGTAAGCGGTCAGTACACCTCCACGACCTTCGATACCGAAGCCGCAGTAGAGGCGTTCACCAACTGGACGAAGTTCTACACGGTTTACGACTTCGACCAGACCTACGACGCATTCACCCGTTTCAGAACAGGTGAGATGCCTATCCTTATCCAGAACTACGCTTCATTCTACAGCCAGCTGAATGTTGCCGCCCCCGAAATAAAGGGTCTGTGGGACTTCAAGCACGTCCCCGGCACGATCAGAACAGGCGAGAACGGCGAACAGGTTCTTGACTACACTTCTAACTCCGGTTCCTCCGGCGCGGTCATCTTCAAGTCCTGCTCGGATATCTCCGCAGCATGGGATTTCATCAAGTGGTTCACGACAGCCGATGTTCAGGTTGAATACGGCAGAACGATCGAGGCTATCATGGGCCCGATGGGACGCTACGACACGGCAAACCTCGAGGCGCTTTCCAAGCTCAACTGGTCTACGGCAGAATACGAAAAGATCGCCGACCAGATGAACAACCTGCGCGAGGTGCCGATCATTCCCGCTTCCTATGCGGTAACCCGTAACGTTTACAATGCGTTCAGAGCAGTCGTTAACAACCAGAAGAACGCGAGATATCAGCTCAGCTCTTACAACAGAGATATCAACGAGGAGATCATCAGAAAGCTGAAAGATCTTGGCTATTACAGCGAGGGGTGACAGGGTGCGGAGTCCGCTCCGCATTCCGCCCATAATAAAAATTAGGAGGAATCAGCTTGTTCGGTAAAGAAAAATCGCAGTATATCGAAGATAATAAATTCAGATATACGATGCGTGAAATGAAAAAGAATGGCAGTGCCTACATTCTCGCGCTTCCGTTCTTCATTCTGTTCGTGATCTTTACGGGAATACCGGTCGTTATCTCGCTTCCTATCGGCTTCACGAACTTCAACATGGTACAGCTTCCGCAGTGGACGGGGCTCAGCAACTTCTATCAGTTATTCCTTGCGGACGATGTATTTCTTATCGCAATTCAGAATACGCTCGTTTTCGCTATCATCACGGGTCCTGTGAGCTACATTCTCTGCTTCCTGCTCGCATGGCTCATCAATGAGATGCCCGGTCCGCTCAAGACGGTGTTCACCTACGTATTTTACGCGCCGACGCTCGCCGGCAACATCTACGCGACATGGCAGCTCATCTTCTCCGGCGATACCTACGGCTTCCTTAACTCCGTTCTGATGAACCTCGGTATCATCAAGGGCGCTCAGCAGTGGCTGACCGACTCGAGATATATCCTCATGTGCGTTATCATCGTGCAGATGTGGATGGCGCTCGGCGCAGGCTTCCTTGCCCTCAGAGCAGGTCTTCAGGGTATCGACAAGTCCGGCTACGAGGCGGGCGCTATCGAGGGTATAAAGAACAGATTCCAGGAACTTATCTACATCACTGTCCCCTCTATGGGTCCGCAGCTCCTGTTTGCCGCGGTTATGCAGATCACCTCGTCCTTCACTGCCGGCGATATCGGTCGATTCCTGACCGCTTTCCCGTCAACGGACTATGCGGCGCACACCATCATGACCCACGCGTTCGACTACGGCTCGATTCGCTACGAAATGGGTTATGCCTGCGCGATCTGCTTCTTCCTGTTTATCGTCATGCTGATAGTTAACAACGTTATCCGCAAGGCGATGAGCGGAATACTGGATACATAAGGAGGACAGGATAATGCGTTTGATCAAAAAAAGAAAAAAGTGGGGCGGATCCCGCGGCGGTGATATAGCGATATTCGCTCTGCTCGTGCTGGTCGGTCTGTTCATGCTGTTCCCCATTTATTTCTCAATAATTCAGTCTATAAAGCCTGTCGAGGAACTGTTCGTGTTCCCTCCTAAGCTCTATGTTCAGAACCCCACCTCTCAGAACTTTGAGGATATGCTCAAGGTAGCAGGCAGCCTTGACGTTCCTTTCTCGAGATACGTTTTCAACTCGCTGTTCGTTTCCATCGTTGTAACGCTCGCTCAGCTGGTGGTCTCCTCCTCTGCGGCTTATGTTCTCGCAAAGGTCAAGGCGCCCGGCATCAAGGCGATGAACAAGACCATCGAGGTCGCCCTTCTGTTCACCTCCTCCGTTACATACATCGTACAGTATATCGTAATGGCAACTCTCGGAATGATCGATACCTACTGGGCTATCACGCTCCCGTACATCGCAACTCCTATGGGACTTTTCCTTATGCGTCAGTTCATGGGTCAGATACCCGAGAGCATGATCGAAGCAGCAAAGCTCGACGGCGCGAGCCACCTGAGAATTTGCTGGCAGATAGTTATGCCGAACGTAAAGCCCGCATGGCTCACCCTTATGATCTTCGCGTTCCAGGGTGCATGGCAGATAACAGGTTATCTCTTCGTTTATAGTGAGCAGCTGAAGCCTATTCCTATCGTTATGCAGCAGATCGCAGCGGCAGGTATCGCAAGAACAGGCGTTTCTTCGGCAACGGTCGTTGTTCTTATGCTCCCTCCTATGATACTGTTCCTGATACTTCAGAGCAATGTCGTAGAAACAATGGCTCATTCCGGTCTTAAGGATTAAGCTTACGAGATACAAATATATACGAAAGGATGATTTCAGTGCCATCTATTAAACGCATCGCAGTGCGCGCAGCTTCCGCGATCATGGCGGCGGCAATGTTAGCCACAAGCGTTGCATACGCCGATGAGCCTTATGACGGATACAATTACGACTGGTGGGGAGATCCCGTGCCCTCACAGAACGGCTATGTCGTTGAGAAGGTAGTTTCCGGTCTTGACATAGGCTGCGGCGCTCTTTCCCAGCCGTCCGATATGTTCTTCTCGGATAATGAGGAGCTTTACATCGTTGATACCAACTACGCAGGCTCCATCGACCCGACAAATCAGAAGGGCAGGATCGTTATTACCGACAGCAGCTTTAACCTTGTAAATTCCATCGAATACCTTGACTTCTCTGCTGTCGGCGACTGGCTCGACAAAAAGGAAAATGAACTCAACAGCGGCGAGCTCGACTCCGTTCGCTATGCAAAGGAAACCAACATCTACTTCAAGGGTCCGACAGGTATCTTCGTTGACGAGGACGACACGGTATATGTTGCCGACAACGAGAACGAAAGAGTCGTTGCCTTCACTCATGATGTAGACAGCAAGGGTATAGGTTACGGCAAGGTAATAACCGTTTATACCCGTCCCGAGTCCAACGTTTACGATTCCACCACGACCTTCAACCCCGCAAAGGTGCTTGTTGACGCGGCAAAGAACGTTTACGTCTGCATAAAGTCCATCACAAAGGGCGCTGTCGTTTTCTCCAAGGAAGGCGAGTTCAGCGGCTACTACGGCGCAAACCGTGTTGAGCAGACCGGCGAGGTTATCCTCAACGCGTTCTGGAAGCTCATATTCAACCGTGAGCAGATAAAGAAGATGAAGAGAAATGTCCCCGTCGAGATCTCCAACTTCGACATCGACGACGACAACTTCGTTTATACCGTAACGGAGTCCAAGAGCGCGAACACAGACGTGCTTAAAAAGCTCAACTCCGCAGGTACGAACATCTTCACGAACCTCGGATATTCCGACTATGACTTCGGCGACCCGCTCACGAAATATTACCGCGGTCAGACCTACTCGTCGCAGATCACCGACGTTGATATCGGCGACAACGGCGTTATAAACCTTCTCGACCTGAAAACCGGACGTGTTTTCCAGTACGACGACGAATGCAACCTGCTGTTCATCTTCGGCGGCATAGGCAACCAGAAGGGAACCTTCACGACGGTAAACTCCGTTGAGAGCCTCGGCACAAACGTTTATGTCCTCGACGGACGTAAGTGCACCATAACCGTTTTTGAACAGACAGAATTCGGCGCTATCGTTCACAACGCGATCGACCTGTTCAACAAGGGCAAGTACGAAGAAGCGCGCGGTCCGTGGAACGAGGTGCTCCGCCGCGACTCCAACTACTGGCTCGCTTACATCGGTCTCGGTAACGCTTATCTGAACGAGGGTAACTACGAGCAGGCGATGAAGTATTTCTACTACAACTCAAGGAACGGTTACAGCGACGCGTTCAAGGGTTGGAGAATGGATTTCATCAGAGATAATTTCACGCTCTTCGCAATAATCATTCTGCTGCTCCTTGCGGCTATCTACGTAATTTCGTCGATACGCGGCAAGAAGAAAGCAAAGAAGCGCGCCGAGGCGGACGCGCTGCTGAGAGCTCAGCAGAAGAAGGAGGAGTAAGTCATGAGATTTGATCTTGATATGCCGGCTTGGAAATGGCCGTTTTACATCATGCGTCATCCTTTTGAAGGCTTTGAGGACCTCAGGTGGAAAAAAGCCTACAACATGAAGGTGGCTATGGTCATCGTTGCGCTGTTCTTTATCGTCAGCGTCTGCGATCAGCTGATGACGGGTTTCCCCTTCAATACCAGCTATGTGAAGATATTTAACATTGTTCCTATCGTTATCCAGTCTATCGTGCTGTTCTTCACATGGGTAGTCGGAAACTGGGCATTGTGCACGCTGTTCGACGGCGAGGGCACGATGAAGAATATCTGCGTAAACTCAGCATATGCCCTTGTGCCGTACATCATCGGCAAGGTGGTAAACATTATCCTGTCCAACTGCCTTATCAAAAGCGAGGGCGCGTTCCTCACCTTCGTAAGCTATATTACGATCGCATGGTCGGCAATGCTGCTTATTTCGGGCATGAGGACCGTTCACCAGTATTCAATCCCCAAAACACTTCTGTTCATGCTCATTACGCTGCTGGCAATGGTGGTAATCATCATTCTTCTGGTACTTCTTGTTTCCCTCTTCCAGCAGGTTTACCTTTTCGTATATTCTATATATACAGAGCTGCTTTACAGGTTCTCGAACCTCGAGCCTACGGCATTGATACTAATATTCATCGGCGTCATCGTACTGATCGCTGCCGCAGTTATCGCGGGCTATACGGCTTTTGAAAAGGCTAAGCTGAAGAAAGAAATGAAGAAACTCAATTCGTAATGATAAATACGGCTTTGAATATTGAAAATGGTGGTGTAAAAATGCTCAAATTACGCAAGAAAATACTTGTCGGAGTGCTTTGCGCAGCAATGGTGCTTTCGGCAAGCCAGAGCGCGTGGTCTGAAACCGCCGTGGTCGAGAATGCCGCTTCCGATTCGGCGGAAGCGACAGACACCGCGGCAGAGGCAGAGCCCGAGGGCAGCGGAGAGGCGGATACCGATAAGGAAGAGGTCACTCCCATTACCGAGGAGGACGCTCTCGCCGAGATGAAGGAGTACGCGCGCACAGACAGTCTTGTCCTGATGGTCAACGAGCAGACAGGCGTGTTTGCAGTTCAGAATCTGGCAGACGGAAAGTACACATGGAGCAATCCCTACAATTCGGACAACGACCCCACAATAAAGAGCGGTACCAAAAAGAGCGAGCTTAAATCCGCAATGGTCATCGACTCCGTTAAGGTCACCGATACGGAGGCTCCCAGCTCGACGCTGCGTTCCGCGCAGTCGGGCGATATCAGCATAGAAAAGGTACAGAACGGCTTTAAGGCTACCGTTACCTTTGAAAACGAGGGCATCACGGTTCCTTATTATGTAACCGTTTCCGACGATCATTTTGACGTAAGCGTCCATGTTGACGAGATCTTCGAGGTTGAAATAAACGACCCCGAAAATGTCAAGGAATCGTCGCGCTCCATCGTCGACCTCAACCTCTTCCAGGATCTCGGAGCAGGCTATCTCGACGAGGAAGGCTACATCGTTACCCCCGACGGTTCCGGTGCGGTCATCAACTTCAACAACGGCAAGACCGGCGCTGCCGAATACAACCAGCAGCTCTACGGCAGAGATCTCGCGATAAGCCAGGATATGGCTCCGAAAAAGACCGAGCAGGCGTATCTCCCCATAATGGGTATCGTAAAGCAGGACAGCGCGCTGCTTGCAGTCGTTACCGAGGGCTCGGCTTACGCGACGGCGAGAGCCTCTGTTGCAGGTCAGAGAGCGACAGGCTATAACTCCGCGTGGTTCGAGTTCTCGCTGCGCTCTACCGACAGCTACTACATGGGCGGCTCAAACGCGTCTGCTCTCAAGGCTTACCAGACAAACAAGATCCCCGAATCCAGAGTTTCCGTAAGATACTACCCCATCGCTAAGGAAGGCGCAAGCTACGTTGACGTTGCGCTGCGCTATCAGAAGTACCTTACAGAGGAGCAGGGTCTGACCAAGAAAACCACGGCAGACCAGTCGCCGTTCTATCTTGACATCTTCGGCGGAACGGTCAAGGAACGCTCCATACTCGGTTTCCCCGTTAAGCTTGAAACACCGGCGACAACCTACGAGCAGGCAAAGCTTATAATCGAGGAATTCAGCCGCGCGGGCATCGGCGGAGATATGATGGTGACTTATGTCGACTTCAACAAGGCAGGCATAACGAGCAGAATATCGGGCTCCGTTGAATATTCCGGCACACTCGGCGGCAAGAGCAAGTTCAGCGCCCTCAGGGATTACTGCGCGGGCATCGGCGCAACGCTTATCCCCGACGTTGACCTTATGAATTACGAGAGAAGCGGCAACGGCTTCTCCAAGACAGGCGCTTCCGTTATCGGCGTAACAAAGGCTTACGCAGTGCAGAACGTTTACGAGCGCGCATTCGGCACTCCCCATGACACAAGAACAGGCTGGTACATACTCACACCCGCATATCTCGAAAAGGCATACGGCGCGGTGGTTTCCAGCTATGTTTCGGAGGGAATGAACGCGATATCCGTTGCAAACGGCACGAATATGCTGTACAGCGACTTCAGCGGCAACACCAGCAAGGCGACATCAAGACAGCAGGCTGTCGAAAATCTCAAGAAGTGCTACGAGATGATAAAAAACAGCGGCATGACCTTTGTTGCTTCTGCCTGCAACGACTATGCGATCCCCTATGCGGACTACATCAAGGACGTTCCGCTTTACAGCAGCGGCTTTGACGTATATGACTACGATATTCCGCTATACGAAATAGTTATCCACGGCTACGTTCCCTACACTACCAAGGCTAAGAACGCGAGCGCAAGCGCCGACGAGCTGTTCCTGCTCTCCGTTGCGACGGGTACTCCGGTTCACTACGAGGTAATGTACGAGGATCCCAACGAATTTACCGACTGCTCTTATGACGAGCTGTTCTACACAAGCTACAAGGGCTGGGTAGAAACCGCGGGCAATGAATACAAGCTCTGCAAGGACATTGTATCCAAGGTTTCCGAGGCGACTATCACAAACTTCGAGTACCTCTCCGAGGACGTTGTTCAGACGACATTCTCCAACGGCACAGTTTTCAAGGCTGACCTTGCAAACTACACGCTCGAGGTTAACGGCAAGGCAATTGACCTTGCTCAATACGGACTGAAAGGAGCGACAACTGACTGATGAGTGACGAAAGAAATCTCAACGTTGAAGGCAGTTCCGAAATGAACGCTTTCAATGAAGTTCCGGAAGCAGCCGCTGAAGAAACACCGGTCATTGCCGAGGCTCCGGCTCCCGTCAGGGTTTCTGCACACAACACCGCTGCCGCCGCAGCATTCAACGCGGCGAACGAGGAGGTTGACATCAGAAGAAAAGACGGCGAGAAAGTCCAGCGCAAGATAAAGACCAACAAGATCCCCTATGAGAAGAAGAAGTGGCTCTACGGATACGGATTTATCGCCCTGTGGGCTATCGGCACGCTGTGGCTGTTCATAATCCCCGTTCTTACTTCTCTGTGGTACTCCCTGTGTAACACAAAGCTGCTCGATAAGGCGGGCGCTCTCGAGGTCGGCATGACCTCCGCAGGTATCTACACCGAATGGAACAACTTCGGCAACTACATCAAGGCATTCACCGTCGACACCGACTTCCCGCAGCTGCTCGCGCAGTCGCTGGGTGAGATCCTGCCGCAGGCTGCCGTAATACTGATATTCTCCCTCTTCATCGCGGTAATCCTGAACCAGAAGTTCAGAGGCAGGACCCTCGCAAGAGCGATATTCTTCCTGCCTGTGCTTATCGCAACGGGTCCCGTTATCTCCGTTATCAACGGTGATATGGCGTCGCAGGGCGTTTCCGACGCGGCGCAGTTCAGCACGCTGTTCAAGACAGACCTTGTAACGGAGCTGATGGAGTTTATCGGAATTTACAACATCAACCAGACATTTACGGAGTTCATTCAGGACATCACTTCAAACGTTCTGAACCTCGTATGGAACTCGGGTATCCAGATCCTGATCTTCCTGTCCGCGCTTCAGAATATCCCGCCGTCCGCAAAGGAAGCGGCGAATATGGAGGGCGCGACCGCATGGGAATTTTTCTGGAAGATCACCTTCCCGATAATCAGCCCGATGATCCTTGCAAACCTTGTTTACACGATCATCGACGCGTTCGTATCCACGGACAACGTTGTCATGAAATACGTTCTCACGCAGTCAAGACAGTGGGAATACGGCTATTCCGCCGCGCTCGCATGGATCTACTTTGCGATCGTCGGAGCGGTGCTCGGTCTGGTATGCTTTATCGTAAACAGATTTGTTTACTATGAGAATGAATAAGGAGGTTAGAGAAGTGACAGAAAATAATATTTTTCCCGCAGAGGGAAACGAAAATGTTGCTAATCAGCCTGCTGAAAATGTAACAACCGCAGAAGAGAGCCTTGTAGCCTCTGCCGCAGAGGCAGAGGAGGCAACTCTCGAGAGCGTTGCGGAAACAATGGCGGACATAAACGTTGCGAGCACGCCTAAGTCCGCAAAGCCTGCCAAGGCAAAGAAGAAAAAGGACGATTACAGAGTAAGCAACTTTGACATCATCAGGAACTGGCGCCACTACAACACCAAGGAGAGAAAGCACTACAACTACATCTTCTGGCACCGCATCGCGGGTTATGTATGGCCGCTGTTCAGATTTGTCATAATCTTCGGTCTGTCGTTCGTAATCCTGTATCCTATCCTCTACATGATCTCCACATCGCTGCGTCCGCAGGTCGAGATGAATGACCCCTCGGTAATGTGGATACCCAAAACGATACGCTTTGACAACTTCGTAGAGATATGGACTGCGATAAGCTATCCCGCAACGCTGTGGAACACGCTCGTTCTCAACATCGTTGCCTCGGTGCTTCAGGTTGGCACCTGCGCGCTGACGGGCTACGGCTTCGCACGATTCAAGTTCAAGGGTAAGAATTTCCTGTTCGTTATCGTACTGCTCCAGATCATCGTTCCTACTCAGATCATCATGATCCCGCAGTATATGCAGTTCAGATACTTCGATATCTTCGGTCTGCTGACAGCGTTCATGGGCGATTCCATCTCCCTTGTCAACACAAACTTCGCTATGTACATTCCCGCCCTCTTCTGCAACGGTATCCGTGCGGGTCTGTTCATCTACCTGTTCAGGCAGTTCTTCCGCGGGCTTCCCAAGGAGCTCGAGGACGCGGCTTACCTCGACGGCTGCGGACCGTTCAAGACGTTTATCAGCGTCATGGTCCCCAATGCGGCAAGCTCGTTCCTGACGGTATTCATCTTCTCCATCGTTTGGTACTGGAACGATTACTATGTAAGCTCGATGTTCTTCAACGATCCGAACACCATTTCGCTTAAGATCGCGAACATCTCCAACATCATCTCCATGTACCTCACCGGTAAAGTCGGCGTTGCTTCCGACTACATCGTATGGATGGAGGCAGGCTGTCTGCTTGCGATCGCGCCTATCGTTATCATGTACATCTTCCTGCAGAAATACTTCACGGAAGGTATCGAGCGCGCGGGTCTTGCAAACTGATACGCTCATTTTCGGACAGCTCGGCAGAATGCTGCCGAAAAATACGGCAATACTACAAAGAAACAGCCCTCGTACAGTCGAGGGCTGTTTTTGGCGGAGGGGAAAATGTCAAGATTTGTAGAAATATTCAGCGACGGCGCGTGCAGCGGCAACCCCGGTCCCGGCGGCTACGGAGCGATACTCCGCTGCGACGGGAAAGAGCTCGAGCTGAGCGGCGGCGACCCGCATACCACAAACAACCGCATGGAGCTGCTCGGCGTTATCACGGCGCTGGAGAAGCTGAAATACCCTTGCAGGGTGCGGGTCACGACCGACAGCAGATACGTCGTCGACGGGGTGACCAAGGGCTGGGCGGCAGGCTGGAAAAAGCGCGGCTGGAAAAAGTCGGACGGCAAGCCCGCGCTCAATCCCGAGCTGTGGGACAGACTGCTGACGCAGCTTGAAAGGCACGAGGTGGAATTTTTCTGGATAAAGGGTCACGCGGGTCACGCCGAAAACGAGCGGTGCGACAGGCTCGCGGTTGCGCAGAGGGATATTTTTGCGGGGCGGTGATAATAACGGAACAGAAAATAAATTACAGCCGAAAGCTGGACGAGCTTATAAAATCGCTCGGGGGGAATACTCCGCGCCTGCTGCTGCACAGCTGCTGCGCGCCCTGCTCGAGCTATTGCCTTGAATACCTGTCGCAATATTTCAGTATCACCGTGCTGTATTATAACCCGAACATTTCCCCCGAGGAGGAATATGCCAAGCGTGTCGGCGAGCAGCGGCGGCTTATTGAAAGCCTGCCTGTGAAGAACAGGGTGGAGTTTGTCGCCGACCGCTATGACCCCGCCGAGTTTTACGGCGCGGTGAAAGGGTATGAAAATGTCCCCGAGGGCGGGGAAAGGTGTATGCGGTGCTACCGCCTGCGGCTGGAGCGCGCGGCGGAATACGCAAGGGAAAACGGCTTCGACTATTTCTGCTCAACGCTGTCGATAAGCCCGATGAAGAACTGCGAAGCGCTCAACGGCATAGGCGGCGAGCTGTCGGAAATATACGGCGTTAAAAATCTCCCTAACGATTTCAAGAAGCACGGCGGCTATCTGCGTTCAATTGAGCTCAGCCGTGAATACGGGCTGTACCGCCAGAATTACTGCGGCTGCGTATTCTCGAAAAGGGAAGCGGAGCGCCGCGAGGCGGAGAGGGCTGAACGCGGGGATAACAAATAAAAATGGCAGAAAAGGGCAGAAAAGGGCGGTTTGAAATGCCGCCCTTTTGTTATCCGAAATAATCCCTGTGCTCCGCTTTCCGCGCGCGGTGAGCCTGCGAAAAAACGATATCTCCGATGTCGAAGTATTGCGCAGTTGTAATTCCGTCCGTATAATTCCCGTTTTTATAGGAATTTGTGGTGTTCCACACGGTGTCAACATTAATTGCTCTGCCGTCGATAATGACAACGTTCCATTCGTGCAGCGCCGTATTCTTCACCCTAGTTTCGAAGTCAAGCCTCCCGCGCAGGCAGTCGCCGTTGACATTAAAGCAGGTCAGCCCCTGCGCGGAGCACAGCGCGGCGTAAAGATTGGAAAAACCAATGCAGACCGTCCTGTGCGTTTCCAGAATATGCGCAAGCGACACCGTTTCAAGGTCAACCGTATCGTTTTTTGCGTCATGGTCGTAATAGATGTTTTGCGACACCCACCGCGCTATCGCCCGCGCCTTGTCGTAATCATCGGCGATATCGCCGCATATCCTGTCCGAAAGCTCCTTTATCTGCGACAATACCTCCGCGCGCTGTTCGGGAGTACCGCCGGGGAGAATGTATTCCGCGGTATATTCCGCCGATAATTCCGAAGCATTATCCACGGCGGCGCTGTTTATTGCCGCGATCTCCGAGAAGCCGCCGTCCGCAAAGCCGTCCGCCGATGTGAACAGGGAATACGAAAGCATATCCTCTCCGAATGTTACGGAGAGATTAAGTGTATCCTGCGCCGAAATATCGCCGACGGTGAATAAAAGCTCATAATCCTCGCCGCTGCGCGTGATATCGGGGTGAACGGTATCGCCGAATGTCAGCGCCGCGTCGAGCGCCGTATCCTCGGGGCAGGTCCCGCTCACGATAACGCGGGAGCCGTCATACCGCACAAAAACCGAGTTCAGCGGGTCGCCGCAGAGCATGATTGCGGCGGTATCGGTTTCGGGAGGAGAGGGCTCGCCGCTTTCGTTTGCGGGGTCAGTTCCCGCTGCGGTGCTGCCCGTTGTTTCGGGGTCAATTTCCGCTGCCGTTTCGGTTACTGCCTCGTTGGAAATCGCGCTGTCGGCGTCGGGCTTGACCTCGGCGCTGTCGGGGGCATTTTCGGGAGTGAACTCCGATACCGCGCCGGACGGAGTGCTGTATGCGAAATCGGGCACACTGCGACGGGAGAAATAATTCGCCCCGACAACCGCCGCGGCTGTAACTGTAAGCACGCCCGCCGCAAGAGCGAAAGTTTTTCTGCTGTTCAAAAATTACACCCCTTTGCCGTACAATGTTACCTGTTCATTGTACAACAACGCGGGCGGTTTGTCAATCCTTGCCCTTCGCCAACACGGTAACAAAGCCGTCCGCCTCGGCGGAGGATATGTCCGCGCCGATTATCTCACCGTCAAGCACGAGCAGGTGCGCGTATATCGGCACTGCGGAATCCTCGCCGCCGATAGAGTAGGTGTACTGCTTGACGGAGCAGGCGCGGTATTTGCGCAGGTCGAAGCCCTGCTCCTTCTGGAGCGTGTTGTACTGCTCGTATGCCTCGTCGAAGCGCACGGGAATGCGCACCTCCTTTACGTCGGTGTGGGTCAGCCCCGCGTCCCAGCCGAAGCTGTTTATGTAGTTGATGCGCTGCTCGTTTGTTTCGCCGCTTATTCCGTCCGCGCTGCCCGCGCACAGCCTTACTATGCACCATATCGCCGCTGCGATCAGAAGCACGGCACCGAAAAGCAGCGTCTTTCCCGAGCGATGCTTTCTTTCCGTCATTGATATTCCTCCTTTAAATAGCCTGACTTATCTCTATGAAGCGCGGCGCGGTGATATTCCTCTTATGAAAACTTGGGCATAATTAACAAAATATTATTCGTAAACTGTCACATAAACTATCGCAGGTGGTAATATAAACAAAAAGAAATAAAGGGCTTTGTTATAAACGCCAAAAAATCTTCACACCGTTTTCACAAAGCCGAAAATGGACCGTATTTTTGTGCAATAACACCATTGGGAGCCGATTTTTATTACAGTTTTTTGTAAACGTTAGTGAAAATATATAAACGCATTAAAAAATATTTGTTGACTTAGGCTCTTTTATTTTCGGGCGAGTTTTGGTATTATATTATTAGCGGCAAATAGGGTCGTTACGCCTTTGCGCGCGTTCGGCTCTGCCAGAATAATTGTACATCAGGAGGTCATATTTACATGGCAAGTTTGGCACTTAGAGGTATATACAAGCGTTACCCCGGCGGAGTAGTTGCTGTTTCCGATTTTAACATGAACATTAAGGATAAGGAGTTTATCGTTCTGGTAGGTCCTTCCGGCTGCGGTAAGTCTACGACACTTCGTATGATCGCAGGTCTTGAGGAGATCTCCGAGGGCGAGCTGTTCATCGGCGACCGTCTTGTAAACGACGTTGCTCCTAAGGACAGAGATATCGCGATGGT
>CAMERU010000019.1 GCA_945935925.1 uncultured Clostridia bacterium | reverse complement strand
GAATACTCGGCAGAGCCTTTGACCGCGCCCTCGGCGGACCATTGTAATGCGCTGCGTTCCGCGGCATTCTCAGCATCAGCCGCTCTCTGTGGGCGCACGGACATTTTTACTTCCGCGTCATCGGTTTATAAGGGCATATTCAGTTGTTTACCTACGGAAGCACTGAATAAATCACGCCTAGCGGCTTGGCACGCATCTTGCTTGCATCTTTTCCGCCATATTGCACAAATTTCGCTTGACGGGCGTCAGCCCGCCTGCGCTCAATTTGTACAATCTGACGAAAAATCTGACTGCGCAATCTGCGCACCAGATTTAATCAGCGCTTCCTTACTTATGATATCACAACGCCGCGCTTTTGTCAAGCGTTATTTAATGTATGGGTGAGAAAAATGTTCCCGTCCATATCCTTGACAGTGAACACTCCGTTTTCGTATATCATATATGTATGGGGGGAATTTTCCTTCGGGAGCGCGGCGGAGCCGTCGTTAAGGCAGTGTATCCCGTCAACGACAACCGCTTTCGGGACGTGCGTATGCCCGTTTATGAGGACGTCGCCCTTTTTCAGCGGGGGCAGCGCTTCGGGGTTAAAGTGGTGCCCGTGGGAGAGAAAGAGGGTGTGCCCGTCGGCGAATATCATCGCGCTGTCGGACAGCACGGGGAATTGCAGCACCATCTGGTCGACCTCCGTGTCGCAGTTGCCGCGCACGCAGAGCAGCTCGTCCTTTACTCCGTTTAGCAGCTCTGCCACCTTTTTGGGGTCATGCCCCTCGGGGAGCGCGTTTCGCGGTCCGTGGTAGAGGATATCCCCGAGCAGGCAGAGCCGCTGTGCTCCCTCGCGGCGGTAAGCCCCGAGCAGCCGCTCGCACCACAGCGCCGAGCCGTGTATATCCGAACCGAACATCAGTTTCATATGATAACTCCTTTACATAAGCCCTGTCAGCCGCATTACAAGCTCCGTCACGAAAACGCCGCCGCAGGCGCACACCGCAACGGTGAGCAGTCCCTTCTCGAAAAACGCGAGCACCACCGCGACGATACACCCCGCGACCGCGCTCCATACCGAGCCGCTGCTGTAAAATACGGCGGGTATTGTCATTGCGCTCAATACCGCATAGGGGACATAGAACAGGAAGTTCATGACGAATTTCGACTTGATTTTCTTCCTGAACGCCGCGAGCGGGAGCATTCTTATAAGATAGGTCACCAGCGCCATCACCGCGACGCTTATGAACAGATATTCCGCGTCATTCATTTTCGCCGTCCTCCTTTATATCCTGCGGGAAGAGCAGCGCGCCGAGAGCGGCGGCAATGACCGTGCAGATTATTATGGATATACCCGACGAGATAAAGCCGAATATCGGGACGTAATACAGCAGGCAGCTGAGCAGCGCGGCGACGACCGCCACGCCGAGTATCCCGCGGCTTTTTTTCGCGGGGGGAATGACTATCGCGATAAACATTCCGTATATCGCTATTCCGAGGGCGGATTTGATGAAGTCGGGGAGAATGCCGCCGAGCAGCGCTCCGACCGCCGTTCCCGCCGCCCAGAAGATATAAGGCAGCGTTATCAGCCCGTACATATACCGCGCGGAAACATCGCGGCTCTTTCCCGAGGCGACCGCGAACACCTCATCGGTAATTCCGAACGCGGTGATTATCCTGTCGCGCAGGTTATATTTTGCCTCCAGCTTCTGCGACAGCGAAAGGCTCATCAGCGCGTAGCGCATATTTATGATAAGCTGCGCGAGCGCCATTTCTATGTACCCGCCGCCCGCGGCTATTATGCCTATGCCCGCGACCTGTCCCGCGGAGGTGAGGTTAGTCATTGAAATAAGTATCGCGGTCAGCGGGGAAAGCCCCATTCCGACAGCGGTTATCCCGAACGTGAACGACACCGAAAGATATCCGAGCGCGATCGGAAGTCCGTCCTTAAAGCCCTCGCGGTAGGAAAGCGAGGCGGTTTTATTCTGCTCCATTTTATCCCTTTTCCCTTGATTATCTCTGTGATTTTCTCTGTTTTATAATAAACCAATACATATTCTAACACAAGACAAGCTTTTTTTCAACCGATTTTATAAAAATACTTGTATTTTCCGATAAAATCTGTTACAATGTAATGTGTATCATTGTGCAGTTATTGGAGGGAGTGCGTTGAACGAAAGGCTGCCTTATTTACGGGAAAAGGCGAACAGGCTGCCGACCGAACCGGGCGTCTACCTCATGAAGGACAAGACGGGGCTTATTATCTACGTCGGAAAGGCAAAGGCGCTGAAAAACCGCGTCACCACCTATTTCCACTCCAACCCGCAGCACACCGCCAAGACCCTGAAGCTTGTCGACACGATATACGACTTTGATTTCATCGTCACCCATACCGAGCTTGACGCGCTGGTGCTTGAGGCGAGCCTTATAAAAATGCACCAGCCCAAGTATAATATACTATTAAAAGATGACAAGGGCTACAACTATATAAAGATATCGCGCGAGCCCTACCCGCGCCTGACCTACGCGCTTAACACCAACGACCCGAACGCCGACTACATCGGCCCGTTCACCAGCGGCTACACCGTAAAGCAGGCTGTCGAGGAGGCAAACACGATATTCATGCTCCCGACCTGCCACAGAAGCTTCCCGTCGTCGTTCGGAAAGGAGCGCCCCTGCCTTAACCACCACATAAAAAAGTGCATGGGCGTCTGCCGCGGGAAAATTTCCTCGGAGGAATACCGCGCTATCGTCGACGAAGCGATAGCCTATCTCCGAAACGGCAGCAAGACCTCCGTCGAGCAGCTCACCGCTCAGATGGAGGAGGCTGCGGAGGCGCTTGAGTTCGAGCGCGCCGCCAAGCTGCGCGACCGTATCGCGGCGATAACGAGATTACAGCACGCGCAGAAGATACTCGATTACAAGCAGGAATACGACATAGTGGGCGCGGCGCAGAATGTCGGTCTGGCAAGCTTTGCGGTGGTGAAATACCGCGGCGGCAGGCTTGTCGACAAGGAGAATTTCTTTATCGGCGACGAATACGACGGCGCGGCAATGCGGCGCGATTTCCTGCTGAGCTACTATTCCTCCCGCGACGATATCCCCAAAGAAATATATATCGACGAGGAATTTGAGGACATTGAGCTGATAACGCAGCTCCTGCGGGAAAAGGCGGGTCACGCCGTTAAATTCGTGATACCCCACCGCGGCGACGGAATGGCGCAGGTAACGCTTGCGAAAAACAACGCGGGTGAGTATCTCGCGCTGAAAACGGGCAGGACGGCAAAGGAAATTAAGGCGCTGGAGGATCTCAAAGAGCTTCTCGGGCTGGAAAAAATACCCGAGGTCATCGAAAGCTACGATATCTCCAACTTCGGCGAAACGGGCATGGTCGGCGGCATGATCGTCTACCGCAACGGCAGACCGTTCAAGGCGGGGTACCGCAAATTCGGCATAAAAACCGTCGTCGGGCAGAACGACTACGCGTGTATGCAGGAGGTGCTGCGGCGGCGTATGCAGCGGTACCTTGACGGGGACGAGAGCTTTTCGCCGCTCCCCGACCTTATCCTGCTTGACGGCGGAAAGGGGCATATCTCCGCAGTTGCGGAGGTGCTGGACGAAATGAAGATAGACGTTCCGCTGTTCGGTCTTGTCAAGGACAGCAAGCACAGGACGCGCGCCATAGCAAAGGCGGGCGGTGAAATATCAATAAGCGCGAACAGACCGCTTTTCGCATTGCTTACCAATATACAGGACGAGGTGCACAGGTATTCCATATCGTTCCAGAGGGCAAGGCACAAGCAAAAGACCTATACGCTGGAGCTTACCGAGATAAAGGGCATAGGCGAGGCAAAGGCGCGCGCCCTGCTCAAAACGTTCAGAACGAAGCAGGCAATGAAGGAGGCTACCCCGGAGCAGCTCCGGCAGGCGGCAAAGGTGAGCGGGGAAAAGGCGGAGGAGCTGTATCGGTTCATACAGGAGAGATTTTAAATGAGAGTTATCACAGGCAAGGCGCGCGGGAGAAAGCTCGTCACCGTCGAGGGCACGGACGTTGTGCGTCCTACCACCGACGGGGTAAAGGAAGCGATTTTCAGCGCGGTGCAGTTTGAAATAGAGGGCAGGACGGTGCTCGACCTTTTCGCGGGGAGCGGTCAGCTCGGCATCGAGGCGCTCAGCCGCGGCGCAAAGGAATGCTATTTCGTCGACGCGGCGGCGGTTTCGATAAAGGCGGTCAGGGACAACCTCAGAACAACGGGGCTTGAGCCGCAGGCGAAGGTTGCAAATATGCCGTTTTCGGCGTTTCTGAAATCCACCCGCGCGGTGTTCGATATCGCGCTGCTTGACCCGCCGTACAATTACCGCCTTATACAAAAGGCGCTCCCGCTGCTGACGGAGAAGATGTCCGAAAACGGCGTCATTATCTGCGAGCACGAAAAGGAGTGCGTGCTCCCGCGCGAAAGCGGCGGGTTTGAGATAGCAAAGACGCTCCGCCACGGAAGAACGGCTGTCACGATATACCGCCGTATCTCCGCAGAGGAAGAGAAACAGTGAAAGGAGCGGTTTGAATGAAAACAGCCATATATCCCGGAAGCTTCGATCCCGTTACAAACGGTCATCTTGACATCATCACAAGGGCGTCGAAAATGTTCGACAAGCTTATTGTTGTCGTGCTGATAAACCCGCTGAAATCCTACAGCTTTTCCATACCGGAGCGCTGCGAGCTGCTCCGCAAGGTCACCGAGGGAATGGAAAACGTTGAGATAGCGAGCTACGACGGACTGCTCGCCGATTATTTCAAGCAGAGAAAGGATATCGACGTCATAGTCAAGGGGCTGCGCGCGACTTCCGACTTTGAATACGAGTTCCAGATGGCGCATACGAACAAGGACCTTAACCCGCGCGCGGAAACGGTGTTCCTTCCCGCAAGCCTTAACACAACGTTCGTGTCGTCAAGCATGGTAAAGCAGGTCGCGATGTTCGGCGGCGATCTGTCGAAATATGTTCCCGCGCCGATACACGAGGAAATAAGCAGCAAGCTTAAAGCGGAGTTTGCCGCCAAGCGGACGGCGGCAGAGCAGAACCGCACAAAATAATAACAGCGAAAGGAAATGATCATCATGGAAAATTCTTATTCTATCGACGATTACATTGAAATGCTCGAGGAGATAATCCGCAACGCGACGAGGATACCCTTCAAGAAAAAGAGCATGGTGGATGTGGACGAGCTTGACAACATTGTCACCGATATGCGCATGGTGCTCCCCATGGAGATACAGCAGGCGAAAAAGGTGGTTGCCGACAAGAACAAGATAATCAGCGACGCGAAAAAGGAAGCCGAGGACATTATCCGCAAGGCGGAGCAGCGCCGCGCCGAGCTTATCGAGGAGAGCGACGTCATGAAGGAAGCGCGCCGCCGCGCGACCGAGGCGATAAGCGTTGCGCAGAACCGCGCAAAGGATATCCACACCTCAACCAACGCGTTTGCGGACAATATGCTGGCGAGGGTAGAGGAGCTCATGGCGCGCGACCTTAACGACCTGCGCCTGTTAAGAAAGAACATCAATGCCGCGGGCAATGTTCAGGCGAACCCCGCGCAGCAGCCTCCCGCAAAGCCCGGGACAGCGCCCGCTCCTCAGAATCAGAAAAAGTGATTCAGGCAATCACTTAAATCCGGCTTAATAATTTCACCCAAAAAGTGTCAAGTAGCGTTATTGCACAAATATATTTCACAAAGTTTGTATAAAAGCGCATAGCGGAAATTGTGCTTTTTGCTTGCAAATATGCGCCGCTTGTGTTATAATTTATGTGAAGCATTATATCATGCCCTCACTGTGCGCGGGAGAATGCGCGGGCGGGCTATTCTAGGAGGATTACTTTTTATGTCAAATGCTATGGCTGTAAACGATTCCTCGACGGCAAAGGGACTGACAAACAAGACGCTTGCGCTTATTGTGTCTGTCTTTTCTGTCATTGAGGCTGTTGTTGCTTACTTTATTGTTATAAATCCGCTGTTCATCTCCCCTGTTTATAACAATGCCGATCTCAATGAAAAGGGAATAACCTACATAGTTAAGCTTTTCGGAAAGACCTTCGCCTCCGCGCAGGAGATCGCCGAAAATCAGGTCATTCTTTCCCTTTCGTCGACGATACTTAATATCGTTCTCGTTTACCTTGTTATAACGGGCGTTCCGATACTGCTCTCGCTGTTCTTCTATAAGGGCTTCGCGTTTGCAAAGAGCTATCTTACCGCTGTTTTCGGGGCAAAGGCTGTTATCGGTCTTGTTCCTGTCCTTGTTCCCTTTGCAAATGTAAGGAACTCCATGAGGATCTTCGGCGTTGTTGACGCGGTGATCTGCATTGTTGCCTGCGTTTATTTCGTTTACCTTAATTCGCTCGAATATGCGGACGATATGCTGCTTACTCCGGAACAGATCGCCGGCATGAAGAAGCGCGGCATAAAGGGCGGTATCATGTTTGTTATGATGCTTGCGCTGGTCGTTCTTGAAAGCTTCGCTATGGGCGCATATGGCATCAACTGGTCTATCTTCCTCGGCTGGAACGATCAGGCGCTTACACAGGGCTACATTCTCGTGCTGCTGCTCGGCGTTGCGCTTACGGCGGCTATCATGTATGTCCGCGACGCGGATTGGGCGACCTACTTCTTCCTTGCGTTCGGCGGCGCGGCAGCGCTTTCCAACCTCTTTGCAGTCGTTACCAAGATCCTCTGGATCTTCCGCACATATAACCCCATGAAGGCTCTGGCTAAGCAGGGCGACGCCGACGCTATCGAGTGGATAGGTCAGAACGGCATGACGACTTCGTGGTGGATAAAGACGGTATGCCTTATTCTTTCGTTCGTTGTTGCGGCAGCGCTTGCTTTCTACTCGTTCGGAATTGTCAAGGGCAAGCTCGGCTTTAAGTTCGGCGCGGAGGAGAAGAAGCCCGCTGTTGCTGTTCTTATCGGCGCAGGCTCCGTTATTCTGAGCTTTGTTCTTACGATCGCGGCAGTCGCGATGTGGGACAGACTTCAGTACAGCAGCTTCGTTATGGGCGCGATGGACTATATGTATTTCATCGTTTACGGCGGTATCACGCTGTTTATTGCGTTCGCAATGATGGGCGGATACGGCTTCACCAAGTTCGGTGCGCTGGCGCTTTACCTTGTGGTAGCTTCCTGCAACTTCTCCAGCATTTTCGTGGTATTCAACGCGCGCAGCAGCTTTATTGCGGCTAACCCCGGATTTATGGGCTACAACTACATTATCTCGGGCGTTCTGTTTATCCTGTCGGTTGTCAGCTGCCTCGGAATTATCCCGATGTTCGCCGTTAAGGAAGTCGACAGCTATCTCTACAACAAGCGCTACTCGTAATTCGGCGCTTCGGCATGACGCTTGAATTAACCGCTCCCGTCCGAAAGGGCGGGAGCTTTTGCTTGCCCGAAAAAACGTTTTGCCCGCGCAGCGGGCTTTTAAATACATTTTTGGGGCGGGTTTCCCGCCCCAAAAATACCTCTGTCCCGACAAGTGTGAAGCCGCGCAGCGGCTTTGCGCGCAGGCGGGACGGCTCGGCAGGGCGTTAGCCGTGCCGCCCTCCGCGTTAGCGGAGATCCTGTCGGAAAAGCCCGACAGGGCTTTTTTGACAGACTGTGCTCCCGTCCGAAAGAGCGGGAGTTTTGCTATGCCCGAAAATGCATAATTGCACAGACGTTATGCAAAACTTCTATAAAACGGCGCATAAATATGTCATTTTCCCGAAAAAACAAAGCAAAAATGAGAAAAAGCGTCAAAGCGCTTGCAATAAATCCGCAATTATGTTACAATGATAAAGTATTATTAAAAAAGGAGATACCATATGGAGTTAAATGTATTCACTATAATAGCGTTTGTCGTGTATGCGCTCATTATTCTCGGAATAGGAATCTATTCCTTCAAGAAATCAAAGAGCGTGTCCGATTATTTTCTCGGAGGACGTCAGCTGGGCAGCTGGACGACCGCTATCTCTGCGCAGGCGTCGGATATGAGCGGCTGGCTGCTTATGGGGCTTCCCGGGGCGGTAATGGTCGGCGGTCTTACCGAAAGCTGGATCGCTATCGGTCTGTTCATCGGTACATACCTTAACTGGCTCATCGTTGCTTCAAGGCTTCGCAAGATGTCCTACGCGGCGGGCGACGCTATCACTATCCCCGAATATTTCCAGAAGCGCTTCTTCACGGAGAGCCCCGTTATACGCTTTGCCTGTGCGGCGGTCATCTTCTTCTTTTTCCTTATTTATACAGCGTCAGCGTTCAGCGGCGGCGCGAAGCTCTTCAACTTTGTTTTCGGCACGGATTACACCCTTTCGCTGACTGTCGGCGCGCTTATCATCATAAGCTACACCTTCCTCGGCGGATTTATCGCTGTCTGCTGGACAGACCTTGTTCAGGGGCTGCTCATGTTCGCGGCGCTGGTTGTTGTTCCGATAGTTGCTATCGTGAATGTGCCCGACCTTGGCGCAACGTTCGCGCAGGTTCAGGCGGACGGCGTTATCTCGGAGTATTACCTCAGCTTTATCCACAGCCCCGACGGCTCCCTTGCCGTAACGACCATCGTTTCGGGTCTTGCGTGGGGACTTGGCTACTTCGGAATGCCTCATATTCTCGTAAGATTTATGGCGATAAAGAGCAGCGACCTTATCAAGAAATCGCGCATTATCGCGACGATCTGGGTATTTGTAACGCTCGGTGCGGCTGTTCTTGTGGGTATATTCGGTATGCTGTTCCTCCATGCGGAGGGCAATGAGGCGCTGCTTGCGCAGTTCAACGCCATCGGCGACAGCGAGAAGATATTCATGTTCCTGTCCTCGTCGCTGCTTCCGGCTCTTATTGCCGGCGTAGTCCTCTCGGCTATTCTTGCGGCTATAATGAGCACGGCGGACTCGCAGCTGCTCGTTACTTCCTCGGCAGTCACCAACGATATGTTCAAGCTGTTCAACAAAAAGGCGAGCGAAAAGACGCTTATGTGGATATCGCGCGGCGCGGTAATCGTCGTTGCGATAATTGCGTACATCATTGCGCTTGACCCGAACAGCTCCGTTATGGGACTTGTTTCCTACGCATGGGCGGGACTCGGCGCTGCGTTCGGACCCGCTATGCTGCTTTCGCTGTTCTGGAAGAGAATGACCATTCAGGGCGCAGTCGCAGGTATTATTTCGGGCGGCGCGGGCGTTATCGTCTGGGAGTTGTTCTTCAACGGAACGGGTATCTACTCCCTCCTCCCCGCGTTTGTTCTCGCAATGGTATGCGTTGTCGTTGTATCGCTGCTTACGAAAGTCGACGCGGCAAAGGCGGACGACCTTTTCGCAAGGGCGAAGAAGGCAAGCGTGGATATGCCCGAGGAGAAGAAAGCTATATCCGAATAATGTCATCAAAATAATAATAAGCCGCCTGCGGTCAACTCGGATCGCAGGCGGCTCTTAATTATTTGTTCACTTGCCGAAATACCTGTCAAGAAAGTCGGCGATAATATCGACAGACCCGTCTATTCCGAGCGCGGAGCTGTCAAGGCAGAGCTGATAGTTCTGCGGGCTGCCCCAGCGCTTGTCGGCGTAGTAGTTGTAATAGGAAGTGCGCTGCTTGTCGATTCGCCTGACGTAATCGGCGGCGTGCTTTTCGTCGATATTGTAGACCTCGACCGCGCGCTTTACCCTGTCCTCGAACGGCGCGCTTATAAACAGGTTCGCAACGTTGTTGAAATCGCGCAGCGCATAGTCGGCGCAGCGCCCGATTATAACACAGGACTGCTCGGAGGCTATCTTCTGAATAGCGTTCAGCTGCGCGAAGAAAAGCGTGTCGTCGAACGGCACACCGCCCTGTCCGTAGGTCGTTGACAGCAGATAGAGGAAGCTGTTGGTGCGGCGCTCGTCGTTCTGCTCGAAATGGTTCTTGTGAATGCCGCTGTCGCCCGCCGCTATGTCAAGCAGCTTGTTGTCGTAAAATTCAATTCCCAAACGCTCGGCAAGCTTCTGCCCGATCTCGCGCCCGCCGCTGCCGTACTGCCTTGTTATCGTGATTATCCTGTTAGCCATATTTATCCACCTCCGAAGTGACGCGTTGCCTTTGCCTTGATATGATTATAACACAAAAAAGAAAATTTGTCACCGATTTTCACAAACTTTTCGCATATCTGCGGTTATTTTTGGTTAAATTCACAACTACACGGCGGGAAGTTTGACTAAAATGCGCATTGCGGGCGGGGAATAATCCCTGTGCGGGGCATTAAATGCGGGGAATATGCGGCAGCATTTCGTCAGCGAATTATTCCCCGAGGATTATCCTCCTCAGCTCGGAAACATTCTGTGCAATATGCGCGGGGCGGAACTGCTCCAGCTCGGCGCGGCTGCGAAATCCCCACAGCACGCCGCAGGCGTCTGTTCCCGCGTTCGCGGCGGTCTGCATATCAACGCCGCTGTCCCCGACATACAGCACCTTGCTCTTGTCATCGCACCAGCGGCGGCAGAATTCAAGCGCCGCGTCGGGCGACGGCTTCGTCGGGTAGCCCATGCCCTCGCCGATAACCTCGCGGATATCGCCGCCGTAGGCGCCTTTGATAAGCCCTGCGGAGAACTCATACGCCTTGTTCGTGTTGCACACGCAGACGACCCCGCGCGCGTTAAGCTCGTGAACAAGCTCGGTCATGCCGTCGTAGGGGCGGGTCTTGTCCGTTTTGTGGGCGGAGTAGTATTCGTCAAAAAGCGCCCGCGCGCGTTTTTCGTCCTCGGGGGAGTGCCCTGCGGGGAGCATTCGCTCGATAAGCTTCGGGATACCGTTCCCGACAAACAGCTTGTATTCGTTTTCGGTGTGAACGGGCAGCCCCATTGCAGACAGCGCGTAATTTCCCGCGGCGGAAAGGTCGCCGATGGTGTCAAGGAGCGTTCCGTCCAAGTCAAATATAACCAATTTATACATAATAATACAGACCTCCGTATCGGATTTTATCTTCACTATATTATACTCCGTAAAAAAGGTGCTGTCAACCTTGAAATATGCGAGAAAGTGTGCTATAATGTTAATGTATATTCACTTATACAGAAAGGAACGTATAACTATGTTGACAAAAAACGAATTTGACGCAAAACTTTCTGAGCTTGTAAAGAAGCAGGAGGAGCTTATCCGCCGCCCGAACCCCAAGGCGGATTTCTACAACGGCATATACGACCGCTATGAAAATCCCGTCCTCACAGCGGAGCACGCGCCGCTCATCTGGCGCTACGACCTGTCCTACAACGACAACCCGAACCTTATGGAGCGCCTCGGCGTGAATGCCGTGATGAACAGCGGCGCAATTTACCTTAACGGTAAATACTGCCTTGTGGCGCGCGTTGAGGGCGCGGACAGGAAGAGCTTCTTCGCCGTTGCGGAGAGCGACAAGCCTACCGAGGGCTTCCGCTTCCGCGATTACCCCGTGATACTCCCCGACACCTGCCCCGAGGAAACCAACGTTTACGATATGCGCCTGACGCAGCACGAGGACGGCTGGATATACGGCGTTTTCTGCTCCGAGAGCAAGGACACGACCTCCTCCGACCTTTCCGCCGCGAACGCGCAGGCGGGCATTGTCCGCACAAAGGACCTCGTTACATGGGAGCGCCTGCCTAACCTTATTTCAAAGTCGCCGCAGCAGAGGAACGTTGTTCTTCACCCCGAATTTGTCGACGGTAAGTACGCGTTCTACACCCGTCCGCAGGACGATTTCATCTCCACAGGCTCGGGCGGCGGCGTATGCTTCGCGCTGTGCGAGGACATCACCAACCCCGTGCTCTGCACCGAGGAAAAGGTAATCAGCCCACGCGTTTACCACACCATAACCGAGGTTAAGAACGGCGCGGGCGCTGTTCCCATAAAGACCCCCAAGGGCTGGATACACATTGCGCACGGCGTAAGGAACACGGCGGCGGGTCTGCGCTACGTCATCTATGTTTTCGCGACCGACCTCAACGACCCCTCGAAGCTCATCGCAAGCCCGTCGGGACTGTTCATCGCGCCGCAGGGCATTGAGCGCGTCGGCGACGTTTCCAACGTTGCGTTTACAAACGGCGCTATCGTCCGTGAGAACGGCGACGTTTACATCTACTACGCGTCGAGCGACACAAGGCTGCACGTTGCCTCCACAACAATAGAGAAGCTGATGGACTACACCTTCAACACACCCTCCGATCCGCTGCGCTCGGCTGACTGCGTAAAGCAGCGCTGCGAGCTTATCAGAAAAAATCTCGAGTCGGGAACATCGGTGGTCTGAATGGAATATTTCGACCTGTACACCGTTGACAGGCGCCCGCTCGGGCGTAGGATACAGCGCGGCGCGCCTGTCCCGCACGGGGAATATCATATCGTCGTGCAGATAATGACGATAAACAACAAGGGCGAGATACTGCTGACGCAGCGCGTTCCCGAAAAGACGAGCGGCGGCAAGTGGGAGTGCTCGGGCGGCTGCGCCGTTGCGGGGGAATCCAGCCGCGACGCGGCGGTGCGCGAGCTGTACGAGGAAACGGGCATTCGCGCCCGCACAGACGAGATAAGGCTTGTCTGGACGCTGACGACAGACAGTATGCTCCGCGATTTCTATATTGTAAATAAGGACGTGAGCCTGTCCGCGCTGCGGCTTCAGGCGGCGGAGGTCTGCGCGGCGAAGTGGGTGAGCTTTGACCGCCTTGAGGAAATGACAGAAAACGGGCAGACGACCCGCACGGTAACAAAATGGCTTGATTCGCGCCGCGACGAGCTGCGCGCTTTCACCGGAGGAATAAAGCGCGGCAGAGCGGTCTGACCGCATTACAAGCCGCTTTCGGAGGTTATTTTGGATAAGAAAACAGCTATTGCGAAGATAAAGAGCCTTGCGGAAAGCGGGGAATGCGGCGGCAGCTCCGCCGAGGAAATATTCGCGCGGGTTTACCTTGCGTTTGAGAAAAAGCTGGGAATGACCCCGTTCGACGAGCAGCTTTCCTGCGCGCTTTCCCTTTACGAGGGGAAAATGGTGCAGATGCAGACGGGCGAGGGAAAGACGCTTTGCGCCGTTTTCGCCGCCTGCGCCCATGCGCTTGCGGGCGGGCGCGTTCATGTGCTTACCTTCAACGACTACCTCGCCCAGCGCGACTGCGAATGGATGAAGCCCGTATATGACGAGATGGGCGTGTCGGTCGGGTGCATTACCGAAAAGACCCCGCGTGACCGTCGCGCGGAGCTGTACTCGCGGCAGGTCGTTTATATGACAGCAAAGGAGGCGGGTTTTGATTACCTGCGGGATTTCGCCTGCTTTGAAACGGAGAAGATGGTGTTCCCCGAGAAGCTTGATTTCGCGATAGTCGACGAGGCGGACAGCATTCTTATCGACGAGGCGAGGATACCGCTTGTCATTGCGGGCGATATGGAGGTGTCCGAGGACAGCTCCACCGCCGAGGTGTACGAAAAGGTGTCCGGCTTTGACGAGGAGGATTACGGCATTGACGACGAGAGCCGCAACGTTTACCTCACCGACAGCGGCGCGGACAAGGCGGAGGAAATTTTCGGCGTTGACATTTACGGGGAGGACAGCGCGGGGCTGCTCGCGAAGATATGCGCCTGCATAAAAGCGCGGTGCCTTTTGAAAGAGGACAAGGACTACATCGTAAAGGACGGCGCGATCGTCCTTATCGACGAGTTTACGGGGCGCGCGGCAGTCGGGCGCGTTTTCCCGGGAGAATTGCAGGCGGCTGCCGAGGCGAAGCACGGGCTTAAAATAACCTCGCGCGGGAGAATAATGGGTAATATCGCGCTGCAGTTCTTTATAAGGCTTTATCCCAAGCTGTCCGGCATGACGGGCACTGCGGAGCAGTCGCGCGAGGAGTTTGAGAAGCTTTACGGGCTGACGACGGACGTTATCCCGACAAGGCTGCCCTGCGCGCGTATCGACCACCCACTCGAGCTGTATTATGACGCGGCGGAAAAGCGGCGCGCGATAATCTGTGCAATAGCGGAAGCGGCTAAGGCGGAGCGTCCCGTGCTTGTCGGGACGGAGAGCATTGAGGAAAGCGAGAGCATTGCCGCCGAATTAAAGGAAAGGGGCATTTCCTGCGCGGTACTCAACGCGAAAAACGACGCGGAGGAGGCTGCGGTCATCGCGAAAGCGGGCGAGCGCGGTGCGGTCACCATTTCGACGAACATGGCGGGGCGCGGCGTTGATATAAAGCTCGGCGGCGAGAGCGGCGCGGAAAAGGAGTTCGTTATCGCTGCGGGAGGACTTCTCGTTCTCGCGACATCTATGCGCGAAAGCTCCCGCATAACGAAGCAGCTCCGCGGCAGGGCGGGGCGACAGGGCGACGTCGGCGAGAGCAGATTTTTCGCCGCGCTGGACGACGAGATGATGACGCGGTTCGGTTTGAAGTCGCTCGTGTCGCCGAGGCATTATCCCTCCGCGCGGGTAAGCGGCGCGATAGAGGATAAGGCGCTGCTCAGGGAAGCGGAGCGCGTTCAGCGCATTTCGGAGGGAGATACCTTTGACGAGCGCGTTAACCTGCTCAAATACACGATGATAGGCGAGAAGCACCGCGAGCTGACCTTCCGCAGGAGAAAGTCGCTGCTCGACGGCAGCTACAACAGCGCAATGTGGAGCGAGAACGCCCCCGCGCTGTACGAAAAGGCGGTCGGGAAATTCGGCGCGGAGCCGCTGCGCAAAAAGGAGAACATTATCCTTGCGGCGCTGCTGAACGAATTCTGGAGCGACTACCTCGACTACACCGCGTATCTTCGCGAGGGGATACATCTCACGCAGATAGCGGGCAGGAACCCTGCGGAGGAATACAACATTGCCTGCGAGGAATATTACGACGCGGCGGCGGAGAGCATTCCCGAGCGAATGACGGAGAAGCTGGAGGAGCTGTGCGAATGCTCCGATATTGAGCAATACAAAGTACCCATGCCGACGAGGACTTACACCTATCTCCTCAACGACACGGGCGAGGAATTCAAGACTAAGGCGGTGCTTGTCGGGCTGTTTTCCGACGCGGAGGAAGAATTGGGCAATGACCCCGCAAAAACACGGGATAAGACCGCGGGAAAGGCAGACGAGGAGCATGCGCCCGAAGAGCGTTTGCCCGAAGAGAATGCGCCCGAAGAGAATGCCGCCGGGGAAAAGAAAAAGGGCTTCTTTTCAAGGCTTTTCGGGAAGAAGTAAACCGAGGTGAAATTATTGTCTACCATTTGCGCCATTGCCACCCCTGCGGCGGCGGGAGGGATATCCGTTATCCGTATTTCGGGGGAGAAAGCCCTTGATGTCGCGGCGGCGGTATTCAGACCCGTTTCGGGGAAGCGCGTTTCCGATATGGAGGGCTACCGCGCCGCATACGGGAAGATATTCGACGGGGAGGAGCGGCTGGACGACGGCGTACTGCTTGTCTACCGCGCGCCGCACAGCTACACGGGCGAGGATGTCGCGGAGATATCCTGCCACGGCGGCATTTATGTCACGCGGCGCGTTATGACCGCCTGCCTTAAAGCGGGGGCGGAGCCTGCGGCGGCGGGCGAGTTCACCAAGCGCGCCCTGCTCAACGGGAAAATGTCGCTGACGCAGGCGGAGGCTGTCGCGGACATAATAAGCGCGCAGGGCGGGCAGTCGCTCTCCTGCTCCAACAGTCAGCGCGAGGGCGCTCTGTACCGCCGCGCGGAAAGCATTGCGGATAAGATAATGGAGATCTCGGCGCAGATATCCGCGTGGATAGATTATCCCGAGGACGACACGCCGACCGTAACGCCGCAATGGCTGCTCGAAAAGCTCGGGGTCATTCGGGAGGAATTCAAGTCGCTGCTCGACGGGTACGATACGGGGCGCATGATACGCGAGGGCATCTCCTGCGCGATAGTCGGAAAGCCCAACGTAGGAAAATCCACCCTTATGAACCTGCTCTCGGGCGAGGAGCGGAGCATTGTCAGCGATATCGCGGGAACGACGCGCGACATTGTTGAGGAAACGATAAACCTCGGCGGCGCGGTGCTGCGCGTTTCCGACTGCGCGGGAATACGCGAAACGGACGACCCCGTTGAGAGGATAGGCGTTGAGATAATGCTGAAAAAGCTGCAAAGCGCGGATATCGTGCTCGCGGTGTTTGACGGGTCAAGAGAGGTATCCGAGGAGGACAGGCGGCTGTTTTCGCTCCTTGAGGGCAAGAAAACCGTCTGCATAATAAACAAGACCGACCTTGAGCAGCGCTTCGACGCGTCGGAGGCGGAGCGGCTGTTCGGTAAGCCGGTTTTCGTCAGCGCGCGGGACGGCGGCGCGGCGGAGGTCATCGCCAAAGAGGTAAATTCGCGGCTGGATATCGACAGCCTTTCCGCGGACGCGGGCTTTATCGCCAACGAGCGGCAGCGCGCCTGCGTTATCCGCGCGGCAAGGGCGGCGGACGAGGCGTATGAGGCAGTGCTCGCGGGAGTTACGCCGGACGTTACGGGCGTAATGCTCTCGCAGGCGCTGGACGCGGTTTACGAGCTTTCGGGCAAGACTGCGGGCGAGGAGGTCATCGCGGAGGTATTCAAACGGTTCTGCGTGGGTAAATAACAAAGTGACACGGTGATATGGTTATAAAGAGGTAAAGGGAATATGAACATACTTATAATCGGCTGCGGAATGGTCGGCGCGGCGCTCGCCACGACGCTTGACGGGCGCGGGCACGACGTTTCCGTCATAGACAAGAACGCGGAAACGCTCGAAACGCTCCCCGCAAGCTTCGGCGGGTTCACCACGACGGGCGTTCCCATCGATCAGGACGTTCTGAAAAGGGCGGGGATCTCCACCTGCGACGCGCTTTTCGCGGTAACGGACGAGGACGACATGAACATCATGGTGTCGCAGCTTGCCAAGCAGATATTCAAGGTGCGGAAAATATTCGCGAGGATAACCGACATAAGCAAGGGCGAGGTTTTCGAGAAGCTCGGCATACGCATAGTCTGCCCGACAAAGCTCACCGTTTCGGCGGCGTGCGCGGCGCTCGACGAGGACGACGGCGCGGGAAGCGAGCTGAACTTTGAAAATCATACGGTGCATTTTTCCACCATGTATATACCTGAGCAGTTTGTGGGGATAACTCCCGCGGATATAACGTATGAGAGCGGCGAGGTGCTTTTCGGCGTGCTCAGGGACAGCGCGGGGCTTATCCTTTACAGCGGGCAGCCGCTCGTCCTCGCGGAGGGCGACAGGCTCATTTTCGCCAAGAAGGCGTAATGCGGAGGAATAAATAACATGAAAACTATCATTGTCGGCGGCGGTAAGGTCGGGTTCTACCTCGCGAAAACGCTGCTCGAGCATGACTATTCCATAACCATAATCGAGCGCAGCAAGGAGCAGAGCCGTTATTGCGCGAATAACCTTGACGCGGAGGTGAGCTGCGGAAACGGCACCACCGTCGAAGCGCTCGAGGCGTGCGGCGCGGATAAGGCGGACGCTGTTATCGCGGTAATGGGGCAGGACGAGAGCAACCTTGTCTGCTGTCAGATAGCGAAAAGCAGGTTCGGCGTTCCGAAAACCATTGCGAAGGTCAATAACCCCAAAAACGCCGACGCGCTGAAAAGCTTAGGCGTTGATATCGTAATATCCGCGACGGACAACATCATTCAGCTGCTGGAGCACGAGGTTGATCTAAGCGCGATGAAGCGGCTCATCAATCTTAACAGCAATGAGGCGTCGCTTATGGAAATAACAATTCCGAAGAATTACGCGCTGGAGGGGATAACGCTGCATGAGCTGGAGCTGCCCCCGAACTGCAACCTCGCCTGCATAAACCGCGGCGGTAAGACCATTATACCGCGCGGTCACACCACGATATGCAGCGGGGACATTATCCTTGTAGTTATGCTGAACTCCGAGGAAAAGGAGCTGCGCAAGGCTCTTAAAATAAAGGACTGACACGGTTAATACGGACGGAATTTACATAAGGGAACCTCTAAAAACCGGGACACGAGCAGATTTTCGTCAATGACTTGTATCAGATGCAAGGCGTCAAACCGCAGTAATACTTGATGTATTTCAAGGTTTGACAACGCAGCAGATGATACAAGTCATAGAAAAGCTGCCGTGAAGGAGGTTTTTAGAGGTGACCATAAAGAAAGCAGGCGGCAGAATGGCAGAAGAAAAAACCGAAAAGAAAACGAGCCCGCGCGGCAGAAAAGCGGCGGCGAAAACGCGCCGGACAACTCATACCAAGCGCCGCCAGGGCAGCACGATATTCGCGCTGGACATCGGCACGCGGACGGTGGTCGGCGTTCTTGCGGAGAAAACGGACAGCGGCTACAAAATACTCGACATGGAAACCGCCGCGCATGAAAAGCGCTCCATGACGGACGGTCAGATAGAGGATATCGAGGCGGTCGCGGAGGTAATAAAGAAAGTACGCGCCGCGCTGGAAAAGCGCCGCTCGGTAAAGCTGTCGCACGTCTGCATAGCGGCGGCGGGGCGCGCGCTGAAAACAATGCGCGCCAAGTGGGAATACGCGCTCTCCCCGAACAAGACGATAACCGCAGAGGAGCTGAAAGCCGCCGAGCTTGAAGCCGTGCGGAAAACGGAGGAGCAGTTCTCCGAGCAGTTCGAAACATCGGCGTTCTACTGCGTCGGGCACAGCGTTATCTCGCTGTCGCTGGACGGCTACAAGACCGCCAAGCCCGAGGGGCACCGCGGCTCCGTACTTGAAACGGAGCTTATCGCCGCGTTCCTGCCCGCGTATGTGGTGGAGAGCCTTTGCGCGGCGGTGGATATTGCGGGGCTTGACGTTGCGGGGCTTACTCTGGAGCCTATCGCGGCGATGAATGCGGTCGTTCCGCCGGAGCTTCGGCTCATCAATATCGCGCTGTGCGATATCGGCGCGGGCACGTCCGACGTGGCGGTGTCGCGCGGGGGGAGCGTTGTTGCCTACGGAATGGCTACCGTGGCGGGCGACGAGGTGACCGAGGAGCTTATGCGGCAGCTGCTCGTGGATTTCCCGACGGCGGAGCGGATAAAGACCTCGACCGAGCCGCAGATACGCTACACCGATATTTTATTGAGAGAATGCACGGTAACTCCCGAGCGCGTTCTTGAGCTTATAAAGCCCGCTGCGGAGCAGCTTGCGGGGGTAATTTCCGAGGAGATACTCGCCGCGAACGCGGAGCCGCCGCAGGCGGTGTTCCTTGTCGGCGGCGGGAGCAGGCTGCACGGGCTTTCGGCGCTTGTCGCAAAGGGGCTGGGCGTCGACGAGGCGAGGGTCATTACAGGCAGGCGGGAGCTTATGCGCGGCATTGAAGCCCCCGCGGGCATGGAGATAGGCGCGGAGCATACCACGCCGCTCGGCATAGCCATGACGGCGGGGCGGGGGATATCCTACGACTTTACTACGATAACGCTTAACGGAAGAAAGGTGCGCGCGCTTGACACAAACAGGCTCACCGTTTTCGAGCTGCTCAATTTCAGCGGGATAAAGCCCGAGCAGCTTATCGGAAAAGCGGGCAGACCGCTCACGTTTACGCTTAACGGCGCGCGGACGACGCTGCGCGGTACTCCCGCAGTTCCCGCCGAAATAATATTGAACGGCAGACCCGCCGCGCTCAATTCCACCGTCCGCAAGGGCGACGAGGTGACGGTAAAGACGGCGGCAGACGGGGAGAACGCCGCGGCGTACCTTTCGGATTATTTCGATACGGACAGCCTTTCGGCGTTCGGGGTAAGCCTTTTCGGCGAGGAAAAGACGGCGGGCGTTTACATAAGCGTCAACGGGCAGGCTGTCACGGCTGACCGCGAGATTGAAAACGGCGATGAGATATCGCTTTGCGAAGCGGGAACGCTGGGCGCGTTCCTTGATTTGCAGGGAATAAGCGGGGCGGTACTGCTCAACGGAGAAAAGGCGGCGGGTGATACCGCGCTGTCAGAGGGGGACGAGATAACCGCCGAAGAAGCCGCGGATATTGACCCCGAAAATATAACGATAACTGTAAACGGCATAACAGCGCCGTTCCCGACAAGGGCGGACGGGCGCGCGCCGATATTCCTCGACGTTGCGGCGGCGTTTTCCGACGACCCGACCTCGCTGCTTTCCCGCGCGTCGGTGATAACTCTCAACGGGAAAGTTGCAAGGCTTGACGAGGAGATACACAGCGGCGATGTCATCGTCATTGAATGAGCATAACGGAGGAAGCATGAAAAAGATCCTTAGGCTTGCCGCGCTTCTTACTGCGGCGGCAATGCTGTGCGGCTGCTCGGATATTCCCGCGCGGCGGGAGGAGTCTGCGCCCGAAACGGAAACGGCTGACGACGAGCAGACCGTTCATGCGGAATACGAGGAGATACCTGCGCGTGAATATATCGTGGACAGGACGGAGACCGCCATAAAGCTTAACGCCGAGGGCGGCGTCACCGACGCGGATATCCGCACCGACGGCGAGTTCGACGGGGAGGGCTATATCGTCCTTGACGAGGGAATGAGCCTTGCCCATATCGCGGACGTTCCCGCTTCGCAGCATTACAGCGTGGCAATCGCCGCGCATTCCTACGGCGGGGCGGTCATCTCCCTTAAAATGCAGAACGAGTGTGTCGGCACATATTATATACCCGCGTCGGACAGCGCGGAATACAGCCTTGCGGCGGTGGACAGCCTTTATATGTCGGGCGGTCCCGCGATAATGAATTTTGTCTGCGAGAGCGGCAGCGCGGCGGTGGATTATATTCTTGTGGAGGACTCCGACAAGGTGCCGCCCGAATACTTCCGCACGGCGGAGTCGCCCGTAAGCCCGAACAGCACAGTCCCCGCGATAGGCACTATGAAATATCTCGCCGACGTTTATGGTGATAAGGTGATAACGGGGCAGAACGTTACCCCCGCGACCAACGCGGAGCTTGACGCGATATACGAGGAAACGGGGCGCTATCCCGCGATGCGCTGCGGCGAGATCGCCCTTGCGACGCTTGACGGAGAGGAAAACGCGGAAAAGACCGCCGAGGAGCTCCGCCTTGCCACAGAATGGGGCAAAAAGGGCGGGCTGGTGTCCTGCACATGGCACTGGTACGCGCCGACAGGCTCGCGCGGGGTAAACGTCGGGGCTTTCGACCTCGCGGCGGCGCTTGAGGGGCAGGACCTCACGGGCACGGCGGTTATGGGCGCGGGCGAGCTGGACACGCTGCTCGAAAACGGCTATATCTCCGGGGAGTTCAGGGCGCTTATAGGCGATATCGACAAGGCGGCGGAGTTCCTCAAGGCGCTTTCCGACGAGGATATCCCCGTGATATGGCAGCCGCTTCCCGACGCGGACGCGGGCGCATACTGGTGGGGAAACGACGCGGGCAGCTTCAAAAAGCTGTGGCAGTTCATGTTCACGCGGCTCTGCACATACCATTCTCTGAAAAACCTTATCTGGGTCTGGAACGGGAGCGGCGCGGAATACTACCCCGGCGACGATCTGTGCGATATCGTGGGTCAGGGCTTCTTTGAAAACTCCTCCGCTTCCTTCGCGGGGAGATTTTCCGCGCTGGCGAGGGTGTCCGACACGGAAACAAAGGCGCTCGCGATAACCTCCTGCGACAGGCTTCCCGATCCGAACTGTATGCTCCGCGACAACGCAATGTGGCTGTGGTTCGCGATAGGGAGCGGGGACAACATCATCAACCCCGACGGAACGCTGTCCGAGCGGCACACCGACTGGCAGAGCCTGCACGACGCATTCAACAGCGAGATATGCGTGACCTTGGACGAGCTGCCCGATTTATCGGAATATGCGTTCGGATAAGCTTGACAAAATGCCCGGCAGGTGTTATACTTGTTATGGCATTTAGCTAATCTATGGCTTTTAGGTTAATTACTTTTAGGTAAAACAAGCTAATTAAGACAAGGAGAAAACATTATGAAAAAATTCCTCGCGGCGGCTCTCGTGTGCTCGATGATAGTATCCGTGACTGCCTGCTCGAACGGCGCGGAGAGCGGCTCCGCAGTTAATTCCGACAGCTCCGTTTCTTCCGCGGACAACTCCGGGGTATCTTCGGCGGACAATTCTTCCGAGGCTTCGTCCGCAGACACATCCTCCGAAGTGACCTCCGATAATACTTCTTCCGAAGAGACAGAGGAGATCCCGTATGTGCTCGGCGGCGAGCTTACCCCCACGATGATCGCAAATTCCCGATATAATGTCGGCAATCAGGTTCGCCTTGCGAAGGTTATAAAGAAGCTTCAGGCAGGCGAGGAAGTAACTGTCGCGTATCTCGGCGGCTCGATAACACAGGGCAGCTCTGCGGGCGACAATCTGTGCTATGCGCGCCTCACCACAAACTGGCTCGAGGAGAAGTTCCCCGATGCGAAGATAAACTACGTCAGAGCGGGTATAGGCGCGACGGGCTCCTATATCGGCGTTCACCGCGCGGACAGAGATGTGCTGTCGCAGGATCCCGACCTCGTTTTCATTGATTTCTCGGTAAACGACACGACCGAGCGCACGCTGACAAATAAGGAGGCATATGAGGGGCTGCTCAGAAAGCTCTGGAATTACAAGTCCGCGCCCGCTATTGTCACTATCGCAATGACGCAGGAGAACGGAACAAGCTTCCAGGAATACCACGGCGAGATAGTTAAGAAGTACGATATCCCGATGATATCCTACAAGAACGCTATCCTTGATGTTATCGACAAGGGTTACATAAAGTGGACGGATATTTCCGACGACAATATCCACCCGAATATCCCCGGACATCAGGTGCTGACCGACCTCATCACGAATTACTTACAGTCCGTTATCGACAATGTTGACAATATCACGGGCGAGGAGAGCAATTTTGATATCGCCGACCCCGTTACGAAGTATGAGAACGCGACCGTGCTGACCTCCGAAAACACTACTCCCGCGAGCCTCGGCGGCTTTACGGTAAAGTCCGGTCTGTTCGGCAACTTCAGCGAGGCATGGATGATCCGCTCGACCGACGGCGAGTTTACGGAGGATCAGGCTATGGTTATCGAGGCTGAGTGCAGCAACGTTGGCATTCTTTACGGAAAGCTGACCTCCAATGCGGGCAAGGCGGAAATTTACGTCGACGACAACCTCTGCGCGACCATTGACGCCGATTTCAGCGGCGGCTGGGGCAGCTATGTTGAGTACATGGAGGTAGCGACCGACCTTGGCGAGGGGGTTCATACTATTAAGATAGTGCCCGTTTCGACAGGAAGCGCCGCTGCGTTCTATGTTTCGGGTATTGCATTGAGCTGATTTGAGCTTATCCGATCAATATAATACCGCCTTCGACAGCGACAGTCGGAGGCGGTGTTCTGTTTATTTGAGGGAATATTCGGGGTTCGGATTCCTTTGGTCAGGGGAACGCGGAATGAATGCGCCTGCGGGTAGAGGTAGCATGGCACGAATGCACCTGCGAAAAGGGGAGCGACCACGAGAATTTTTCGGTTTTTGCGGTAAATTTACATAAGTCCAAAAATTTGAGCCACAGAAGCAAAAATCGCAGTCCGGTGGACTGCGAAGAAAAATTCGGATCGTTTTGCGTCGGGATATTCCGCGGCGCGAAAGTGCCTGCGGACAGGGGAGCGACCACGAGAATTTTTCGGTTTTTGCGGTAAAATTACATTAGTCCAAAAATTTGAGCCGCAGAAGCAAAAATCGCAGTCCGGTGGACTGCGAAGGGAAATTCGGATCGTTTTGCGTCGGGATATTCCGCGGCGGGAAAGTGCCTGCGGACAGGGGAGCGACCACGAGAATTTTTCGGTTTTTGCGGTAAAATTACATTAGTCCAAAAATTTGAGCCGCAGAAGCAAAAATCGCAGTCCGGTGGACTGCGAAGAAAAATTCGGATCGTTTTCGCCGCGGTTGTTCCGCGGCGAAAACTCTGGCACCCCTTGTAGGAATCGAACCTACAACTGCCCCTTAGGAGGGGGCTGTT
>CAMERU010000018.1 GCA_945935925.1 uncultured Clostridia bacterium | reverse complement strand
CTGCTTGCCCAAAGAAAAACGGAGGACGCCCGCGCCGCCGCGGAGAAGTATTCCCGAATATTCCCGAACGGCTTTTACCTCGAGATACAAAACCACGGCACCGACCCCGAGCAGTCGCTCTGCACCCGAACGCGCGCCCTGTCGCGCGAAACGGGGATACCGCTCTGCCCGACGAACGACGTGCATTACATCGCCATGGAGGACAGCCACATTCAGCGCGTGCTTGCCTGCATAGGGAAGAACAGGCTGCTCTCCGACCCCGACCCCGACGCGCTCGCGACGGAGGAATATTACCTCAAAACGCGGGAGGAAATGCGCCGCTTCTTCTCCGACGAGGAGCTTGACGTTACGCTGGAAATAGCGCGGCGGTGCAATGTGGAGTTTGAGTTCGGCGTTACAAAGCTGCCGCTGTTTTCCGCCGAGGGCGTTTCCGACAACGCCGCCTACCTGCGCCGCCTGTGCAGAAAGGGCGCGGAAAAGCGCTACGGAAATGTCACCGCAGAAATAACCGCGCGGCTGGAATACGAGCTGGGTATAATAGAAAAAATGGGCTTTGTCGACTACTTTCTTATCGTGTGGGACTTTGTCCGCTTCGCCCGCTCGCAGGATATCCCCGTAGGTCCCGGCAGGGGCAGCGGCGCGGGCAGCCTTTGCGCCTACTGCATGGGAATAACCGATATCGACCCGCTGCGCTTCAACCTGCTTTTCGAGCGCTTCCTTAACCCCGAGCGCGTTTCCATGCCCGATTTCGATATCGACTTCTGCAACGAGCGCAGGCAGGAGGTCATTGAGTACGTCCGCAGAAAATACGGGGCAGACCACGTTGCGCAGATAGTCGCATTTGACACCATGAAAGCAAGGGGAGCGCTCCGCGACGCGGCGCGTGTAATGGGCATTAGTTATTCCCGCGCGGACGCGGCAGCGCGAACGCTCCGCGGAATGAACCCGAGCCTTGCCGAGGAAGCCGAAAACGGCGAGCTCGCCCGCCTGTGCGAAAACGACGGCGAAATACGCTCCCTCGTCCGCACCGCAGTGGCGATAGAGGGAATGCCGCGCCATACCACCGTTCACGCCGCGGGAATAGTCATCACCCGCGACCCCGTGGCGGAATACGTCCCCTTAAAGCAGGACGGCGGCGAAGTCGTAACGCAATATACCATGGGGATACTTGAGCGGCTGGGGCTGCTCAAAATGGATTTCCTCGGGCTCAGGAACCTCACCGTTATAAAAAAGACCTGCGACCTTATCGCCTCGGAGCACCCCGATTTCGACCCGAAAACGCTCGACAATTACGACCGCGGCGTTTATGAAATGCTCGGAAACGGCGGCACCTGCGGCGTTTTCCAGTTTGAGTCGGCGGGAATGACCTCTGTGCTGTCGCGGCTGAAGCCGGAATCGCTCGAGGACCTCACCGCCGCGCTCGCGCTGTACCGCCCCGGTCCCATGTCCTCTATCCCGACCTATATCGAAAACAAGCACAAGCGCCCCTCGGAGATATCCTACAAGCACCCGCTGCTGCGCGATATCCTCTCGGTCACCTACGGCTGTATCGTCTATCAGGAGCAGGTAATGCAGATATGCCGCGTTATGGGCGGATATTCCTACGGGCGCGCCGACCTCGTGCGCCGCGCAATGGCAAAGAAAAAGCGCGACGTTATGGAGGAGGAGCGCAGCGCGTTCGTCTACGGAACGGACTCCAACTGCGGCGCTGTCGCGAACGGCGTTCCCCCCGCGACCGCCGACGAGGTGTTCGACGAAATGGCGGCTTTCGCGTCCTATGCGTTCAATAAATCCCACGCCGCCGCTTACGCCGTCGTAGCCTACCGCACAGCCTTCCTTCGCAGGAACTACTACCTCGAATATATGACCTGCCTTATGACGGGCGTTATCGACAGCACGGAAAAGCTCGCCGAATATATCGGCGACCTCGCCGCAAACGGAGTTAAGCTGCTCCCGCCCGATATAAACAAAAGCATGGCGGGATTTTCCGCGGAAAACGGCGCGGTAAGGTTCGGGCTGCTTGCGGTCAGAAATCTCGGCAGGGCGTTCATAGATAACGTCGTTTCCGAAAGGGAGCGCGGCGGCGCGTTCTCCTCCGTCACCGATTTCGCCGTGCGTATGGCGTGCGGCGACAACAACCGCCGCTATATGGACGCGCTGATACGCTGCGGCGCGTTCGACCGCTTCCCGCAGAACAGGCGGCAGCTCATGCTCGGCTGCGACGGGCTGCTTGCCTACGCCGCGGCGGAGTATTCGCGGATAGAAAGCGGGCAGATAGACCTGTTCGGCGGCGAGGGCAGCGGGACGTTCTCCTTTCCTCCCGCGCAGGACTTCCGCCGCATACAGCTGCTGAATATGGAAAAGGAAACGGTGGGGTTTTATCTCTCGGGTCACCCCGCCTCGGAATACCTCGACCGCGCCGACGCGGACTGCGTTTTCATTGCCGACGCGCTGTCCGCGTTCGACGGGAGGACGCTTTCCGTCACCGCGCTTCTGACCTCGTTCAGGGTGCACAACGCAAAAAGCGGCTCGTCAATGTCCTTCGCGGTCTTTGAGGACGCAACGGGGAGCATTGACGCGGTGATATTCCCCGAGCTTTTCGGGAAAACGGGACGGCTGCCCGAGGGCGAGATGTATTCCGTCAGGGGCAAAATCAACGTCAGGGACAATCGGAAGAGCCTTGTCTGCGAGCGGATAACCCCGTCCGATTCGCTGCCCTCTCACCCCGTAAATACGCTGTATATAAAGCTTGACGACGAAAACGACCCCCGCATGGGCGCGGCTGCCGCGCTTCTTTTGAAATACAGGGGCGTGTCCCCCGTAAGGCTGTGCTTCGGCACAACAAGGCAGGTGCGGAGAATTAACGGGCTCAACGGCGTGAGGATCTGCCCCGCACTGCTTAACGGGCTGAACAGGCTGTGCGGCAGCGGGAATGTCACCGTGAAATAAAATGCGGGTAACACGGGGTAAATGTAATTGCCCTTTATTGCCATACGATTGCACAGATTTATCGGAATAAAATCTTGTTTTTTGTTGAAAAACAACATAATAATTTCTTAATTTGGTTTCTCGGAAAAAAATGCTTGACTATACGGCGCTTTTTGTAGTAAAATAAAACAGAATGGAACCGTGGGGAAACTCCCCTGCGGTAAATATAGATAAATTAGATTGGAGAGATATCACAATGCAGAAGACAATAGGCGTCCTCACGAGCGGAGGCGACGCTCCCGGCATGAACGCGGCTGTCCGCGCGGTAACGAGAGCAGCTATCGGAAAGGGCTTTAAGGTCATCGGCATCCGCCGCGGCTACAACGGCCTGCTCCACGGCGATATGGTCGAGCTGAACGCAAGAAGCGTTTCCGACATAATCCAGCGCGGCGGCACGGAAATATTCACCGCGCGCTGCAAGGAGTTCAAGGAGTGGGAATACGTCCTCAAGGCTAAGGAAGTCTGCCTTGAGCACAATATGGCGGGTATAGTCGTTATCGGCGGCGACGGCTCGTTCCGCGGCGCGGCTGACCTTTCCAGAGCGGGTATCCCCTGCGTCGGTCTGCCCGGCACGATCGACAACGATATCCAGTGCTCGGAGTACACCATAGGCTACGACACCGCAATGAACACCGTTATGGAAATGGTAGACAAGCTCCGCGACACCAGCCACTCCCACGAGCGCTGCGCTGTCGTTGAGGTCATGGGAAGAAACGCGGGTCACATCGCGCTCAACACCGGCATTGCCTGCGGCGCGACATTTATCCTCGTTCCCGAGGTCCCCGTTGATATCGAAGAAATGATCGCGAAGATAAAGCGCGGCAGAGAAAGCGGCAAGGAGCAGTTCATCATCATCGTTGCCGAGGGCGTCGGCGGCACGGAGGAGCTCGCAAAGCGCATTCAGGCAGAAACGGGCATTGAAACCAGAGCGACTATCCTCGGTCACGTTCAGAGAGGCGGCAGCCCCACCGTCCGCGACAGAGTTGTCGCTTCCGAAATGGGCTACTATGCCGTTGAGCTTCTCGAAAAGGGTATCGGAAACCGCGTTGTCGGCATGAAAGACGGCAAGGTTTACGACGTCGATATACAGGAAGCCCTTTCCATGAAGAAGCCGTTCAACGAGCGCCTTTACAGGATCGCGAACGAGATAAGCTTCTGATAATTCACCAAAAAACGGCGGGAACACCGCCGCGTAACAGAGTAGGGAAACGCGCGTTAAGTGCCGCCCGGACGGAGAGTTGCCGGGAGGACGAAAAGCAGGTCAATGATGATCCGCTTGCGGTGCGCTTCCCGCATCTCGCTGTACATGAATCGAATAATGAGCCACCACCTTATTCTTTTTGTATATAGCGAAGTTAGTTATTTTAGGAGGAATAAAGCTGATGGCTTTTTTTACTAACTTCAAGCGCTCCGCAGAGGAGCTTAAAAGCGTTAAGTGCATTGTAACTATCGGTATGCTGCTGGCAGTGGCGGTCGTTCTGGACGGCTTCGGGTCGATAAGGATAGGCGACGCGATAAAGATAAACTTCGTGTTCCTGCCGCTGTCTATGATCGGCATTCTGTTCGGACCCGTGTGCGGCGGGCTTGCGGGTATGCTTGTAGACGTTATCGGCTATATCGTCAACCCTGTCGGAACGTTCATTCCGTGGCTTATGCTCATTTCGGGGCTGGAGGGGCTTATCTACGGCATGGTGCTGTACAACATTAAGCCCGAGAAGAACTGGCAGACCCTTATCCGCATAGTTATCGCAAGGTTTATCGTCTGCGCCGTCTGCAACCTCACGCTCAACACGCTCGCCCTTTACAGCATTGGCTACATCACCGGCGAGAGCTTCGGCGTTCTGCTTTCCGCAAGAATAGTAACCAACCTCATCACCTTCGGCATAGGCTCGGCAATGATGGCGGCGCTGTGCATTCCGCTGAAGCTTGCGTACAACCGCATTTTCCGCAGGCAGGATAACGCAAAAAATTCCCTTTGACACAGGGCATCCCTAAAAACCTTGTTTGAGAGAAAACCGGTTTTTATAGGTGTACGGAAAGGATAACATAATGAATAAGCTAGGTTTTATCGGCGTAGGAAACATGGGCGGCGCCATTCTTAACGGCATAAACGGAAAGCTCGGCAACACCGCCGTTTTCGCCTTTGACGCGAACCCCGAAAAGCTTAAGGGCATTGCCTCCCTCGGCGCGACTGCCGCGGACAGTATCCGCGAAATTGCCGAAAAATGCAATTATATCCTGCTCGCGGTCAAGCCGCAGCAGCTGGACGGCGTGCTTTCGGAAATAAAAGCGGCGGGAAACAGCTCCGCCGTTATCATCTCGATATGCGCGGGGATCTCCGCCGAATATATCCGCGAGCGGACTTTCCCCGAGGCAAAGGTAGTCACTGTTATGCCGAACACGCCTATGATGCTGGGCGCGGGCGCGTCCGCCATGAGCCGCGACGATAAGGTGAGCGACGAGGAGTTCGCTTTCGCAAGGAAAATAATCGGCTCCTGCGGAATTACCGAGGTCGTCCCCATGGACAAGATGAAGGAGGTCATCGCTGTAAACGGCAGCTCCCCCGCGTTCATCTACCTCTACGCAAAGGGCTTTATCGACTACGCCGACAGCGTGGGCATAGACCGCGACGCCGCGCTGCGCCTGTTCGCGCAGACGCTCATCGGCTCGGCAAGAATGATGACCGAAAGCGGAATGACCGTCGACGAGCTGATTAAGCAGGTGTCCTCCCCCGGAGGAACGACCCTCGCGGGGCTTGACAAGCTGTACGAGGGCAGGCTGACCGACGTCGCGCAGGAGGCTTGCAGGGCTTGCACAAAGCGCGCGTATGAGCTGGGCGAGAAGAAATAATACACAAGGAGAATTTTACCATGGTAGTAATAGAAATGGAAAACGGCAAGGAAATAAAGCTGGAGCTTTACCCCGAAAGCGCGCCGATAACCGTCGCGAATTTTCTCAAGCTTGTAGGCGAGGGCTTCTATGACGGGCTTATATTCCACCGCGTTATCAGCGGGTTCATGATACAGGGCGGCGACCCCGAGGGCACAGGCATGGGCGGCGCAAAGGAGAAGATAAAGGGCGAGTTCCGCGCGAACGGCGTTAAGAACGACATAAAGCACGTCCGCGGCGTTATCTCAATGGCGCGCGCAATGGACATGAACTCCGCCTCCAGCCAGTTCTTCATCATGCACCAGGACGCGTCCTATCTTGACGGAAAGTACGCGGCTTTCGGAAAGGTCATCGAGGGCATGGACGCGGTGGACGAGATAGCGTCCGTTCCGACCGACCGCAACGACAGGCCGCTGAACGATGTCCGCATGAAGAGAGTGTACATCGCGGATTAAACGCAGAATTTCAATATTTTCGGGGGGACTTCAGTTCCCCCTTTTTTATATGTTTTCGACAATAATTTTATACGTTTTGTGCAGATAATGTTGATTTTTTTAATTTTATTTGTCAATAACGCATTGCCGCTATTGACAAAAACGGCTTTTTATAGTATCATTAAATAATAGGGGAATTGTGCCCCTAAGAAGCCGCGCCCGTTAAACAGGCAGCCGCGCGACAGTTTTATTATTAAGAGGTCTGAAAATGCGTTTTGGCAGCGTTAAGTTTTTTAAAGTGCTGATTAAAACGGTACTTGCTATTGCGTTTTTTGTCCCGCTCGTTCTCTGCGTTATATTCGGCGTTGTTCTGTACAACACGAACAGCGAGCTTGAAAGGGTGCGCGGCGAAAACGAAAGGCTCACCTTCGCCGCAGAAATTCTCACCGGGGAACGCATTCCCGACGTCGAAAGCTTCTACGGTCTGTATTCCTCGAGCGGGCATTCCGACGAGGAGCTTATCGAATATATCAATTCAAAGCACGGCGGTTCGCTTCCCGCTATCTCCCCGACCGACACACCGTCCGTTGAAACGGGTGTAACGGGCGAAACGGGTGAGGCGGCGCAGACGGGTGAAACAGGACAAGCGGGTAACCCCGCCGATAACTCGGAAACAACCGCAGAGCCGCTCAACACGGCGGAAACCGCAGCCGCGCCGACTGCCCCCGAAACAACGGAAACAGCCGCGGGACCCGCCCCCGAAAGTGCATATGCCGCGCTTTATCCCGATATGACGGTGACCCCGCCCGAGGAGTATGTCCGCGAGGAGGGAACGGTTTATCTCACCTTCGACGACGGCCCCTCCGACAATACATATTCCATTCTCGCATACCTGAAGCAGTATAACGTAAAGGCGACCTTCTTCGTTGTCCCCCGCCGCACCGAATACTGCTACGAAACGCTCCGCGCAATAGCCGCGGGCGGTCACACCATCGGCGTGCACAGCGCAACGCATGAGTACGACAAGATCTACGCCTCCGTTGAGGCGTACCTCGACGACTTCCACGAGGCGTGGGAGATGATATACGAGGCTACGGGGATAAGGGCGGAGCTTTTCCGCTTCCCGGGCGGGAGCAAGAATGACTTCAACGAGGCGACCCGCGACGCTATCGCCGAGGAAATGACCCGCAGAGGCTTCCGCTTCTTCGACTGGAACGTCGACAGCAACGACGCGGGCGGCGCGAACTGGACGCAGATGTATAACTCAATACCGAAGGATATTTCGGGGAATTACCGCTCCGTCGTGCTTATGCACGATTCCGCGACGACAAAAAATACCGTGTGGGTGCTGGAGGATATTCTGAAGCTGCTCATCGCGGAGGGATATAAGCTCGACAGCATACACAGCGACACTCAGCCGGTCCAGTTTATAGGACCGTTCGCATAAGGACAGGTGCAAAAGAAAGGAATTTACCATGGGTATCAAGGATAACTTTTCACAGGCGGTAAAAGAACTGTGGAAGAAGGACGGGCAGGAGGGCGCGAACGACGCTCCCGCAGCCGCGCAGCCGTCCGAGCTTGACCGCTATTTACAGCAATCGCAGAGCGCACAGGGCGAGCCCGTCGGCGGAAATGCCGCGGCAGCGCCCGTACAGCCCGCGCAGACGGTGCAGCAGGCGCAGCCCGTACAGGCTGCCGCTCCCGCAGAACAGCCCGTGCAGCCCGCCGCTCCCGCGCAGAATGTTCAGAGCGCGCAGAATGTTCAGAATGTTCAGAACGCGCAGGGCGTGCCGCTCGAAACCCCGTATTACCGCGCGCCGCAGCAGAACGCAGCGCCGAGGAACGATATGCCGCAGAATAATTCCTTTTCTCGGGACGGCTTCAATAATTACGGCAATACAAGCAATAATAACGGATATAACGGAAATAACGGTTACGGCGGCGGCTACGGCGGCGGCTTCGTCCCCCCGTCGGACAACGGCAGACAGCCGGGCGAAACCGACGAGGTGACCGTTATCTCGAAGAACACGATAATCGACGGAAACGTCCGCTCGCTCGCCAATATGCAGATAGACGGCAGCATAAAGGGCAACGTTGAAACAACGCGCAACATAGATATGACCGGCAAGATAATCGGCGACGTGACCTGCAACAACGCGGGCATGAACTCCGCCGCAATGCAGGGCAACATCAGCCTTAAAGGCCGTATGCGCATGGACAGGGATACCATTCTTATCGGCGACCTCACCTCGCAGTACGCCGACATCAACGGCAGGATACGCGGCAAGCTCGAAATCGCGGGCAAGGCGGAGCTGAAGCGCGACGCTATCGTTTTCGGCGACATCAGCGCGTCCACCCTCGCCGTTACCGACGGAGCGATAATTCAGGGCTACGTCAACACGACATTCCTCTCCAAGGAGGACAGCCGCAACGTATTCCCCGACGCTATCTCTCTCGACAGCAAGGAAACTTCAAATCAGTAATGTCCCATGAAAGGCACAGATAATGAGCGCAAACAAATCCAATAACAACAGCTCCAGAACAACAATTATAGCCACGATAATCGTCGCAGTCGCCGCGGTCGTCCTCGCGATAGTCGCGGTGATGACGCTGAATAAGGGCAGCGGGAACACAGGCAGCACCCCCTCCGCTTCCGCCGACCCCGCGTTCAAGCCCACAGACGAGCTTATCGAGGAATGTCAGTACGCGGCGCATGACCTTGTTAAAAACAATTACGAGGTAGTCCGCCTTTTCGTGACGGAGGGTCTGCCGCGTTACGACGAGCCCTACGGCAACCTCCCCGACGACGGGATATACACCGTGAACTCCACCGACTACTCCTCCCTCGCGGAGATAGAGGCGCTTGTGAACTCGACATTCGTTAACTCCGAGGCGGAAAGGATACTCACCAACATAGACGGCAACGGCATGGCGGTCTACAAGAACCGTCAGATATACGTTGACCTCCCCGAGGATACCGCCGAAACATCGACCGCCGCGGCAGAAACCTCCGAAACGGCGTCCCGCCCGCATTACACCACCGAAACGGTGCTCGGAATAAACGCAAATTTCAAGCCCGACACGGATTATAACAAGGACTGGTCGTCCTGCAGCATTGCGGTGCTCCCGTTAAGCGAAACGGAATGCCGGCTCACCGTTTACCTCGGCGGTCTGGGCGAAAGCTCCGAAGGCTCCGAAAGCGTTGACCCCGAAAATGTGCTGGAAACGCAGATGGTAAAGATAAACGGCGAATGGAAGCTGTCGGTTTTCGTTTACTGATATGAAAAAAAAGGAAAACCTCGTTTCCGTCTACGCGAGAGTAAGTCAGCTCGTTTTCGTGATAATAACGCCGCTGCTGCTGTTTCTCGGCGGGGGATATTACGTTACGTCGCATTTCGGACTGCCCGATTGGGTCATGGGGATATGCGTTGCGCTGGCGATAATCTTTATGACAGGCGGCGCGGTGTCCTATCTCGCGCAGCTCATTAAATTCTACGGGAAAAACGACGAGCGCGCGCCGAGATCCTATAACTCCCCCCGCGACAACGACTACTACGACGACAACGCAAAGCGCTGAACAGGTGTTGATATGGCAAGGAAAAACGAACCCGTTTACGAGGAAATGCGCTCTCTCGCGCCGTATTTCTTCACCGCCTGCGGAATATATTTCGCGGTAATGCTCGTGCTGTTTTTCGCCACGGGATTTGATTATTCGCTGCTTATCGGCGCGGTCTACGGCTGCGTGCTTTGCGCGCTGAACTTCCTTATTTTAGGAAAGACCGCACAGAAAGCCGTAAAACGCAGCCCGAAATCCGCGCAGAATTACATGAACACCATGTACTGCCTGCGCTACCTCGGACTGTTCCTCATGCTCACCCTCGGCGCGCTGGCGCCGTTTATAAGCCTTATTGCGTCGGTGATACCGCTGTTTTTCCCAAAAATACTGATCACAATAAGAGCGTTCAAAGAAAAGAAGGAGGACTGAAATTATGCCGACAGCATTGCTGCTTGCCTCGGAAAGCTCGGGTATAACCGTAAACGGCCCGCTCGTCGTCGCAAGCTTCGAATTATTTGGCATAACATGGAACCTGACCGAAAGCATTGTCGTTCAGTGGCTAGTAATACTGATACTGCTCGCGGTCGTGCTTATCCTGACGCATAACATGAAGGTTATCCCCGAAACGCGCCGTCAGGCGGCTGCGGAATGGATAGTCGAGTTTTTCAGAGGCACCGTCGATATGTCGATGGGGTCAAAGTACAGGGTATATCAGCCGTACATCGCCGCCCTGTTCTGTTTCTCGCTTATCTCCAGCCTTATGAGCCTGCTCGGGCTGCGCTCGCCTACGGCGGATATCTCGGTAACGGGCGCGTGGGCGCTGATAACCTTCGTCATGATACAGTATAACCGCGCAAAGACAGGCAAGGCAAAGGGCTATTTCAAGAGCTTTATCGAGCCTATGCCCTTTATGCTGCCGTTCAATATCATCGGCGAGGTCGCGAACCCCGTTTCGCTCGCGCTGCGTCACTTCGGCAACCTTGTCGCGGGCATGGTAATAGGCTCGCTGATATACTTCGCGCTCGGCAATTTCGCGATACTTATCCCTGCCGTGGCGTCGCTCTATTTCGACATATTCTCCGCGGTTATGCAGGCTTATATCTTCATAATGCTGAGTATGTCCTATATCTCAAGCGCCGAATGCGGCGACTGACCCCAACTTATCCCGTTTATTCCCCGAAAGGGAACAATATAACAGCACATCAAATATTTCATGGAGGATAATATCATGGATGAAATGAAAATTCTGGCAAACGCCATCGTTCTCGGCGCTTCCGCTCTCGGCGCAGGCACCGCAATGATCGCAGGTCTTGGCCCCGGTATCGGCGAGGGCTTCTGCGGCGGCAAGGCGGTCGAGGCTATCGGCAGACAGCCCGAGGCAAGCGGCGCTATCACAAGAACAATGATCATCGGCGACGCGCTCGCCGAAACAACGGGTCTGTATGCGCTGGTAGTTGCGCTGCTGCTCCTGTATGCTAACCCCATTATCGGCAAGCTTACCGAGCTTATCGGCGGCGTAAGCGGCGTATAATGACCAAAAGCATATCTGGGAGGAGCTGAGCATAAAATGCTGAATTTGATCAGTGAAGCCGCGTCGGGACAGCCTATGCTCTCGCTGGTTTCAATAGACCCCGGCACAATAGTATTTACGCTGATAAACACGCTCATAATCTTCCTCATTTTCAGAATATTCCTGTTCAAGCCCGTTTGCAGGATCCTTGACAAGCGCAAGGAGCTGGCGGCGGCGGAAATCGCCGATGCACAGAAGGCTAAGGAATCCGCCGAAAAGACCGAGCAGGAATACCTCGCAAAGCTCGCCGAGGCAAAGAACGAGGCTGCCGAGATAGTTAAGGCGGCAACGCTCCGCGCACAGGCCCGCGAGGACGAGATAATCTCCGAGGCTAACGCAAAGGCGGCGGAAATCCGCGCCAAGGCGGAGGAGAACATCGAGCGTGACAAGCAGCGCGCCGTCAACGAGATCAAGGACGAGATCTCCGCAATGGTCATCATGGCGGCAAGCAAGGTCGTTGAAAAGGAAATTTCGCAGCAGGAAAACGAGGAGCTTATCTCCGGCTTCCTTGCTGAGGTAGGCTCGGCAAAGTAAGCCCGACGGAAAGGAACTTTTTATGAACGACAAGGCTGAAAAGGTTTATGCCGAGGCGTTTTTCGAGCTTTGCACGGAGCAGTGCCCCGACAAGGCGGAGGATATCCTTTCGGAGCTTGACGCGCTGAACGGGATATTCGCGGAAAACCCCGGTTTCATAAAGCTAATGACCGCGCCGACTGTCCCCATAGAGGAAAAAACGGCGCTCGTAAAAGAGATCATCACCGCCGGAGGAGTTTCGGAGCTCACCGGAAACCTGCTCTGCGTACTCGCCGAGCGCGGCAGAATGAACTGCCTCGGCGGCATTGCAAGGAACTTCCGCGCAATGTACAACGAGCACTTCGGCATTGCCGAGATCACCGTTACCACAAGATACCCCCTCACCGACAAGCTGCGCGCGGATATCGCGGCGAAAATGGGCGAGGTCACGGGGAAGAGGATAACCATAAAGGAAAAAATCGACCCCTCGGTCATCGGCGGTATCATCATAGATCACGGCTCGGCGCGTTATGACGGCAGCGTCAGAACAAGGCTCAACGCGCTGAAGGATACCCTCTCGGAGATAGTATCCTGAAAATTTGTACAGAAAGGGATGTAGTTAATGGATTTACGCCCCGATGAAATAACGGGTCTTATCAAAGACCGGATCAAGAACTACAACGCGAAGATCCGCCTCGGCGACGTCGGAACAGTCGTTACCGTCGGCGACGGCATCGTCCGCATACACGGGCTGGAAAAGTGTATGCTTAACGAGCTGCTCGAATTTGACAACGGCGTTCAGTGCATGGCGCTCAACCTCGAGCAGGACTTCGTGGGTGCAGTTATGCTCGGTTCGGACGAGGACATCAAAGAGGGCGACAGCGTAAAGCGCACGGGTAAGATCGTTTCCGTGCCCGTCGGAGAAGAGCTGCTCGGCCGCGTCGTAAACTCGCTCGGTCAGCCCATAGACGGCAAGGGAGCGCTCCTCGCAAAGGAGACCCGCCCCATCGAAAAGATCGCCCCGGGTATCATCACGAGAGAGCCCGTTACCGTGCCTCTCCAGACAGGCATCAAGGCTATCGACTCCATGATACCGATAGGGAGAGGTCAGCGCGAGCTTATCATCGGCGACCGCCAGACAGGCAAGACCGCTATCGCTATCGATACCATAATCAACCAGAAGGGCAAGGACGTTATCTGTATCTACGTTGCTATCGGTCAGAAAAACTCCACCGTCGCAAACGTAGTGGATACCCTCACCAAGAACGGCGCAATGGATTATACCATCGTTGTATCCTCCACCGCCTCCGAGCTTGCCCCGCTCCAGTATATCGCGCCCTACTCGGGCTGCACCATGGGTGAATATTTCATGGAGAAGGGAAAGGACGCCCTCATAGTTTACGACGACCTGTCCAAGCACGCCGTCGCTTACAGAGCGCTCTCCCTGCTGCTCAAGCGCCCGCCGGGACGCGAGGCTTACCCCGGCGACGTATTCTATCTCCATTCAAGACTTCTCGAGCGCGCGGCGCGTCTTAACAAGGACTACGGCGGCGGCTCGCTCACCGCGCTGCCCATAATCGAAACGCAGGCGGGCGACGTTTCCGCCTATATCCCGACCAACGTAATTTCCATTACGGACGGTCAGATATTCCTTGAAACGGAGCTGTTCAACTCCGGCGTCCGTCCCGCGGTAAACCCGGGTATATCGGTATCCCGCGTCGGCGGCAGCGCGCAGATAAAGGCAATGAAAAAGGTTTCCGGCTCGCTCAAGCTCGACTATTCGCAGTACCGCGAGCTCCAGTCCTTCTCGCAGTTCGGCTCCGACCTTGATAAGGATACAAAGGACCGCCTTGCAAAGGGCGAACGTATCGTTGAGGTGCTCAAGCAGGATCAGAATTCCCCGCTTGAGGTCGAGGAACAGGTCGTGATAATCTACGCGGTCATCAACAACTACCTCGCGGCTATCCCGCTCGATAAGATAAAGGCATATCAGAAGGATCTGCTCGAGCATATCAGAACCGCTCACCCCGAGATCCTTGACAATATCCGTGACGAAAAGGTAATGTCCCCCGAAACCGAGAACACCCTCAAAGAGGTGCTCACAAGCTTCGCCGCGTCCTACGCGGACTGACCGAAAGGAGTTCACTATGAAACAGGCAGCTTTCATACTCAGCATCGTTGCCACCACCATAGCGGTATTGACCGCCGCGGCAGTTGCGTGGCTCTATATCGAGAAGAAAGTAAGATATATCACCACCGATGATAATGTCTGAAAACCACGAAGCTTATCTTACGGGGGTGATATTATAGCAACGGGAAATATGAAGGACATCAAGCGCCGCATAAAGTCCGTCGGCTCTACCCGACAGATAACAAAGGCGATGGAGCTGGTGTCGTCCAGCAAGCTGCGCAAGGCGAAGCTGCGCGCGGAGCAGGCACGCCCGTACTTTAACGAGCTTTACAAATCCATGTGCGAGATAGCCTCCGCAAACACGGACTTCTCCACGGTGTTTACCGTTAAAAGACCGATAAAGCACAGGCTCTTTATCGTCGTCGCGGGCGACAGAGGGCTTGCGGGCGGATATAACTCCAATGTCCTTAAAATGGCGGTGGCTGCTCATGAGAATGACGCCGAAAAGCCGAAAATAATCGCCATAGGCAAAAAAGCGGGCGAATACTTCGAAAAGCGCGATTATGAGATCGTTGCGTCCTACGAGAATATCGCCGAGAATATCAAGCCAAATCAGGCGCAGGATATCGCGGACATCGCGATAAATATGTTCCGCAGCGGCGAGATAGACGAGGTTGTCGTGTTCTTCACGATGTTCGTGTCATCTATCGCGCAGGAGGCGCAGCAGATGTCCGTCCTGCCCATGGAAACGCATAAACTCGAAAACTACGGCACAATGACCTACGATCCCTCGCCCGAGGCGGTGTTCAACAGAATAGTTCCGCGCTTCGCCGCGAGCCTTATTCAGTGCGCCGTGGTTGAATCCTACGCGTCGGAGCAGGGCGCACGCCGCACGGCGATGGAAAACGCGACCGACAACGCCGACGCAATGACCGAAAGTCTGTCGCTGCTCTACAACCGCGCGCGTCAGGCAAGCATTACCACCGAAATTATAGACATCGTTTCGGGAGCAAGCGCGCAGAGCTGATGTAAATTCCGAAGAAAGGAAATTTCAAGAATATGTCAAATAAGAACATAGGCACGATCGTTCAGGTCATCGGCGCGGTGCTTGATATCAGGTTTGCGCCCGATCATCTGCCGAACCTGCTCAACGCCATTGAGATCGACAACAATGGCACAAAGCTGGTCGTAGAGGTCGCGCAGCATATCGGCGACGATATCGTGCGCTGCATCGCGATGGGCAGCACGGACGGTCTTGTCAGGGGTATGGAAGCCGTTGACACCGGCGCGTCCATAAAGGTACCCGTCGGGGAGCAGACCCTCGGGCGTATATTCAACCTTCTCGGCGACGCGGTTGACAACAAGCCCCAGCCCGAAACAGAGGAAAAGTGGGAGATCCACCGCCCCGCGCCTACCTTCGAGGAGCAGGAGGCGTCCAACGAGGTACTCGAAACGGGTATCAAGGTCGTTGACCTTATCGCGCCCTACCTCAAGGGCGGTAAGATAGGTCTGTTCGGCGGCGCGGGCGTCGGAAAGACCGTCCTCATCATGGAGCTTATCAACAACATCGCAAAGCAGCACGGCGGTATCTCCGTATTCACCGGCGTCGGCGAGCGCACCCGTGAGGGCAACGACCTCTACCGTGAGATGTCCGAGTCGGGAGTTATCAACAAGACCGCCCTCGTTTACGGTCAGATGAACGAGCCGCCGGGAGCAAGAATGCGAGTTGCGCTGTCCGGTCTTACCATGGCGGAATATTTCCGCGACAAGATGGGGCAGGACGTGCTCCTATTTATAGACAACATCTTCCGTTTCACGCAGGCAGGCTCGGAGGTTTCCGCGCTGCTCGGACGTATGCCGTCCGCCGTTGGTTATCAGCCGACGCTGGCGACGGAAATGGGCGCGCTTCAGGAGCGTATCACCTCCACAAAGAAAGGCTCTATCACCTCCGTTCAGGCGGTATATGTACCTGCCGACGACCTTACCGACCCCGCCCCTGCGACAACCTTCGCCCACCTCGACGCGACGACGGTTCTTTCGAGAGCTATCTCCTCTATGGGTATCTTCCCCGCGGTTGACCCGCTTGAGTCCACCTCGAGAATACTCACGCCCGAGATAGTCGGACAGGAGCATTATCAGGTTGCGCGCGACGTGCAGGCTATTCTCCAGCGCTACAACGAGCTTCAGGATATCATCGCGATCCTCGGTATGGACGAGCTCTCCGACGAGGACAGGCTCACTGTTTCCCGCGCAAGAAAGATACAGCGCTTCCTGTCACAGCCGTTCGCAGTCGCGGAGCAGTTCACGGGCATGGAGGGCAAGTACGTTCCGCTCAAGGAAACGATACGCGGCTTCAAGGAGATCATCGAGGGCAAGCACGACGACCTGCCCGAATCCGCGTTCCTCTTTGTAGGCACTATTGACGAAGCGGTTGAAAAGGCTAAGCAGGGTTGATCCCTAAGAAAGGAGAAACTCTATGACGCCGTTCAAGTTACAGATAATCACGCCCGAAAAGACCTTCTTTGACGGCGAAACGGATCAGATAATCGTCCGCACGACCGTCGGCGACGTCGGTATCCTCAACGGACACGAGCCGTACTGCGCCGCGCTCGGTATCGGGCAGCTGCGCGTCAGGATAAACGGCGAGTTCCGCCGCGCGGCGACCTCGGGCGGTATCATCAAGGTATCGAAGGAAAAGACGGTCATTCTCGCGCAGACCTGCGAATGGGCGGACGAGATCGACCTGAACCGCGCGGAGGCTGCCAAGTCGACCGCCGAGGAGCGAATGAAGTCCGCCAAGGGCGACAACGAGCTGCGCATGGCAGAAGCAAAGCTGAGACGCGCGCTCAACCGTATAGATACGGCAAGCTTTCTGAAATAATTCAAGGGCAACACCGCACAATTAACGGCTAACGCCTTTTCCGTCCGCTTGCTTGCATATTTTCCGTCATATCGCACAAAATCGACTTGACGGGCGTCAGCCCGCCTGCGTCGCTTTTGTACAATCTGACGAAAAATCTGACTGCGCAATCGAACGAAAATAATTATGCGGTGTTGCCCAAAAAATCGTGGGGGAACTTGTTTTCCCCCACACTTTATATATTTCGACAGAACAAGCCCCCCATCTTCCGATGAGGGGCTCGCTTGTTATGCTTGTTATGATGAAGAATGATTACTTGTTGAGATTAGCCTCGATCTTGTCAAGCTGATCGTACAGAGCCTGAGGAATGTGGCCGCCCTTTGCAGCGATATCCTCGGTGTAGTATCTGCGCATCTCGGCGATCTCCTTCTTCCAGAGGTCAACGTCAACCTTGAGCAGCTTGTCCATGATCTCGGGAGTTACCTCGTCCTCGATACCCTTGAGGTTGATGTCCTCCTTCTTGGGCAGGTAGCCGATAGGAGTTTCAACAGCGTCAACCTTGCCCTCGCAGCGCTTGATGATCCAGTCGAGAACACGCATATTGTCGCCGAAGCCGGGCCACATGAAGTTGCCGTTCTCGTCCTGCTTGAACCAGTTAACGTTGAAGATCTTAGGAGCCTTGTCGCCGAGCTTCTCGCCCATCTCGAGCCAGTGTGCCCAGTAGTCGCCTACGTTGTAGCCGATGAAGGGCTTCATAGCCATGGGGTCGTGGCGGAGAACACCGACAGCGCCCGTAGCGGCAGCGGTCGTTTCGGAGGAAACAGCGGAGCCGATGTATGTGCCGTGCGTCCAGTCAAAGGACTGATATACCAGCGGAGTGGTGGACGCGCGTCTGCCGCCGAAGATGATAGCGGAAACGGGAACGCCCTTCGGGTTGTTGAACTCGGAGCTCAGGCAGGGGCAGTTTGCAGCGGGAGCTGTAAATCTGGAGTTCGGGTGAGCAAGCGTGTTGCCTTCAGCAATGTACTCGGGGCCGTTTACCTTAGCGCCCTTCCACTCGGTCGCATTAACGGGAGGATTCTTGTCGAGCTTCTCCCACCAAACGGTCATGTCGTCGTTGTTGATGGCAACGTTTGTGAAGATAGCGTTCTTTCTTGTGCACTCCAGAGCGTTGAAGTTGGACTTCGCGTTTGTGCCGGGGGCAACGCCGAAGAAGCCGTTCTCGGGGTTGATAGCGTACAGTCTGCCGTCCTCGCCGGGCTTCATCCATGCGATATCGTCGCCGACGGTGAATACCTCGTAGCCTGCCTCCTTGTAAGCAGCGGGAGGAATGAGCATTGCGAGGTTGGTCTTGCCGCAGGCAGAGGGGAACGCAGCGGTGATATACTTGATATCGCCGTCGGGCTTCTTAACGCCGAGGATAAGCATATGCTCAGCCATCCAGCCCTCGTTCTTGCCCTGATAGGAAGCGATACGCAGCGCGAAGCACTTCTTGCCGAGGAGAACGTTTCCGCCGTATGCGGAGTTTATCGACCAGATAGTGTTGTCCTGCGGGAACTGAACGATGTATCTCTTTTCGGGGTCAACGTCAGCCTTGCTGTGCAGACCGCGAACGAAGTCGTTGGAGGTGTCGCCGAGGTTCTCGAAAGCCTGCGCGCCCATTCTTGTCATTATGTTCATGTTAAGAACAACGTAGATGGAGTCGGTTATCTCAACGCCTACCTTAGCGAGGGGAGAGCCGATAGGACCCATGGAATAGGGGATAACGTACATTGTTCTGCCCTTCATAACGCCGTCGTACATGGGGGTCAGCTTTGCGTACATCTCCTTGGGATCCATCCAGTTGTTGGTGGGGCCTGCTTCTTCCTTGGTGGGGGTGCAGATGAAGGTTCTGTCCTCAACACGCGCAACGTCGTTGGGGAGAGTTCTGTGGTACAGACAGCCGGGAAGCTTCTCGGGGTTGAGCTTGTACATCTTATCTCTGTTGCCCTCGGGAAGTGCGCAGACCTCCTCGGTCAGAGCGTCGAGCTGCTCCTTGGAGCCGTCGATCCAAACTACCTTATCGGGCTTGGTGAGAGCTGTCATCTCATCTACCCACTTTAACACATTGGGGTTCTTTGTAAGTGCCATGTTTGTATCTCCTTCATAACAATATTTTCGAGAGCCTTTTTTACGCACTCTGCTTCAAAAATCTCTCCACATATACCATTATACACGATATTTTGCAATAAGTCAAGGATAATTATTCACATTTTCGGCTTTCGGGAGTATATTTATGATTTTTTCGGCAATAAGGGGTATATAAAATATACATGGTTATCATATTCGAATTGTTATTATTTTGTCAATCGTTAATTCCGCCACAAAAAACAGCGCCGCCCCACATTACACCCAAAAAGACAGCGCCGCCCCACATTTCACCCAAAAAGACAGCGCCGCCCCACATTTCGTCCAAAAAAACAGCGCCGCCCTCAATTCAGCCCGAGATACCGCTTTACCTCCGCAAGATAGGTCTGCCCGATATCGCTCAGCACCGAATGCTTCTTTGTGATATACCCTACCTCCATGACCGCCTCGGCGTCGCCGCAGCCCTCCAGCGGGACAACACTGTACCCGCTGCCGTTAAGCTCCTCGCAGATTATCCCCGAGCAGAGAGTGTAGCCGTTCAGCCCGACCATGAGGTTCAGCATTGTCGCGCGGTCGTTCACCTTGATGGTGCGGGGGTAGTCGTAGTCGGCGAGTATTTCCTCCGCGAGGAAAAGCGACGAGCCGCTGCCCTGCTCAAAGGAGAGGCAGGGGTACTCGAGCAGCTGCTCCATGCCGACAGACTTCTCATGCGCGAGCGGGTGCTCTCCCCAGAGGTAGGCGTAGGCGCGGCAGTCCATGAGCGGGGTAAATTCAAGACCGCGCTCCGCGAAAAGCTTCATCAGCAGGCGGCGGTTAAAGCTGCTGAGGAACAGTATCCCTATCTCGCTGCGCAGCGCCCCCACGTCGTCGATGACCTCCATAGTCTTGGTTTCCCGTATCGCGAAATCGAAATCGAGCGTGTCGTACTTCTTCACCGTTTCAACGAACGCCTTTATCGCGAAGGAATAATGCTGCGTCGACACCGCGAATTTTCTCCGCGTCGCGCCGCCGCTGTACTTCTCCTCGAGCAGCTCGTACTGCTGGAACACCTGCCGTGCGCTCGCGAGGAAATCCGCGCCCTCGGCGGTCGGGATAACGCCCCTGCTGGTGCGTATGAATATCTGTATGCCGAGCTCCTTTTCAAGCTCCCTGACAGCGCCGGTGAGGTTGGGCTGTGAGATGTACAGCCGCTCCGCAGCCTTGTTCATGGAGCTTGTTTCCGCTATGGCGAGGGCGTATTTTATCTGAAGAAGCGTCATGTTTTCCTCCGTTCGGCGTCCTGTGTGAGAAATATCCCCAAAAAACACGGGGGAGTATTCGTCCCCCGTGAAGCTGTTAAATTTGCCTTAGTTAAGAGCCGCCTTGAGTTCCTCGGTCTTGTCGGTCTTTTCCCAAGCGACGCCGAGCTCCTCTCTGCCCATATGACCGTAAGCGGCGAGCGCCTTGTACTGCGGCTTGCGCAGGTCGAGCGCCTTGATTATCGCCGCGGGGCGCAGGTCGAACACCTTTGTTACTGCCTCGGCTATCTTATCGTCGGAGGTCTTGCCCGTGCCGAATGTGTCAACCATGACGGACACGGGGCGTGCAACGCCTATTGCATACGCGAGCTGAACCTCGGCTCTCTCTGCAAGACCCGCCGCAACGATATTCTTCGCAACGTAGCGCGCCATGTAAGCCGCGGAGCGGTCTACCTTTGTCGGGTCCTTACCCGAGAACGCGCCGCCGCCGTGGCGGGAGAAGCCGCCGTATGTATCAACGATTATCTTTCTGCCGGTAAGACCGCTGTCGCCCATAGGACCGCCGACAACGAAGCGCCCCGTAGGATTTACGAAATACTTTGTATTCTCGTCGAGCAGCTCTGCGGGGACGGTGGTTTTGATCACCTTTTCGATAACGTCCGCGCGTATCTGCTCGAGCGTTGCGGAAGCGAGGTGCTGCGAGGACACTACAACGGTGTCGACGCGGACAGGCTTTCCGCCGTCGTATTCAACGGTTACCTGCGTTTTGCCGTCGGGGAGCAGGTAAGGCAGCGTGCCGTTCTTGCGAACCTCGGTGAGCTTCTTTGCCATCTTATGCGCAAGGCTTATCGGCAGCGGCATAAGCTCGGGGGTTTCGGTGCAGGCATAGCCGAACATCATGCCCTGATCGCCCGCGCCCGTGTCGTTTGCGTTCTGCTCTCTGCCCTCGAGCGCGTTGTTAACGCCCATGGCGATATCGGGGGACTGCTTGTCTATTGTGGTGAAAACTGCGCAGGAATCCGCGTCGAAGCCGAACTCGCTGTCGGTGTAGCCTATTTCGCGGACAGTGTCGCGTACTATTTTGGGGATATCGACGTTCGCGGTGGTGGATATTTCGCCCATTACCATAACCATACCTGTGGTGCAGGTGGTTTCGCAGGCAACTCTTCCCATGGGGTCCTGCGCGAGTATCGCGTCAAGCACCGCGTCGGAAACGTTGTCGCATATTTTGTCGGGGTGACCCTCCGTAACGCTCTCGGAGGTGAAAAGCATCTTATCTGCCATATTCTTTTCCTTTCCTTTCTTCAAAAAAGCCGTTGTTGCAACAAAAAACTCACTCCCGAGGAGTGAGCAACCTTCGTCATTCACTCCTTATCTCTCGGTTTCACCGCAGGAAGTAGCACCTTTTCCGTGCGGGCACGGATAGGTTGCCGGGCTGCATAGGGACCAGTCCCCCGCCGTAAGGCACGCAGCCGCTCTTGATAAGGTTTTTGTCGTATAACAGTATATCATATTGCGGCGGATATGTCAAGGGATAATTTAAATTTATCGGGAACAAGCGCGTTTTTTTTGATTTACCCATTGACAAAAGGGTCGGGCGGTGATATACTGTATATATCATATATTAACACCACGGAAAGGACAGCGGAAATGGTACAGATACGAAATCTCTGCAAGAAATACGGCAGCTTTCCCGTACTGCGAGGGCTGACCATGAACATCAACGACGGCGACGTTTACGGTTTTCTCGGGAGGAACGGCTGCGGAAAGACGACTACCATGAACATCATCGCGGACATTATCCCCAAGGACAGCGGCGAGGTGATACTGGGGGACGGAAAGCCGATAACGATAGGCTATCTCCCCGAAAGCCCTATGATATATGGCTACATGACGGCGCGGGAATATCTGGAATACATTGCTGCCTGCTGCAAATACGGCGGGGACATACCCGCGCGCGTGAACGAGGTGCTTGACATTGTGGGGTTAACGCCTGCGGCGGACAGGCGCGCGAAGGGCTTCTCCCGCGGCATGACGCAGCGGCTCGGCATGGGCGCGGCGATAATCGGCAAGCCCGACCTGCTGATATTTGACGAGCCGACCTCGGCGCTTGACCCGCAGGGGCGGGCGGAAGTGATACACATAATAAACCGCCTGAAATCCATGGGCTGCACGATTGTGCTTTCGACGCACATACTCTCCGACGTTGAGCGCGTTGCGAACCGCATAGGCATAATGAACGGCGGGGTACTTGCGGAGGAGGGCGAGCTGCGCGAGCTTCTCAGAAAGCACGGCGGCGATGTGATAACGCTGACGGTACGCGGTCTGACGCAGGAAACGAAGATAAAGCTTCTGTCGGTGGATTTTGCGCGGGCGGAGCTTACGGACGAGGGTGTATTCCGCTTCGGCTCGGACGACGCGGAGGAAGCGATGCGGCGGCTCACGCGGCTGCTTGCGGACGAGGGGATAATTGCGGAGAGCCTGTCGATAGGCACGGCGACGCTTGAGGAAGTATTCGGAAAGGTGGTGGGCTGAAATGCAGCTTAAATACAGCTTCAAGAAAGAGTGGCTGCACTTCTCGCGGACGTTCCGCGTATTCGGCATAATTTTAGCGATATTCTCCTTTGCGCTTGCCGACCCGTTCATGTACCGCGCGCTGGGGCTTATGATGGAGATGCTGACGCAGAACGCCGACGCGCTGACTGCTGTTGCCTCGGTGGGCACGGGCGCGGGCGCGCTTGACGGCATGGAGGAGATTTACAGCATATACAACGACGCCGCGCTGATATTCAGCATGACCATGGCGGAATTTTGTTCCACCTCTACACTTATCATAATGCTCATTCTGATGTCTGCGGCGGGCGGCGAGCAGAAGAAGCGCGCGACGATAATTCCCGCGTGCAGCGGTCTGGAGCACTTCAACTATCTCCTGCCGAAGTTCGTGCTTTACCCTGCCTCGGTTTTCGCGGTTACATTCATATCGGGCGCGTTCGCGGGGTTACTTTGCAACATTCTTTTCACGGAGGACCGCATTGCGCCCGAGATGATACTTCTTGCGGCTGTGCTGTGCGCGGTCTACATGGCGTTCATCACGGCGGTCTACCTCTCCATAGGGCTATGCACGAGCAGGCCGGGCGCTGTGACCGTTTTCATGTACATCGGCTCTACGCTCATTCAGATGATCCTTTCGGGGCTTGACCTTGAGAAATTCAACCCGTTCACGCTCCGCTCCCTTGTTTCGGGCGGGCTGTTCGCGCCCGACTTCTCCCTTGCGGACGAGGCGGCGAGCATTGCCGTCGGCACGGCGCTTGCCGTTATCATCGGCGTTGTTATGTTCCTGCTTTGTCTTGCGGTGCAGAAGGCGCGGGCGATAAACAACAAACAAGACACCCCGGAATTTTGATTTTTTATTGCAAAGGTGACAGTCCCGCTCTGTCGGGCGGTTGTGATGCTAAGGCGTTGCCTTGAACCGTTTTGTAAAAGGTTAAAAATATTTTTTGGGTGGAATTGGTTTTTAATTCATGCGTTGTACGTTGTTTAATTGAACCGTTTTTATTTTTCGTGTTGTCACAC
>CAMERU010000017.1 GCA_945935925.1 uncultured Clostridia bacterium | reverse complement strand
GATACCGTCTGCGTTCGCGACGGCGCGATACTTTCCGACTTCCTTTATGTCAAGAACTGCACCAATCAGCGCCTTGTCATCAATAAGGTAAGCCCCAACTTCAAGGACGAGGATATACTGTACGATCTCGACGAGGTAATGGACAGCGTTGGTATCCCGCTCATCGGCGTTGTGCCCGAGGATCAGAATATCAAGATATGCGGAGCAAAGGGTATGCCCCTGCCCCCGAACTGCGGCGGCGCAAAGGCATATTCCGCCATCGCCAGACGTATTCTCGGCGAGGAAGTTCCGCTGACGATGAAGATAGATTAAGGATCTGCTTGACATAATACGGGAGGCATTAAAAATGAACATTGCCCTTATCGCTCACGACTCCAAGAAGGAGCTTATGGTTCAGTTCTGTATCGCATACTGCGGTATCCTGAGCCGTCACAATATCTGCGCGACCGGCACGACAGGAAAGCTTGTTTCCGAGGCTACCGGACTGCATATTCAGAGGTTTCTCAGCGGCTCGCAGGGAGGCGATCAGCAGCTCGCTTCAAGCATAAGCTGCAACGAGATCGACCTGCTCATTTTCTTCCGCGACCCGCTCAACGCGAAGTCGCATGAGCCTAACGACATAAATCTGCTGCGCCTTTGCGACGTTCACAACATTCCCGTCGCAACCAATATCGCCACCGCGGAAGCGCTTATCCATGCGCTGGAGCGCGGCGACCTCGACTGGCGCGAATACGTCCGCAGCTGACTGGCGCGGTTTATCGAAAGATATGTGGGGGCATACCTTTATCGGGTGTGCCTTTTTTATGCTGAAACAACGCGCCGGATATATGCGGCGCATCCGGGGGTGAGAAACGGTGCTGCATACCTACGACGGGATAGTTATCGGGCGGCGCGAGATCGGCGAGAACAGCTGCTTTATAGACATTCTGACCGACGAGCGCGGGCTTATCGAAGCCACCGCCCACGGCGCGAAGAAAATGAACAGCGCGCTGCTTTCCTCCGCGTCGCTTTTCGCCTATTCGACATTCTGCCTTAGCAAGAACAAGCTGCGCTACACCGTCAACAGCGCGAAGCCGAAGTACAGCTTTCACGCCCTCGGCGGGGATATCGTGAAGCTCGCGCTGGCTTCCTATTTCGCGCAGGCGGTGAAATTCTGCACGACCTCGGAACAGCGGCAGGACGCCTCTGCGAAAGGCTCCGACAGTATCGTTCGGTTTTTCGCGATAACGCTGTTCGAGCTGCTGGGCGCGTCGGAGCGCTCGGATAATGCCCCCGCGCGGACGCTTGAAACGGTTCGCGCGGCATTCGAGCTGCGCTATTCCTCAATGCTGGGCTACCGTCCCGACCTCGCCGCGTGCTTCAACTGCGGGTGCTACGAGCCGCAGGACGGCGGCAATATGTATTTCCTGCCCGACAGGGGGGAGCTTGTCTGCCCCGATTGCTTCAACCGCGAGTATGACGGAGAGCTTGAAATGCTCACTCCCGAAACGCTGTCCGCGATGAGAAACATTGTCTACGCGCCGCTTGAGCGCTGTTTTAAGATAAACATTTCGGGCGAGGCGGAGCGCAGGCTTTCCCGCATAACGGAGCGCTATTTCCTGCGCCGCACCGAGCGTAGCTTTTCCGCGCTGGATTACTACAAATCTCTTATGATACACAGTGAGGATACCCTCGAATGAGGTGATTTTGTGACAGAAAACAAGCCGCTTAACCTGCTTGCCGCAAGCTTCTGCAATTTGTGCTTTGAGCCGCTTGAAAATTGCAGCGGCAATATCTGCCCGACCTGCGGGCAGAAAACCACAGCAATATCGCTCACCGAACGCCTGAATGCCGACAGGACGCTTGACAGGCGCACGAAAAACACGCCGCATTCTATGGCGGTGATGATAACCATCGCGTGTGTTATTCATCTGATATACTGCGTTACGGCGTTCGTTGTACTGTTTCGGACGGTGTATTTTCCCGCTCCGCAGCAGGAGGTTTCCGAGGATATAACGGCAGTATTAACCCCGACGGAGGAGGAACAGCGCATTGCGCGGCTTTACAAAAAGGCGCTGGAATACGACGACCCGCAGGATTTTGTTAAGGAAATGTCCCCGAGCGGGCAGGAGCAGATTAAATATTACTACGGAATATGGAACAACGCGCAGATGTCAAAGGCTATTTCCGACCGCTATGAAAGCACTGTCACCGAAATAAGGCAGGAGAATAACAACACGGGTAATTTCCTCGGATTTATCGGCGGCACGGCGGGGATCCTTCTCGCGGCGCTGGAGGGTGGAATTACGATAATTCACCTTGCGATATGCATAGCCTTTTTCCTCGGAAAAAGAGGGCTTGACATTCTTGAAAGCTTTTCTCTTAATCATTGTCAGACTATAATATACACGCTGAATATCCCGTGCTTTGTAATGTATATGTATGCAGGCACGGAGATATCGCGGCTGAATGAAAGGCTCGGCGGCGACTCGCTTCGTGCGGGCAGGCGCGCGAGAATATTCCGTGCGAAGCAGCGCGGCGGTCTTGCGGACGATAAACAATGGTGCTGCGAGAGCTGCGGGTATATCAACCCGTCAAGGGCGTCGGAGTGCATTTCCTGCGGGAAATACAAGCCGCTGCCGAAACTTAAAACTTACAAATAAAGGTAAATGATATGAACAAATACTATAAAAAACTTGAACTTGACAAGGTGCTGGGGCTGCTTGCGGAGCAGACTTACAGCGACGCCTGCCGCGAAAAGGCGCTGTCGCTCGAGCCCGTCACCGACGCGGATAAAATACGCGCGGAGCTTAAAAAAACGGACGACGCGTTCACGCTTTCGGCGAAATTCGGCACGCCGCGCTTCCGCAGGATAAAGGACATTTCCGGCAGTCTTAAGCGAAGCAGGACGGGCAGTATGCTCAGCTTCCGCGAGCTTCTTGACTTTGCGGACGTTCTGCGCGAAACGGGAATGCTGTGCGACTGGTATGCGCAGTGCTCGAATATCGAAAACAGCCTTGCAGAGTATTTCGCGGAGCTTTCCCCGCAGCGACAGCTCGAGCAGCGCATTTCCGAGAGCATTATCTCCGAGGAGGAAATGTCCGACGCGGCAAGCGCGGAGCTTGCTTCGATACGCAAGCGGATAACCCGTCAGGGTCAGCATATCCGCGAGCAGCTCGACGGAATGCTCCGCAACAAGAATACGCAGAAATTTTTGCAGGAAAATATTGTCACCATGCGCGACGGGCGGTACGTTGTCCCCGTAAAGAGCGAGCACAAGAACGACGTCCCCGGTCTTGTCCACGACACCTCGGCGACAGGGCAGACATTCTTCATAGAGCCTATGAGCGTTGTTGAGGCGAACAACGAGATACGCGTCCTCAAGGCGCGCGAGCAGGCGGAGATCGAGCGCATTACCCGCGAGCTGTCCGAGCAGATAGGCATTAACGCCGACTCCATAGCGGCAAGCTACCGCGCGGCGGAGATACTGGAGCTGTATTTCGCCAAGGCTAACCTCGGAGCCAAAATGCGCGCGGTCACCCCGACGGTAACGGACGAGCCGAAAGCAGTGCTGAAAAACGCGCGCCACCCGCTCATTGACCCAGACAGGGTAGTCCCTATTTCCGTGGAAATAGGCGAGAAATACGACTGCCTTATCATAACGGGTCCCAATACGGGCGGTAAGACCGTCGCGATAAAGACGGTGGGACTGCTCACGCTGATGACAATGTGCGGTCTGATGATACCCGCCGCGGACGGCAGCGTTATCGGCGCGTTCGACGGGATTTTTGTTGATATAGGCGACGAGCAGAGCATTGAGCAGAGCCTGTCCACGTTCTCGTCGCACATGACGAATGTCGTCAGGATACTCGAAAAGGCGGACGAAAACTCTCTCGTGCTGATAGACGAGCTTGGCAGCGGCACCGACCCCGTAGAGGGCGCGGCGCTCGCGGTGTCCGTTCTTACAGAGTTCAGGAATTACCGCGCAAAGGTGCTCGCTACAACGCATTATCAGGAAGTGAAAATGTTCGCGCTGGAAACGGAGGGCGTTGAGAACGCAAGCTGCGAATTTGACGTAGAAACATTGAAGCCCACCTATCGGCTTATAGTCGGCGTTCCGGGCAAATCCAACGCGTTCGCGATATCCACGAAGCTTGGTATGCCCGAGCATATCATCAGCCGCGCGGAACAGCTTGTCAGCAGCGAAAACCGCCGCTTCGAGCAGGTGATAGATCAGCTTGAAAGCGCGCGAAAGGAGCTTGAGCAGCTGCGCGAGAGCGTTGCCGCCGCAGAGCGTAACGCAAAAATGACCGAGAGCGAGCTGAAGCAGAAGCTGACCGAGCTTGAAGCGCAGAAGGAAAAGGAGCTTGAAAACGCGCGTCAGCGTGCCATGAGCATTATCTCCGAAACGAGAGCACGCTCCGACCTGCTGCTGAACGAGCTTGAGGAGCTTAAAAAGGCAAAGGACAAGGAAGCGCTGCGAAAAGGGCTTTCCGACGCGAAATCCCGCGTTAACAGCACGCTCAACAAAATGCACGACGAGGCGAACCCTGTTGTTGCACGCCGCGAGGAAAACTACGTCCTGCCGCGCCCGTTAAAGGCGGGCGATACCGTAAAGCTTGCCGACACGGGGCGCGAGGGCAGCCTGCTCACCGCGCCGAATATGTCGGGCGCGTGCTATGTTCAGGTGGGAATGATGAGGGTCAAGACCACCGTCAAGAACCTGCGCCTTATCGAAAACAAGAAAAAGCAGCCCACGCCGAAAACGGGCGGCAGCGTTAAGAAGCAGGTGACCTCTAACATGAACCGCCGCGGCGGTATGGAACTGGATATCCGCGGCATGATGGGCGACGAGGGAGTGCTTGAGGTGGAGCGCTTTATCGACAGCGCGCAGCTTGCGGGGCTGTCCCAGATAACGATAATCCACGGAAAGGGAACGGGCGCGCTCCGCGCGGCGGTGCATCAGTGCCTTAAAACTCACCCGTCCGTCAAAAGCTACCGCCTCGGCGCATACGGCGAGGGCGAGGCGGGCGTTACCGTTGTCGAGCTGAAATAAATGAGTGAGTTCGGTCGTTCGGGGTCAATCCGCGCGGTCGGCGCAGGAGTATAACAGAGCGGTTTTTCCGCATAATAAAGGGGCAGAGCCACGGCGGCGCTGCCTTTTATTATTATGGGGGAATATCATGGAGAAGATAGCTTTTTTTGACACCAAGCCTTACGACAGGGAATGGTTCGACAAGATCAACAACGGAAGATACGAGATACGCTATTTCGAGGGCAGGCTGCGCCCCGAAAACGCAAAGCTTGCGGAGGGCTGCGAGGTGGTCTGCGCGTTTGTCAACGACGACGTAGGGGAGCGCACCGTAGAGCTGCTTGCAAAGCACGGGACAAGGCTTATTGCAATGCGCTGCGCGGGCTTTAACAACGTCGCGGTGAGCGCCGCGGCGGGTAAAATGAAGATCGTCAGAGTGCCCGCCTATTCGCCGCACGCCGTCGCGGAGCACACCATGGGGCTTATCCTCTGCCTTAACAGGAAGATACACAAGGCGTATATCCGCACGCGCGACTTTAATTTCTCGCTCGTCGGTCTGACGGGATTTGACCTTTACGGAAAGACGGCGGGCGTTATAGGCACGGGCAGGATAGGGCGCGCTTTTATTGATATCTGCCGGGGGTTCGGCATGAAAGTCGTCGCCTACGACCCCTATCCCGCGCAAAATTCCGACATTGACTATGTGCCCGCCGACGAGCTTTTCGCGCAGTCGGACATCATCTCGCTGCACTGCCCGCTGACCGAAAGCACGAAATATATCATCGACGACCGCGCGATATCGCTCATGAAAAGCAGCGCGCTTATCGTCAACACCTCGCGCGGGCAGCTTATCGACAGCGAAGCGCTCCTCAAGGCGCTGAACGAAAAGCGCATAGGCGGCGCGGCGCTTGACGTTTACGAGGAGGAGAGCGGGCTGTTTTTCGAGGATAATTCGGGGAGGATAATCACCGACGAGGTGCTGTCGATACTTGTGTCGCGCCCGAATGTGCTGATAACGTCGCATCAGGCGTTCCTCACCGAGGAGGCGCTGCGGGGCATCGCGGAGGTGACCCTGTCCAACATAGACGACTTCTTCGCGGGGCGGGAGCTGAAGAACGAGGTCAGGCAGGGTTGATTTTCCGAGCGGTTTGTGGTACAATATTCCTATAACATTGAAAAGGAATGAGTTTATTGTACAGTCTTAACAAGGTCGGAGAACACACCTATTATATCGACAGCCCCGCTAACGTGGGCTTGTATGAATACGGCGGAAAGGTCTGCCTTATCGACAGCGGAAGCGACAAGGACGCGGCGAAAAAGGCACTCAAACACATCGAAGCGCAGGGCTGGACGCTCGAAAAGGTGGTCTGCACCCACTCGCACGCCGACCACGCAGGCGGAGCGGCTCTGCTGAAGCAGCGCACGGGCTGCACCGTTTACGCGGCGGGAATGGGCGCCGCGATAATCGAAAACCCGATTCTGGAGCCCGTTTTTCTTTTCGGGGGTTACCCGCTTAAGGATATGCGCTCCAAATTCACCATGTCGCCGCCCTGCGAGTGCGAAAGGCTGACGGAAGCCGCGCTCCCCGAGGGGCTGACCTTTACGCATATCGACGGGCATGATTTCGAGCAGGTCGCGGTGAAAACCCCGGATAACGTGTGGTTTATAGCCGATTCCGTGGTAAGCGAGGAAACGCTGTCGAAATACAAGATAGCGTTCCTGTATGACATTGAAACTCACCTCGAAACGCTGAAAAAGCTTGAAACGCTTGAGGGCAGCCTGTTTATCCCCGCGCACTGCCCGCCGATGGAGAGTGTGACGGAGCTTGCCCGCGCGAACGCCGCCAACATCGCGGAGGTCGCCGAGGTGATAAAGCGGTTCTGCGCGGACGGGCTGACGGTCGACGACCTGCTTGAAAAGCTGTTCGCGGAGTTCGGGATAAGGCTCTATCTCACGCAGTATGCGCTCATAGGGCACACAACGCGCTCTTACCTTTCGTGGCTGTGCGCGCGGGGGGAAATTCAGCCAGTTTTCGAGGGGACAAGGCTGCTCTGGAAAACCGTGGGGTGAAATTTTGCCGCTAAGTCTTGACAACCGCGAAAAAAAATGCTATAATTGACCTGTAATATGTAAAAAGACTGTGAATATGTGTAAGTAGTGCTGTCGGGTCTGCGGTTTCAGAGAGCTGGCGTCATCGGCTGTGAGCGCCATACCGTTCGTCGGCATGAATTTCAGCATGGGAGTCGCCTGCGAATAAATAAGCAGGATGTAGTCACTGCATTAAAGTGAGCATGAGGGGGATCCTGTCCCCGAATATGGGTGGTACCACGACAAGCTTCGTCCCGTTTGGGCGGAGCTTTTATTTTTTTAATAAGGAGAGAGATCATGAAAGATTTCAGCGAGATCAGAGAACAGTTACAGCAAGCCCTCGGCGCTGTTTCCGACAGCGGCAGCCTTTCCGAGTTCTGGCAGAAGTACCTCGGAAAAACGGGCGTTATTTCGGGGCTTATGAAGGAAATGAAGAGCGTTCCCCCCGAGGAAAAGCCGCTGTTCGGCAAGGCGGTGAACGACGTGCGCGTATGGGCGCAGGAGCTTTATCAGGAAAAGCTTGCCGAGATAAAGCAGAAGGAGCTTGAGCAGCGCTACGAGCGCGAGAGCGTTGACGTTACAATGCCCGCGCTGCGCCGCGCTCCGGGTAATCTCCACCCGATAACCCTCATTAAGCAGGAGATGATCGACGTTTTCGCGGGAATGGGCTTCGAGGTTTACGAGGGTCCCGAGATAGAGGACGACGACCACAACTTCACCCGCCTCAACGTACTTAAAGACCACCCCTCGCGCGATATGCAGGACACGTTCTGGCTCACCGACGAGCTGCTGCTCCGCACGCATACCTCGCCGGGGCAGATCCGCACCATGGACAGCGAGAAGCCGCCGATAAAGGTGCTCGTTCCGGGCAAGGTTTTCCGCTCGGACAGCGACGCTACGCATTCCCCGATGTTCAGCCAGATGGAGGGTCTTGTCGTTGACAAGGGGATAACCCTCTGCGATTTACAGGGTATGCTTGACAAGTTTGTAAAGGCTATCTTCTCCGACAGCGCAAAGACCCGCCTGCGCCCGTCCTATTTCCCGTTCACCGAGCCGAGCGTCGAGGTCGACGTGAGCTGCTTCGAGTGCGGCGGCAAGGGCTGTCCGCTCTGCAAGGGCACCGGCTGGATAGAGGTGCTGGGCGGCGGCGTTGTAAATAACAAGGTGCTCGAAAACTGCGGCGTTGACCCCGAGGAATATTCGGGCATAGCGTTCGGTATCGGTATCGAGCGTATCGCAATGCTGAAATACGGTATCGGTCACATGGGTATGCTGTTTGAGAATAACATTGACTTCCTCAAGCAGTTTAAGGCATAAGGAGGAGAGCGGCATGAAGATTTTATACAGCTGGTTAAAGGATTATGTTGATATAGATGTCGCGCCGTCCGTGCTTGTGGACAAGCTGTTCGGCTCGGGCTTCGAGGTCGAGGAAACCATTTATCTCGGCAAGGACATTGAAAAGGTGGTTGTCGGCGAGGTCAAGGCTATCGAGAAATTCGAGGGCACCCATCTTTATATATGCACAATGGATGTCGGCACGGGCGAGGACGTGACTATCCTCACGGGCGCGGACAACGTTTTCGCGGGGGCAAAGGTACCTGCCGCGCTGGTTGGCGCAAGGCTCCCCGGCGGCTTCGAAATTTCCCCGAGAAAAATGGCGGGCATGATGTCCTACGGTATGCTGTGCTCCGGCGGCGAACTTGGAATTGACGACAACTGGATGCCCGGCGCTGAGGTTAACGGCATACTTATCCTCCCCGACGACTTCAAGGTCGGCACGGACATCAGGGAAGCGCTTGCGCTGGACGATTACGTTTTCGATATCTCCATCACCGCGAACCGCCCCGACTGCCAGTCGGTGCTCGGTATCGCGCGCGAGGTAGCGGCGTTCCTCAAGAAGCCGCTCAAGGCGCCCGACAGAAGCTACACCTGCGACGAAACAACGCGCGGCGATATCACCGTAGATGTTATCGACAAGGACATCTGCCCGCGCTACCTCGGTCATTATATTTATGATGTACAGCACTTCGAGTCGCCGTACTGGATGAAGCGCCGCCTGTCCGTCTGCGGCTTCGGCGCGATCGACGCTATCGTTGACATCACAAACTATGTTCTCCTTGAAATAGGTCAGCCCATGCACGCATACGACCTGTCAACTCTGGAGGGTCCCTCGATAATCGTCCGCCGCGCGGCTGACGGCGAGAAGATAACCACCCTCGACGAAAAGGAGCATACTCTCACTCATGATAACCTGCTTATCTGCGACAAGAACAAGGGCGTGGGTCTTGCGGGAATAATGGGCGGTCTTAACAGCGAGATTGAGAGCACGACCACGGAGATACTGCTCGAGTCCGCGAAATTCAGGCGCGACAGCGTTCGCAAGACGGCGCGTGCGCTCGGCGTTCACACCGACGCGGCTGCGCGCTTTGAAAAGGGCACCGACGAATACAGCACCGAATACGGCATGGCGCGCGCACTGAACCTTGTTCAGAAATTGGGCGTTGCGAAGATCGGCAGCACTCACTTTGACGTTACCGCGGGCGCTTCTGTCGAAAGCAGGGTCATCAAGGCGGAAATTGCGAAGGTAAACGCCGTGCTTGGAATAGTTGTACCCGACGAGGAGATCGTTTCAATACTCAAATCGCTTAATTTCGGCGTTGAAGAAAAGGACGGCGTGCTCACGCTGACTGTGCCGAGATACCGCGAGGACGTTGAGAGCTATCAGGATATTGCCGAGGAAGTCATCAGGGAATACGGTTACAGCCATGTTATACCCACGTTCCTCGACAGCGCGCAGGTAACCAACGGCGGACTTAGCTTTATCCAGAACAAGGAGCTTCAGAACAAGCGCTACCTCTGCACGCAGGGCTATTACGAGGTACAGACGCTCGCCATGTATTCCCGCCGCGAGCTTGCGCTGCTCATGCTCCCCGAGGACGCGCCCGAGCACAGGGCTGTCGAGCTCATCAACCCCATCACCGAAAACCTCTCCATCATGCGCACAAGCATGGCTCCTTGCATGATAAACGTCATTGCGGACAACGTAAAGACCGACCACGACGAGGGGCGCTTCTTCGAGATAGCGAACGTTTACCTGCCCGAGAGCCTGCCGCTTACCGTTGCTCCCGAGGAGCGCAAGATACTCTGTATCGGCGCATACGGCGCGAACGAAAGCTTCTTCACGTTAAAGGAGGCTGTCGAGGGCTTCGCTGCGGCGAACGGGCTGAAATTCCGCTTTGAAAGAGGGAATGTGCCTTATCTCCACCCCGGAATGACTGCCGATATTTACTGCGACGGCGTTAAGACAGGTCATATGGGCAAGGTCAGGTACGAGGTCATTGATAAGCTGAACATCGCCGAGGGCAAGAAATCGGATCTCAGCATTTACATTGCCGAGCTGAATTATTCCGCCCTCAACGGAATGTTCAAGCCCGAGATAAAGTACGTTCCCGAGAGCGGGCTTGCAGCCGTTTCGCGCGACCTCTCGCTCATCACGCCGAAGAAAACGCTGTGCGTCGAGGTCATGGACGTTATCCGCGAGGCGAGCGCGCTTGCGGCGGATATCCGCTTCATTGACCACTATGAAAGCGAAAAGCTCGGCGCGGACAAGAAGAGCCTGACATTCACCATTGTATTTGCCGACAGCGCCGCGAACGTCACCGACGCAGCCGCAGACGAGGAAATGGCGAAGATCGTCGCGCTGCTTGATGAAAAGCTCGGCGCGAAAATGCGCTCCTGACGCAGCATAGGTCAGAATAGTTTCTTTCGGGGAGAAAATTCTTCCCGAAGGAAAATTTTTTTGAAATACCCCTTGACAAATCGTTTTGAGTGTGGTAAGATAGATAAGTAATAAAGCAGAGCCACCACACTCTCACCCGCCGACGTTTATTCTGTCGGGCGCGGTTGTTTAATGTGAATAAGCCGTAGAGGCATTTTATGTTAAGCGTGAGTAGTGTGCTCGCGCTTATTTTATTTCTGTCGGCAATTCTGCCGCGTGTCTAAACAGAAAGGCGGTGCTTAGTATCAGCACGAAAGAACAGCTCATCAATGAGGATATCCGTGAGAAAGAGGTCAGAGTCATCGGGACCGACGGAGAACAGCTCGGCATCATGTCCTCGGCTGACGCCCTCGAAAAGGCGATAGAGGCGGATCTCGACCTTGTTATGATCTCCCCCACAGCTAATCCTCCGGTATGCCGTATCATGGATTACGGCAAGTACCGTTTCGAGCAGGCAAAGAGGGAAAAGGAAGCTAAGAAGAACCAGAAGCAGGCCGAGGTCAAGGAGATAAAAATGTCCCTTAACATCGACACGAACGACTTCAACATCAAGGTCAAGAACTGCATAAAGTTCCTCCAGAACGGCGACAAGGTAAAGGTAACGATACGCTTCCGCCGCGCAAGAGAGCTCTCCCACATGAACCTCGGCGACGATCTGATGAAGAAGTTCATGGACGCTGTTTCGGAGTACGGCGGTTCTGAAAAGCCCTCCAAGCTCGAGGGCAAGAACTACGCGGTAGTGCTCAGCCCTAAGAAATAAAATATGCGCCAAGGCGCACTTTAGCAAGCTTATTTCCCGAACGGGAAATAAATCTCGCCCGTTATGCGGGCGCGGAAACGCAGGAGGCGACCTCTGCCGTGCGGCGGGGGCTGTCCGCACGAGCGGGCTCCTGCACCGAAGAAAACTCAAGGAGGATAACAAAATGCCTAAGATCAAAACACACAGCGGAGCGAAAAAGCGCTTCAAGCTGACAAAGACCGGTAAGGTAAAGATGCAGCACTGCGGCAAGCGCCACATTCTTACCAAGAAGACCACCAAGCGCAAGAGAAGCCTGCGCGCAGGCGCTTATGCCGACGTTACCAACGTTGCGGCAGTAAAGAGCCTTATTCCGTACAAATAATTCATCACAGCTCGCATAATAGGAGCGACAAACGCGGAATAAGCCTTTCCGCATAAAACAACAGGAGGTAATGAAAGATGGCACGTATCAAGGGTGCACTCGCTACTCGCAAGAGAAGAAATAGAACATTAAAGCTCGCTAAGGGTTACTGGGGCGGCAAGAGCAGACTGTTCAAGACTGCTAAGGAAGCCGTAATGAAGTCCGGTCAGTATGCTTACATCGGCAGAAGACTTAAGAAAAGAGATTTCAGAAGACTGTGGATCACAAGAATTTCCGCTGCCGCTAAGGCAAACGGCATGAATTACTCCACATTCATGAACGGTCTGAAGAAGGCTAACATCACTCTGAACAGAAAGATGCTTTCCGAGATCGCTATCAATGACGCAGCAGGCTTTACCGCTCTCACCGAGAAGGCTAAGGCAGCGCTTTAATTGGGATATCATCTCACGTCTTTTTCGGAGGGCGTGAGATTTTCTGCTATGTGGGGGGTATATTCCGTTGACCGTTTCTTCGAGAAAAAACGACGCTGTGCGGCGCTTCCGCGAGCTCTCGCGCGACAGGAAAATGCGCGCCGGAAGCGGGCTTTTTGCCGCCGAGGGCGACCACCTCTGCGGCGAGCTTTCCCGCTCGGAGCACGAGGCGACCCTTTTCCTCTATACCGAAAGGGCTGCCGAAAAATACCCGCAGACGGCGAATGCGCTGCTGAAAAAGGCGCATGATAGTGTTGTAATAACCGAGGAATTGGCGGAATATATTTCCGATACGAGATCCCCGCAGGGGCTTTTCGCAGTGGGGAAAATGCCCGCCGCCGCCGCGCTTCCCGATAACGCGGGGAGGATCGTCGTGCTGGACGGCGTGCAGGACCCCGGTAACGTCGGCACCGTGATACGCACCGCAGAGGCGCTCGGTATCGGCGGCGCGCTGCTGCTGAACGGCTGCGCGGATATCTGGTCACCAAAGACAATGCGAGCCTCCATGGGCAGCGTTTTCAGGCTCCCTTGCGTCGTTTCGGACGGCGCTTCTGAAATAGAGCGGCTGATATCGCGCGGATTTTCCGTTTACGGCGCGAAGCTGGACGAGAGCGCGCTTCGGCTCGGGGAGTTCGGTTTCCCCGAAAAGTCGGCGGTGGTTATCGGCAGCGAGGGCAGCGGCATTTCGCCCGAAACGGCTGCCGCCTGCACCCACTCGCTCTATATTCCCATCTCGGGCGCGGAATCGCTCAACGCTGCGGCTGCCGCGGCAATAATACTGTGGGAGTTCTCGCGGTAACATCCGAATGCCGCACGGGTACATCCGGCGCTGTTTAAGCGGCTTGAACCGCGCGGTACTGCTCATACTTTCTGCCCGGGCAGGAAGTACCGCAAAGCCCTGAGAGCCGTCTTTCGGCTTTGCGGTGCTTGTTAATAGTTGTTATAAATATATCCGTAAAAATGGGGGAAACATTTTTGTCAGACCTTGTTATTCTTGAGTCGCCGTCAAAGGCGAAAACCGTTAAGAAATATCTCGGGGCGGGGTACGATGTTATCGCGTCCACGGGTCATATAATAGACCTTCCGAAGTCCAAGCTCGGCGTTGATATCGAGCACGACTTTCAGCCTCAGTATGTAAATATGAAGGACAAATCCGAGGTCATTAAGGATTTGAAAAAGCACGCAAAATCCTGCGGGACGATCTATCTCGCGACCGACCCCGACCGCGAGGGCGAGGCGATAGCGTGGCATTTGTCGCATCTGCTGAATATCAGCGAAAACGCGCCCGTCCGCGTGACGTTCAACGAGATAACCAAGTCGGGCGTTCAGTACGGAATGAGCCACCCGCGCACCATCGACCATGACGTGGTTGACGCGCAGCAGGCGCGCCGCGTGCTCGACCGTATTGTCGGGTACAAGCTGTCGCCGTTCCTTTGGAAAAAGGTCAGGCGCGGGCTTTCCGCGGGGCGCGTTCAGTCTGTTGCGGTGCGGCTCATAGTCGACCGCGAGAACGAGATACGCGAGTTCGTTTCACAGGAATACTGGACTGTCGACGCAAAGTTTATCGCCGCCTCGTCAAAGCGCGCTTTCTCCGCGAAGCTTGCCGAGGTGAACGGTCAGAAAGCGCAGATAGCGGACAAGGCACAGGCGGACGCGATTCTCGCACGGCTGGAGAACGCTGATTTCATCGTGACAAATCTCAAACGCTCGCAGCGCAAAAAGCAGCCCGCTCCGCCGTTCACCACCTCAACGCTCCAGCAGGAGGCTTCCCGCCGCCTTTCGTTTCAGGCAAGGCGGACGATGAAAGCCGCGCAGGAGCTTTACGAGGGCGTTGACGTTGAGGGAATGGGCGCCGTCGGTCTTATAACCTACATGAGAACCGATTCGCTTCGCATTTCCGATGAGGCAAAGGCTGCCGCCGCAGAGCTTATAAAGGAGCTTTACGGCGCGGAGTATCTCCCCGAAAAGCCGCGGACCTACCGCACGAGATCCAATGCGCAGGACGCGCACGAGGCTATCCGCCCGACGACCGTGAGCCTTACCCCCGAAAAGGTAAAAAGCTCGCTCACGTCCGATCAGTATAAGCTTTACAAGCTGATTTGGGAGCGCTTTATGGCAAGCCAGATGCAGAACGCCGTAATGGACACCGTGTCGGTGGATATTGCCGCCGCCGACTGCCTGTTCAAGGCGAGCGGTTATTCCGTGCGGTTTGACGGCTTCACAAGGCTGTACGAGGAAACAAAGGAGAACGACGACGAGCAGAGCGGCGCTCTCCCCAAAATAGAAAAGGGCGAGAAGCTCAAGCCCAAAGAGGTGCTCGGAAATCAGCACTTCACACAGCCGCCCGCGCGCTACAACGAAGCGTCGCTCATCAAGGCGCTGGAGGAGAACGGCATAGGCCGCCCGTCGACCTACGCGCCGACGATCTCAACGATACTCGACCGCCACTATGTTGAGCGCGAAACGGGAAATCAGCTCAGACCGACATCTCTCGGAGAGGTGATAACCGAGCTGTTAAAGGAGCATTTCAACAATATCGTCGACGTCAAGTTCACCGCAAAAATGGAAAGCGATCTTGACGACATCGAAAAGGGTACAAAGAACTGGGTAGACACCCTTAAAAAATTCTCCGGCGGGCTTGCCGCTTCGCTCGACAAGGCGGAGCAGGACATGGAGGGCAAGCGCGTTAAGGTGCCCGACGAGCCGACGGATATAGTCTGCGAGCTGTGCGGCAAGCCAATGGTGATCAAGATTGGTCCCTACGGGAAATTCCTCGGCTGCTCCGGCTTCCCCGAATGCAAGAACACAAAGAAGATAGTCACCGAAACAAAGGGCAGCTGCCCCCGCTGCGGCAGAAAAATGCTCGCGAAAAAGTCCAAGAAGGGCAAGCCCTTTTACGGCTGCGAGAATTATCAGACCTGCAATTTCATGACGTGGGATCTCCCCATTGAGGAGAAATGCCCGCAGTGCGGCGCGTCGCTCTTCAAAAAGACGGGAAAACTCGGGAAGATATATTGCGCAAAAGAGGGCTGCGGCTACGAGCGCCCTTTGGACAAAAAGGATAATAATGATGAGGGTTAAGGTCATCGGAGCGGGGCTCGCGGGGTGCGAGGCGGCTATGCAGCTTGCGCGGCGCGGGTTCGAGGTCGAGCTGTGCGAGATGAAGCCGCAGAAATATTCCCCCGCGCATAAATACGCGGGCTTTGCGGAGCTTGTATGTTCCAATTCGCTCAAGGCGGCGCGCGTCGACAGCGCCTGCGGACTGCTCAAGGAAGAGATGCGCAGGCTCGGCTCGGTCATCGTCGAGGCGGCGGAAAGAACCGCTGTCCCCGCAGGCGGAGCGCTCGCGGTCAACCGCGCGGAGTTTTCCGACGAGGTGACAAGGCTTGTTACCTCACACCCGAATATAATCGTGGTCAGCGGCGAGATAACGGAGTTTCCCGAAAAAAACGCGGTCATCTGCACGGGTCCGCTCACCTCGGACGCTTTCGCGGAGAAGATACGCGCGGTCTGCGGCGAGGGGTTAAGCTTCTACGACGCGGCGGCACCTATCGTTACCGCCGAGAGCATTGACTTCACCAAGGCGTTTTATCAGACGAGATATGACAAGGGTGATGCCGACTACATCAACTGCCCGATGAACAGGGAGGAATACGAGCGCTTCTATGATGCGCTTATCCATGCGGAAAGCGCGCCGTTAAAGGAGTTCGACCGACCGACAGAGAAAGGCGGCATGACGGTTTACGAGGGGTGTATGCCCGTCGAGGTGCTGGCAAAGCGCGGCATTGAAAGCGTGCGCTACGGCTGCATGAAGCCCGTGGGACTTACCGACCCGCGCACCGGAACTCGCCCCTACGCCGCCGTTCAGCTGCGCAGGGAAAACCGCGAGGGCACGCTCTACAATATCGTCGGTTTTCAGACGAACCTTAAATTCGGCGAGCAGAAGCGCGTTTTCTCAATGATACCCGGACTGGAAAACGCGGAGTTCATGCGGTACGGCGTAATGCACAGGAACACGTTTATCGACAGCCCGCGGCTGCTTGACGTGCATTTCATGCTGAAAGGCTCGGACAATATCTTCTTCGGCGGTCAGATAACGGGCGTCGAGGGGTACGTTGAGAGCGCGGCGAGCGGCATTGCGGCGGGGCGCGCGCTTGCGGACAGGCTTGAGGGCAGGGCTCCGACGGTGTTCCCGCGGACGACCATGCTGGGGGCGCTCTCCGCTTACATAAGCGACCCGTCCGTCGTTGATTTTCAGCCCATGGGCAGCAATATGGGCATACTTCCCCCCGTGGAGGAAACGTTCCGCGGCAAGCAGGCAAAACAGAACAAATACGCGGCGCTCGCGAAGCGTGCGCTTGAGGATCTTGACAGGGTATTGAATATACAGAGGTGGTCAGAATGAAAATTGTTATAGACGGTTTCGGCGGCGACAATGCCCCCGACGAGGTGCTCAAGGGCGCTGCTCTCGCGGTGGAGGGACTTGGCATAGATGTCGCGGTAACGGGCGATATCGCAGTCCTTGAGGAGCGCATGAACGCGCTGAAAATAGACCGTAAGGGTATAGAGCTCGTGCCCGCCGAGGGAATTATCACCACCGAGGACAATCCCCGCGCGATACTGAAGGAAAAGTCGGGGACATCAATGGGCGTTGCGTTCAATATGCTTGCCCGCGGAGAGGCTGACGCGGCGATAAGCGCGGGCAGCACCGCAGCTATCGTGATCGGCGGAACGATGATCGAAAAGCGTATCAAGGGCGTAAAACGCACCGCGCTCGTCCCTCTCATGCCCTGCAAGGGCGGAAAGCGCTACTGCGTGCTTGACGGCGGCGCGAATATCGAATGCCGTCCCGAAATGCTCCAGCAGTTTGCGATAATGGGCAGCTGCTTTATGGAAAAGACAATGGGCGTTAAAAATCCGCGCGTTGGTCTGCTGAATATCGGAACCGAGGACGAAAAGGGCAGAGAACTGGAGCACGAGGCGAAAAAGCTGCTCGAAAAAACGCCCGTCAACTTCGTGGGCTATGTCGAGGCGCGCGAGGTGCCGCTCGGCGCGGTGGACGTTCTCGTTACAGACGGGTTCACGGGGAACGTTTTCCTCAAGGCTTGCGAGGGCATGGGCGCGCTGATGAAGGACGCGCTGAAATCCATATTCTTCGCGAACCTGCTGACAAAGCTCGGCGCGCTTTGCGTCAAGAAGCAGCTCGGTGATTTCATGAAGCAGATGGACTACAAAACGATCGGCGGCTCGCCGCTGCTCGGCACGGCTAAGCCCGTTTTCAAGGCGCACGGCAGCAGCGACGCGATCGCGTTTTTCGGCGCGTTCAGGCAGGCGAAGCTTTTTGTTGAGAACAACGCTGTCGCCGAAATGACGGAGGCTATCGCCAAGCTCGGCGCGGGAGATGAGGTATGATATGGCTGATCTGCATGAGTTTGAGGACAGGCTCGGATACCGCTTCGGGAATATCGCCCTGCTTGAGCGCGCGCTGACCCACTCGAGCTATTCGGGCGGAAAGAACAACGGCAGCAACGAGCGCCTTGAGTTCCTCGGCGACGCGGTGCTTCAGATAGCCGTTTCGCAGTATCTTTTCACCAATATGACGACCGTTCCCGAGGGCGGGCTGACTAAGCTGCGCGCGTCTATCGTGTGTGAAAACTCGCTTTACAGCTTCGCAAAGCGGATAGACCTCGGGAGGTTTATCTACCTCGGAAAGGGCGAGGAAATGACGGGCGGGCGCGACAGGCGCTCGATTCTCGCGGACGCGTTCGAGGCGGTCATCGCCGCCATTTATCTTGACGGAGGAATGCCGCAGGCGGAGAGGTTCATACTGAAATTTGTCCCGTCGATAGAGGCGCTGAAAAGCGGCAAGGTAAAGCTCGGCGACTACAAGACCATTTTACAGGAGATAATACAGCAGAACCCCGAGGAGCGTATTTCCTACAACGTCACCGAGGAGGACGGGGAAAACCACCACAAGATATTCACCGCAGATGTGCTGCTCAACGGGCAGGTCATCGGCAGCGGAAAGGGTCAGAGCAAGAAAGAAGCGGAGCAGGCGGCAGCGCGCGAAGCGATACAGCTGATGGGCTATGAAACAGACTAATGTTTCGATATTCATACCGCACGTCGGCTGTCCGTACAGGTGCAGCTTCTGCGACCAGCGGAGCATTTCGGGGACGGTAAAGCCGCCGCGCGGCAGCGACGTTTCGCGCATTCTTGAGGAGCAGGCGGGGCACCTCTCCGATATCGGCATGACCGCCGAGATAGCGTTTTTCGGCGGCAGCTTCACGGCTGTTCCGCGCGGTTACATGACCGAGCTGCTCGAGGCGGCAAAGGCGGCGGCGGAGAAATATCCCGTCTATAACGGAATACGCTGCTCTACGCGTCCCGACTGCATTTCGGAGGAGATACTCGGGCTGCTTAAAAATTACGGGGTCACCGCGATAGAGCTCGGCGCGCAGTCGATGTGCGACGAGGTGTTAAAGGCGAACGACCGCGGTCACACCGCCGAGGATGTGCGCAGAGCGGCGCGGCTTATCAAGGCTTACGGTATCGAGCTCGGGCTTCAGATGATGACGGGGCTTTACCGCGACAGCGAGGAATATGTCCGCCGCACGGCGGAGGAATTTATCGCGCTCGCGCCGAAAACGGTGCGGGTGTACCCGACGGTCATACTTGACGGGACAAGGCTTGGCGAGCTTTACAAAAGCGGCGAATACCGCAGCTTTTCGTTTGAGCGTACTGTCGACCTCTGCGCGGAGCTGCTCGGGCTGTTTGAGAAAAACAATATCGCGGTGATAAGAATGGGGCTGCACGCAAGCGCGGACGTTGAGCGGGAAATGCTGGGCGGCGTCTATCACCCCGCATTCCGCGAGATATGCGAGAGCAGGCTGTTCCTGAATGAACTGAAACAGCAGCTCGGCACTCTACCGACGGGGAATTACACCGTATTCACGGACGGAAAAAATATCAGCAAGGTCATCGGTCAGCGCCGCGGAAATATCGCCGCGCTCGCCGATAAGGGCTATATAATAAAGGTCAGGGAGCAGGCGGGCGTTCATCTCGCCGTTGTTCCCGAAAACAGAGGTAATTAATGTTTTTTAAGACGCTTGAAATTCACGGTTTCAAGTCCTTCGCGGACAAGACCGTACTGAATTTCGACACCAAAACCACAGCGGTCGTCGGAAGCAACGGCAACGGCAAAAGCAATATAAGCGACGCCCTGCGCTGGGTAATGGGTGAGCAGGGCGCGAAAACGCTGCGCGGCGAAAAAATGGAGGACGTTATCTTCCACGGCACTGTTGAGCGCAAGCCTATGGGATTCGCGAAGGTCGCGCTGACCATGGACAACACCGACAGGGCGCTGAACGTCGACGCGGACGAGGTTGTCATTTCGAGAAAGCTTTACCGCTCGGGCGAGAGCGAGTACCTTATCAACGGGCAGAAGTCCCGCCTGAAGGATATTCAGGAGCTGCTTATGGGCACGGGACTGGGTCGCGACGGGTATTCCATAATCGGGCAGGGACGCGTTGCGGAGATCGTCAACGCAAGGGGCACTCAGCGCCGCGAGATATTCGAGGAAGCGGCGGGTGTTTCGCTGTTTCTGCATAAGAAAGCGGACGCGGAAAAGCAGCTTGCCAACGCCGAGGAAAATATCACCAGACAGCGCGACATAATCCGCATGGACGAGGAGCGCCTGCCGATACTGAAAAAGCAGTCGGAAAAGGCGGCTCTCGCCTCGGAATTAATGGAGCAGAAAAAGGAGCTTGAGATATCCGTCAGCGTCGCGAAGCTGAACGAGCGCAGGGAGCAGCTGAAAAAGCTGGACGACGACCTGCTGCTCAACCGCGGCGAATGCGAGCACTACGAGCACGACGCAAAGCGCGCGCAGGACGAGATAGAGCGGCTTGCGGACGAGAAGCTGTCGGTTCAGGGCTCGCTTGAACGCTGCCGCTCGGGAATACAGGCGGCAAACGAGGAACTTGCGGAAAAGCGCGCTGCCGTGCAGGTCGCGGAAAATGACCTCATGCATAACGAGCAGCGCCGCGCGGAGCTGACCGAGCAGCTGAAAAACGCCGAGCAGAGCAGCGCGGATTTCGACGGCAGGATAGCCGAGATAAACAAGAAGATCTCCGAAAAACAGGGCGAAGCGGACGAGCTTGAAAGCAAAATGTCGCAGTGCAACAGCGAGCTTGCCGAGATTTCGAAGAAAATCAGCGACGCGGGCGAGGAATTTTCCGCAGTCGAAAGCAAGCTTGCGGACGCCTATCGCCAAAAGAGCGAAGCGGAGATCGCGGCGGCGCAGGCGGAGCGTTCCGCAGAGGAATCCGAGGAGCAGCGCAAGGTTTTCCTTGCCGACCTTGAGGACAGCGAGGGAAAGATCGCGCAGTACAACGCGGAGCTGGAGCAGGCGCGGGGAGCGGTGCGGGCTGTCGCGGAAGAACGCGAAACGATGAAGAACCGCATTGCGGGCTGTGAGAAGCTCAACGAGGGCAAAAAGCGCCGCATGAACGAGGCGCGCGAACGGCTCGAGGAGGCTAACGCGAAGCTTGGCGAAAAGCAGCAGAGGTACCGCGTGCTCTCCGATATCGAGAAGAGCAAGGAGGGCTACTTCCGCTCCGTAAAGGAGGTCATGAACGCCTCCGAGCAGAACAGGCTCTCGGGCATACACGGTATCGTTGCGGACGTGATAACGGTGGACGAGAAGTATGTCCTCGCGATCGAAACGGTGCTCCAGCCCGTCATGCAGAACATTATCGTCGACAACGAGGAAACGGCGAACCGCTGCATTCGCTTCCTAAAGGAAACGGGCGCGGGACGTGCGACGTTCTACCCGCTGACATCAATGCGCGGGCGCAGCCTTAACGAGCCGCGGCTCTTGTCGGAGCGCGGTTTCGAGGGCATTGCGAGCGAGCTTGTCGAGTGCGCGGACGAATATACCGAAATAGTGCGTAATCTGCTGGGAACAACGGCTGTCGTCGACGACATCGCGACGGCGACCTATATCGGCAAGAAATACGGCTATAAATTCCGTATAGTCACGCTGGACGGTCAGCTTGTCAACGCGGGCGGCTCGTTCACGGGCGGTTCGAGGATAAATAAGGGAGGAATAATCTCCCGAAAGCAGGAGATAGATTCGCTTTATACCGAGGTCAATGCGCTCCGTCAGAGCGTTAAGGAAAAGACCGAGGAGTATTCCCGCTATCAGGCGGAGGCGGCAAAGGCTGCCATTGAGATGGAGGGAATGCAGGACAGGCTGCGCGAGCTTGACGGCGAGGAAATACGCGCCAACGCGGAAATTTCCCGCCTTAACAGCCTTATCGAGCAGCTTTCAAAGCAGGGCGAAACCTCCAAGCAGACCCTCGCGAGATTTGACGCGCAGATAACGCAGCAGCGCGAAACAGCCGAAAAACAACGCGGAATATCCCTGTCCGTAAGCGAAAGGATAACCGAGCTGGAGGGGCTCCATGCCGAGCAGAGCGCGGGCAGGCGCGAGTTCGAGGAGCATATCCGCGAGCTGTCCGAAAAAATACAGCAGCTGAACCTCGGCAGGCTTTCGGCGCTGAAGGATATCGACGCGCTGAAGGTGGAGATACGCTCCGCGGAGGAAAGCCGCCGAATGATGCTTGAAAACAGCGGCGGTTACAGGCAGGCAATGGCAGAGCTTGACGCAAGCGACCGCTCTATACGCGAGAATATCGAGCGCATTCGCATGGAGATAGAAAACGGCAGCGGCGAGATATCCGAAAAGAACGGCGAGATAGAAAAGCTGTCCGACGAGGTGTCACGGCTTGAACAGAAGATAAACGAGCTCCACCGTGAAATAAACGAGGCGGGCGGAAACAAGGAGAAATTCTCCCGCGAGGTCGCGCGCCTTGAGGAACGCCGCGCGTCGGTGCAGAAGTCCTACGACAGTGTTGTGAGCCTGCTGTTCGAGAATTACGAGCTGACGGTATCGCAGGCGGCGGAGCAGACAAAGCTCCCCGAGAACCTCATGGCTGCGGAAAACGACCTTGCCGATCTGAATAAGCGGATAAATGCGCTCGGAATGGTCAACATGGCTTCTATCGAGGAGTATCGGGAGGTGTCCGCGCGGTACGAGTTTCAGACCTCGCAGCTGCGCGATATTGAGAAATCCAAGCGCGAGCTTGAAAAGCTCATCGAGCAGCTCACCGAGGATATCAAAACGCGCTTTTTACACAGCTTTGAGGACATAAACACGCATTTCAAGAAGATATTCGTGCAGATATTCGGCGACGGCGCTCATGCGGAGCTTGAGCTTACCGACCCCGACGATGTGCTTAATTCGGGGATAGAAATAAACGCCGCTCCCCCTGGAAAGGTAATAAAGAACCTTATCTCGCTGTCGGGCGGCGAACAGACGATGGTCGCGATAACGATATATTTCGCGATACTTATGCACCGTCCCACGCCGTTCTGTATGCTGGATGAGGTAGACGCGGCGCTGGATGATGTGAATGTCGACAAGTACATTTCCTACCTTAACCAATTCAGCACTCAGACGCAGCTTATGGTCATAACACACCGCCGCGGCACTATTGAGGGCTGCGAGGTGCTTTACGGCGTTTTCATGCAGGAAAAGGGAGTTTCCCGCCTGCTCCGCCGCGAGCTGACCGACGAGCTCGATGTAGAACTGAAGTGACAGAAAAGGAGGTTACATGGGTTTTTTTGATAAATTCAGGAAGAAGAAAACCGAGGAAGTCCCCCCCGAGGAAGCGCTGACGGAAACCGCCGGTGTTTCCGAAGCTCCTTCCGAAGCCCCCGACGAGGCGGCGGATCTTCCCGTCTTATTACCGGAGGATAATTCCGAAGCGCTGTGCGAGGAGGAGTGCGTTCCCGCAGAGGAAGCCGCGCAGACTTCCGCCGATGCGGAAAAGGAAGCCGACGCTGAAATTCCCGCCGAAGCGGCAACGGAGCAGGCACCGAAGAAGGAAAGCCTTTTCGCAAAGCTAAAAAACGGACTCAAAAAGACGCGCGACGGCTTTATCAGCAAGGTCGAGCTGCTTATTAATTCCTTCACGAAAATAGACGAGGACTTTTTCGACGAGCTTGAGGAAACGCTTATTCTCTCGGATATCGGAGCTGAAACCTCAATGGAAATATGCGACAGGCTCCGCAAGGAGGTAAAGCGAACGGGCGCGACAGACCCCGCGGAGGTAAAGACCCTGCTGCGCGGTATAATCGCGGAAATGCTCACGGGAGGTAACGAGCTCGTTCTCGAGTCGAAGCCGTCGGTGATAATGGTCATCGGCGTAAACGGCGCGGGAAAGACGACCACCATAGGAAAGCTTGCCGCTAACCTCAGGAGAAGCGGAAAGCGCGTTATCGTCGCGGCGGCGGACACGTTCAGAGCGGCGGCTATCGACCAGCTCAACGTGTGGACAGACCGCGCGGGCGTGGAGATAGTAAAGCACAGCGAGGGCAGCGACCCTGCGGCGGTAATTTTCGACGCGATAAGCGCTGCAAAGGCGCGCGGCGCGGACGTTGTGCTGTGCGATACGGCGGGCAGACTTCATAACAAGAAGAACCTTATGGAGGAGCTGAAAAAGATAGCGCGCGTCGTTTCGAGGGAGCTTCCCGACGCGTCGGTGGAAACTCTGCTCGTTCTGGATGCAACAACAGGACAAAATGCAGTCAATCAGGCAAGGCTTTTCAGTGAAAGTGCCGAAATTACAGGAATTGTTCTCACAAAGCTTGACGGAA
>CAMERU010000016.1 GCA_945935925.1 uncultured Clostridia bacterium | reverse complement strand
CCTATTCCGACAACCGCGTCATTGAATGCCGCAGCGCCAGCAAGCTTACAATATCCGCTGCCGACGGCACCGATAACACTATCTCCGATTCGTCGGAATATTCCTTTGACGACAACACCGACGAGCCCGATGCCGCAGTGTACAGCCGCTGCGACCTGATAATCAACGGCAGCGGTACGCTTAACGTCAACGGAAATTACAAGGACGGAATCAAAGGCAAGGACGGTCTGAAGATCTGCGGAGTGACGGTGAACGTTACTTCTTCCGACGACGGAATAAAAGGGCGCGATTATATTATCATAGGCAGCGGAAATATCAATGTCAACGCAGGCGGCGACGGATTAAAAACAACAAATACCGATGATGAAACGCTCGGATATATCAATATTGCGGGCGGCGCAGTATATTTGACTGCGAAAAAGGACGCAATACAGGCGGAAACGGAGTTTTCCATGGACGATGGCAGCCTTACGCTTTACACGGGTAACGGCAGCGCTTCTGTTCAGCATTCCGGCACCGCCGACAGGCGCGATCCGTTCGATATGGACGCTTCGGATAATTCCGATAGCATGAAGGGCATTAAGGCAGGCACGCTTATCAGGATAAACGGCGGCGAAATAACCGCAGATGTTGAGGACGACAGCATTCATTCAAACGGAAGCATAATTATCGGCGGCGGTGAGCTCAGGCTTTCAACGGTCGACGACGGTATCCATGCAGACGAAAATCTGACCATAAACGGCGGCGTGATTACTATTCCAACAAGCTATGAAGGTCTTGAGGCAAAGAGTATCGACATCAACGGCGGTACTATTGACATTGTTTCCTTTGACGACGGGCTTAACGCAGGCGGCGGCGATAACGGTGAATTTTTCGGATTTAACGGCGACGGCTCGGAATACTATATTTCCGTTTCCGACGGAAGCTTAACTATAAACTCACAGGGCGACGGTATCGATGCCAACGGCTCTGTTGCAATGAGCGGCGGAATGGTTGTTGTTTTCGGCCCCTCGAACGACGGAAACGGTGCGCTTGATTACGGCGACTCATTTGCGTTGAGCGGCGGTACGCTTATTGCGCTTGGCTCAAAGGGCATGGCGCAGGCTCCCAGTACTCTTTCTCAGCCCTGCCTGTCCATTTATTCCAACGTTTCGGCGGGCGCTTCAATAGAGGTTCGCAATGCCGACGATCAGGTAGTGCTGAATATCGAAACACCTAAAGCCTGCCAGTCGCTAATCTTCTCCTCGTCCGAGTTCAAGTCAGGCGAAACCTACACGATCTATGCGGACGGTAATGTGCTTGCTTCCGTCACGGCGACGGACGGAGTGAGCGGCGACGGCGTAAACGGCTCAGGCAGCGGTTTCGGAGGAGGCTTTGGCGGAGGCGGCTTCGGAAGGGATTTTGGCAACAGAACAACTCCTCCCGATGACGGCGGAAACGGAATGGAAAAACCGGGACGTGACTTTAACAACGTCAGTGCAGCCTGAATAACAAAATAATACCGGGAGCAGTCAGAAGCTGTTCCCGGTATTTTGTGTTAATGCGCATATCAGGCAGCACATATCCTCGTAATTTTTATTCGTCAATTCCAAACATTTCGCGGCACAGGAGTTTTCCGCTTTCGGTGCGGAATATTTTGCTGTAAGCGGAGATAATTCCGTCGCGCGAAGTATTGTCCTCATAAAGATTGACAAGGAAGTCCGCCTCAATCAGTATTTGCAGATCCCTGCCGTCTATATCGGTGTATGTGTGATGCCGCGACACCATATGGCATACCCTGTCGGTAACGTCCTGTTCAAACCCGAGCGTTGTCAGCATTTCACGCGCCTCGGGCGGGCCAAGCTTTTCCTGAAGCTTTCCTCCGCATTCGTTATAAAGCCGCTCCGCCTGTTTTATTCCGATATCATGAACCAATGCGGCAGCCTCAAGCGTGAAAAGCTCCTTTTCGCGCAGCCCCTCGCTTTTTCCGATAAGAGCGGCAAAGGAATGTACCTTTATGAAGTGCTGTATCCGCTTAGGGTCGCCGCTGTAATATTCGATCATTTTTCGTGTAAGTAAGTTAAGCATAGCTTCTCCTTTTCGTTCTGTCCCTTTCCGAATAAAATTATAGCATATTCTTCCGTATATTTCAACCTTATCGGGACAATATATATCCGATATATTTTGTCGTAATGAGGAGGCATATATGGAAGAAAAAGTACACACGCGTCTGCCGGACGACCTTCCGCTTGACAGTTCCCTTGATGTAAATATAAAAAATATTCTCACCATGACAGACAAGTCGTCCGATGTTATAATTAAGAACGGAAAGGTATGCGGCTGTAACATTGCTGTATTGACCTGCGAGGGAATGGCGGGGACGTCAACGCTTGCGGAGCTGATATACAGCAAGCTGAACCATGTCGGAAACACGGAAAACACCCCGCCCGATATGCTGATGAGCCGGCTTTTCGAGGTCTACCTTGTTGCTGCGGAACAGCTTGACATAAAAAATATAGGCGACCTCATTCTCAAGCTTCAGTCGGGCTTCGCGATAATCCTTGTCGACGGCTGCCGCAGAGGGATCGCAATCGGTGTTCAGGGGTATAAATCCCGCGGTATCGACGAGCCGTCGGCTGAGCTTAACGTCCGCGGCTCCCGCGAGGGCTTTGTGGAGGTCATTCGGACAAATATGGCGATGATACGCCGCCGTGTCAAATCACCTACGCTCGTGTTCGACCTTTACCCGATAGGAAAGCGCAGCAACACCGATATCTGTATATGCTATATTTCCGACAAGGTATCGCCGAAGCTGCTCGAAGATGTAAGAAAACGCCTTAAAAATGTCGACCTTGATATGATACTCGAAAGCGGATATATTCAGCCGTTTCTTGAGGGAAAGGGCGGGTGGTTCTTTTCGGAATGCGGCACCTGCGAGCGCCCCGATACCTTTGCGGCAAAGCTGTATGAGGGCAGGGTAGGGATACTTGTGGACGGCACTCCCTTCGGGCTTATAGTCCCGCATTTATTCATAGAAAGCTTTCAGACGCTGGACGATTATACGCAAAAGCCGTTTTATGCGTTCTTTATCCGTCTGGTAAGACTTGCGGCGTATTTTATAACGCTTTTCCTCCCCGGTGCGTATGTCGCAATTGCGTCGTTCAACCCCGAGATGCTCCCGTCGGCGCTTATCCTTAACCTTGCCGCCGCTGAACAGACCGCTCCGTATTCGCTGCTTATCGAGTGCCTTTTCATTCATTTCATGTATGAGATACTGCGCGAGGCGGGGATAAGGCTGCCGCGCCCGATAGGTCATGCGATAGGCGTTGTCGGCGGGCTGGTCATCGGAGATATAACCGTTTCGGCGGGACTTGTCGGCGCACCGATGGTGCTAATCGTGGCGCTGTCGGGTCTGTGCAGCTTTGTGGTGCCGACTATGTATGAAAAGATAGTGATACTGAGGTTCATTTATATCCTCGCGGGCGGGCTTTTCGGGTTGTACGGGCTGCTTATAGCAGCGGGCGCGGTAGCGGTGAAAATGTGCTCCCTCAACACCTACGGAGTTCCTTATATGGCGCCTATCTCGCCATTTTCGCCCAAGGCTTCGCGGGATATGTTCGTGCGCTCGGGCTGGCGCAGGCTAGCAAAGAGCAGCGTCACGATTCAGGGTCTTAACGGCTCGGACATTGCGGAGGGCTGAATATGACTGCGGAAAATAAAATCAGCCCACAGCAGCTTTTCTGCGTGCTCCTAATGTCAGAGCTTTCGTCTGAAATAGTTTACCCCGTAAGCTCAACGGGCGCGGGCGGAGAAGGCGTGCTTGCTATTCTTCTCGCGGAGCTTATTCGGTTCGCGCTTGCGCTTCCCGTGATAATTTACAGCTTTCGCGGCAACGCGTTTTACGCGGCGGCTTATCGGAGAAACAGATTTTTCGGGTGGATCGCCGCTGTATTTGCCGCGCTGCTGCTTGTGGGAGCGGCGTGCAGAACGCTGCTTTATTCGGCGGAATTTACTCAGCGGACTGTAATTGCGGGAACATCGGCTGCCGTTATCTTTGTGATATCTGCGGCGTTTGCGGTGTATGCCGCGGTCAAGGGCGCGGAGGCGATGGCGAGGACGGGCGTGCTGTTTCTGGTGGCTTCGGGAATTATTACCGTTGCTGTAATGCTTGCTGACATTCCGTATATGAGCTTTTCTGAAATAAGGCATTATCGTACAGAATACGACGGGCTTTTCGGTGATATAGTAAAGCGTGTGCTCCACGGCGGGGATTATCTGATTTTTGCAGCGCTGCTGCCTTATGTTCGCGCGGAAAAGGGAAGCGCGGGCAAAACAGCGTTGTTCTTCTCGCTGTTTTCAACGCTCGGTTCAATTCTTCTTTTTGTTTTCGGCATAGTATCCCTGAGGGAATTTTACGGTCATACGGAATACCCCTTTGCCGCCGCAGCGTCACTGTCGGATATCTCGCTGTTCAAGCGGCTTGACGGTCTCGGCTGTGCAATGTGGGCGCTATGCGCGGCGCTTCGCGCGGGGCTGATGTTATTCGGCGCGTATGCTGCCATAAAAGAAATAACCGACTGTATCCGTGTAAAAAAAGCGGAGGTCAGGGAGGCGGGCGCATGAACAGACATTTCATTATGTCGGCGGCAGCTGCTGCATTTATTATGCTGACAGGCTGTGCCGATACAACGGAGCTGGGCTCGCGCGCAATAATTCAGGCGGCGGCGATTGATTTTTCGGACGGAGTTTACCGCGTCAGCGCGCTGATGTTCAGCAGCAGCGGCAGCGGAGGTGATGTCGTTGACGCTTCCCGCGAGAACGTTATAAAGGTCTGCGGAGAGGGGACAACGCTTTCTGAGGCTATCGACAATGTGTCGCTGACCGACGGGAAAGAGATATATCTCAGCGAAACAAAGCTGCTTATACTCGGGAGCGGCTTTGAAAAAGCGTCCGTGACCGACGCGCTCGGAATGCTGTACAGTGAAATGAAATGCAGCCTGAATATGCCGGTATGCTGCGCGGACAACGCAGAGGAGATCACCGAGCTCCATTTTACAGAGGGGATAACCTCGGCGGAAAAGCCGCTTTCGATCATCGAAAACGCCGAAAGAGCGGGCATATCCCCGAAAACAATGCTGCTTGATGTCCTTGCGGACAGCGCGGGCGGGAAAAGTGTTATCATACCGCATTTTTCTGTTGTTGACAACGGCAGCAGCGTTACCGCGGACGACAGCGGCCTGACTGCCGTGCTTGACGGAGCGCGTATCGTATCGGGCGGGTATCTTGGGGAATATTTCAACAGCAATGAAACTCGGGGACTCATGCTGCTGAGCGGCAAAAGCTCGGAAATAACGCTGAATTACCGTTACAACGGCACGGAGCGCACCTGTACAGCATACAATATCCGCATAGATAAAGGGGAGAGCGGGCTGAATGTTTCGGCGGGATTTCGCAGGAGAAACGGCGGCAGACTGCCCGAGGAGGAGCGGCAGGCGGCGCTCGCTGTCCTTTATGATATGATACAAAGCGCGCTGTAAATAAAAAAGCGGAGAATTGCTCTCCGCTTTAGTTATGTGGTTATGTATGCGATAAATCAGAGTTCCTTGATGATTTCGCCCATAAGACCGGGAGTTGCGCCGATAGCGTTGGACTCGTCGGTGTCGATGTGCATAGCGTCTGCGAACTTGTCGCTTACTCTTACAACAACGTCGCCGAGAATAGCGGTTCTTTCCTTTGTAACGCACTTTACCCATACGATGTCCTTGTTCTTGATGCCAAGCTTTTCAGCAGTTTCGGGGATCATATGGATATGACGCTTTGCTACGATAACGCCTTCCTTGATGGTTACCTCGCCTGCGGGGCCGCGGAGAGTGCAGCCGCCAGTGCCCTCAATATCGCCGCTCTCGCGGATATCTATGCCCAGACCGATCGAACGCGCGTCGGTAGCGGAAAGCTCAACCTGATCTGCCGGACGGCAGGGACCGAGTATGCTTACGTTAGCAAGCTCCTTCTTGGGTCCTACGACGGTAACGCGCTGCTCGCTCGCGAACTGACCGGGCTGCGAAAGATCCTTCTTCTTAGTGAGCTCTGCGCCTTTTCCGAAAAGAGCTTCCAGAGTTTCCTGCGTAACGTGAACGTGTCTTGCTGAGGTTTCAATAAGTATTTCTGCCATTTTTGCTTCCTCCATATTCCGGACAGAGATTATTTTGTGCTGCCCAAATAATTAACATATTTATTATACAACTTTTTTCAGAAAAAATCAATATAATTGCAAAAAAACTCTTGCATTTCTTTTATAAATATGCTATAATCTGAAATTGAAAGTGAAAATCAAAATCAAATTGGGGTGAGAGAATGGACAGAAACAGCTATAACACAAAGCAGCGCGATGAGATAGTGGAATTTTTCGGCAGACACCGCGGCACCTGTTTCACCGCAAAGGAATTGATCCGCAGCGGCGAAATAACCGTCGGAGAAGCGACCGTCTACCGTACTCTGTCCCGACTTACCAATCAGGGGATACTCAAGCGTTATACCGACGGAGAAAACGGGGCTGCGTATCAGCTTAACGAATCCGAGAAATGCGACAGTCATTTTCACCTTAAATGTGAGCGGTGCATGAAGATAATACATATGGATTGCAATTTCATGGCGGAAATGAAGCAGCATATCGAAAGCAGCCATGATTTTTCGGTGGATATCGGGAAAACGGTCATTTACGGAATATGCGGTGAATGTGCCGCGAAAGATAAGAAAGATATATCAACAAGCGACAAGGCAGGAGAAAAGGAGAAAAGATGAGGATAAAGAGGATCGCTGCGGTTTTATGCGCGGCTGCGCTGGCGTTCGCCTGCGGCTGCTCGGCGGATAACGCTCCGCAGAGCGGAAATAAAGACAAGCTTTCGATAGTAACGACAATATTCCCGGCATATGATTTTGCGCGGCAGGTATTCGGCGATACCGCAGAGGTAACGATGCTGCTGAAGCCCGGCACGGAAAGTCACAGCTATGACCCTACCGCAAAGGATATCATTAAAATAGACAGCTGCGACCTGTTTATATATAACGGCGGCGAGTCTGACACATGGGTCGACGGCATACTTGAAGCCTCCGACGGCGTGAAAACGCTCCGAATGATGGACGCTGTTGAGGTGCTCGAAGAGGAGCATATCGAGGGTATGCAGGGCGAGCAGGAGGAACATGGCGACGAGGCGGAGGAGAAGCACGAGGAATACGATGAGCACATCTGGACTTCCCCGAAAAACGCAGCGCTGATAGTTGACAGCGTGCTTAAAGCGGCAGAGGAGATATCTCCCGAGAATGCGGCTGTTTACCGCCAAAACGCGGAAAGCTATGTCGGACAAATTAATGCGCTGGACGAGAAATTTGAAAAGCTTTTTACGGGTGAAGAGCGTTATTTTGTTTTCGGCGACAGGTTCCCGCTGCTATATTTCTTTAAGGAATACGGCTTGAATTATTATGCGGCATTCCCCGGCTGTGGCAGCGAGGTCGAGCCTTCCGCACAGACTATCTCGTTTCTTCTCGGGAAACTTGACGAGGAGAACACGGTAAAGACAGTGTTCTGTATCGAGCTTTCAAACCACAAGCTTGCGGACACTCTCGCTGATGATAAGGGATTGAAAACAACGGAATTTCACACCTGTCATAATATAACAGCAGATGATTTTGCGGCAGGGGAGAGCTATGTTTCGCTGATGACAAGAAATTATGAAGCGCTTTCTGAAGTGCTTTCATGACTTATAAGAGGACAATATGGCACTGATTAAGACAGATGATCTTTCACTTTCATACGAAAATATGACAGTGATAAAAAATATGAGCTTCGAGGTCAACAGCGGGGACTATCTTTGTATAGTGGGCGAAAACGGTTCGGGCAAGAGCACGCTTGTTAAGTCCCTGCTTTCGCTTAAAAAGCCCGTTGGCGGCTCAATAACCTTCGGCGACGGTCTGCGCCGCAGGGAAATCGGCTATCTTCCGCAGCAGACAAGCGCTCAGAAAGATTTCCCCGCAAGCGTCGGGGAAGTTGTCATTTCGGGGTGTCTTAACGCGCGTGGGATACGCCCTTTTTATTCCGCAAAGGAAAAAAAGATAGCTGCGGAAAATATGGAACGGTTAGGTATTTCCGAGTTTAAAAGGCGCAGCTACCGCGAGCTTTCGGGCGGTCAGCAGCAGCGCGTGCTCCTTGCTAGAGCGCTTTGCGCTACACATAAGCTCCTGCTGCTTGACGAACCTGTGTCGGGGCTTGACCCTATTGTGACGACCGAGCTGTACGAGCTTATCTCCGACATAAACAAAAGCGGCGTTACTATTATTATGGTAACGCATGATATGGACGCCGCGCTGAAATATGCGAGCCATATACTATGCCTGCGGAGCGACGGGTGGTTTTTCGGAACGCTTGATGAATTTCTGAAAAGCGGCGCTTCCGATTTTTTGAAGGGCGGTGCGGAAAATGCTTGAAATGATCTCTGAAATGCTGTCCGCGCCTGTTCTGGTGCGTGCGCTTATCGTGGGGATACTGGTTTCGCTGTGCGCTGCGCTGCTCGGCGTGAGCCTTGTGCTCAAACGTTATTCCATGATAGGCGACGGCTTGTCGCACGTCGGCTTTGGCGCGCTTGCGGTCGCTACGGTGATGAATCTGGCACCGATGGCTGTTGCAATTCCGGTGGTAATAATAGCAGCGTTCATATTGCTGAGGCTGTCGTCAGACGGGAAAATAAAGGGTGACGCGGCGATAGCCCTTATTTCAACGGGGGCTCTCGCAATAGGAGTCATGGCTGTTTCGATGTCATCGGGAATGAATATCGACATCAATTCCTATCTTTTCGGAAGTATTATTTCAGTGAGCAGCGAGGACGTTATAATAAGCGTAATTCTTGCGGCGGCAGTGCTTGCGATGTTCATTTTCTTCTACACAAAGATATTTGCGATAACCTTTGATGAAAGCTTTGCGAAAGCAACGGGAACCAACGCGAATATGTACAATATGCTTATCGCGCTGCTCACCGCCGTGACGATCGTTGTTGGAATGCGTCTTATGGGTAGTATGCTCATTTCAAGCCTTATCATTTTTCCCGCGCTTTGCTCCATGCGAATCTTCAAGAGCTTCCGTTCCGTGACTATTTGTTCCGCGATCATTTCTGTGACGACATTCATTGCAGGTATGATGATATCCTATGCTGCGGATACTCCCTGCGGAGCGAGCATTGTATGCGTGAATATTGCCGTTTTTGCGGTGTTCTTCGTATGCGGTGCATTGATACAGAGAAACAGAAAGGCTTAAAAGAGTGACGGTAATTGGAAAGGGTAATATCATTTTTTAAAAAAGAGCCTGTCCTGGTGGCAGCCTGCCTTCTTGCTATAATATCGGCGTTTTTTGTGCCGCCCGACGCGGAATATATTGGCTACATAGACTTCAGGACGCTTAGCATATTGTTCTGTCTGATGACGGTTGTAGCGGGTCTGCGGGGGATAGGTCTGTTTGATATTCTGGCGCAGAAAATGCTGTCTATGGTGAGAAATACACGGCAGCTCATGCTGATACCGGTGCTTTTGTGCTTTTTCCTCAGTATGTTTATCACCAACGATGTTGCGCTGATAACGCTTGTACCGTTTACATTTACTGTGTTTGAGCTTGCGGGCGGTGAATATGAAAAGCGGCTTATCGTACCCGTGACTGCTATGGAAACGATTGCAGCCAACCTCGGCAGTATGCTTACTCCTCTCGGAAATCCGCAGAATTTGTATCTGTTCGGAAGAGCGGATATGCCTATCGGGAGCTTCCTGCTTCTTATGCTGCCGTACAGCGCCTTGTCGCTGATAATGTTGGTCGTATGGGTGCTGATGCTATCGCGGAAAGATCATGACGTACCGGAAATACGCTTTGCTGTCAGGGCTTCGCTTGGAAGCAAGCGGCTGATGATCCTGTATTTGACGCTGTTCGCAATATGTCTGCTTAGCGTGGTAAGAATTGTTCATTATGGAATTGCGCTTGCGGCAGTCGTTATTTCGGTATTTTTTTCCGACAGGAAAAATCTTGCAAAGGCGGATTATTCGCTATTAGCGACATTTGTTGGATTTTTTATATTTATCGGCAACATGGGGCGGATACAATGGTTCTGTGATTTCCTTGAAAATGTTATTTCGGGGAAAGAAACTCTTACCGCAGTTATTTCGAGCCAGATAATAAGCAATGTTCCTGCCGCGCTGCTGCTGTCCGGATTTACCGACGATATTAATGCGCTTATCGTAGGAACAAATCTCGGCGGGCTTGGAACGCTGATCGCTTCAATGGCAAGCCTGATTTCTTTCAAGCAGCTTTCGATAAAATATCCGGAGCATAAAGGCAGGTTTATGGTATGCTTTACGGTGAGCAATATTGTTTTCCTATTGGTGCTTTTGGTGTTGTATTTTCTGCTGTATTTATTGAATTAAGGCGTTTATTTATTTTTCTACGGGAGGGGAAATAATAAGCCTAATTGCGTAAAATAAAGATTTTACGCAATAGAGGGGAGCTAAAAATGAAGAATACATATTATGACGACGCGCCGTCGCTTATCAAGGATTTCATATATTACGAACAGATCGTTAAAGGACGCTCGGAGCTTACGGTAAAGAATTACTATGTTGACATACGAACATTCTTCCGTTTTTATAAAATACGGACAAATCGTGCGTCACAGGATCCGTCGGAGTTCAGCAGGATAAGTATATCCGATATTACCGAGAATGACATAAAAGCCGTTGATCTCAAGCTTGTGCAGGAATATCTCGTTTTCATGAAAACCGAGAAATCAAACGAACAGAAAGCGCGTTACCGCAAGGCTGTCGCGCTGAGGCAGTTCTATAAGTTCCTCACGAACAACAAAAATCTCTTTGATGTCAGCCCTCTGGCTAACCTTGAGCTCCCGTCGCCGAAGCCCGCGCTGCCTAAGTTCCTGACGCTTGAGCAGTCGATCGAAATGCTTGTCAATATTGATTCGCCCGAACAGAAACGGGATTACTGCATAATAGTTTTCTTTCTTAATTGTGGTATGCGTCTGAGCGAGCTTGTAGGAATAGATATAGGAGATATCCGCTGTATCCATGACAACGGAGAGAATATTTATACCCTTAAAGTCCTCGGTAAAGGCAGCAAGGAGCGAATAATATTCCTAAACAATGCCTGTGTAAACGCTTACATGAATTATCTTGCGCCGGATGAAAATGACCCAGATATCAGAAAAGCTGCCGGAAACCGCGACATGACCGCAAAAACAAACGCGCTGTTCCTCAGCAAACGCGGCACGCGGATATCAAATCGCCGCGTTCAGCAGATCGTTGAGCAATGCCTTAAAAACTGCGGTCTGGACAATCAGGGGCTTTCGGTGCATAAGCTTCGTCATACCGCCGCTACGCTTATGTATCAGAACGGCGTCGATGTCCGTGTGCTGAAAGATGTACTCGGGCATGAAAATCTTAACACGACCCAAATTTATACCCATGTTTCCAACTCTCAGCTTGAAAATGCAATGAAACAAAATCCTCTGTCAGATGTCATCATCAAAAATAATGACAAAAATAAAGACGAATAAGCAGATTAATTTATTATGTTACAAAAATGTAAGAAAAAATCACTTGACAATACTACTGTAATATTTTATAATAATAAAGTATGCTTAATCTGTTTATGAGGTAATATAATGGAAAAGAAAAAAGGCGGCGGGAAGAAACTTAACCTAATCATCTGCGGCATATCTTTTATAGTTATGATAGTTTATTTGCTTTTCGTTGATAAGCTGGAAAATGTTCTGGACGCATTAAGGAATATCAATCCGATATTTATCGTTATCTGCGTGATATTTATGATCGGTTACTGGCTGTGCGAATCGGGCACGGTTTACATCATGCTGAAATCTATGCACCCGGATATCAGCTTATGGCACACATGGCTCGTCACGATCATCGGACAGTATTTCAACTGTATCACGCCGAGCGCGTCCGGCGGTCAGCCTATGCAGGCTTATTATCTTGTCAAATTCAAGGTGCCGCTCGGCACCGGGCTTACTGCTCTTTTGTCAAGGTTCATAGTTTATCAGTTCGTCCTTACGCTGTATTCGATATTCACGCTTATCGTTGGATTCGGTCAGTTCGGTGAAGACCTTTCACGCAAGGGACTCATGCCGTTTGTGTTCATCGGCTTTGTGATAAACACTGCGGTCATAGTTGTTCTTTTCGGGATTGCGTTATGGAAAACAGGCACCCTTAAAATCGCCAACTGGATCATTACGCTGCTTTCAAGGATCCATATACTCAAAAAACCGATAAAGCAGCGCCTTTATATCACAAGAGAGGTAAACAAGTTTTACTCAAATTTCGGTTTTCTCAAGAAGAATGTTAAAATTATCATAAAATCATGTCTGCTGACATTCGTGCAGCTTACGCTATATTTAAGCATTTCCTATGTGCTTTACCGCGGTTTTGGCAAGAACGATGTGAGCCTGCTTCAGATCATTTCTTATCAGGCGTATGTGCTCATGATATCTTCGTTTATTCCTCTGCCGGGAGCAATGGGCGCCGCCGAGCTTGGCTACGCGGGCTTTTTCGGGGATATTTTCGGGTCATATACCGGAGTTTCAACTATGCTGTGGAGAATATTCACTTTTTATCTCCCGATAATCGCAGGAATGATATTCATACTTACGCTCAAGAATAAGGGTATCGAGGAGCCCGATAGCAAAGAGATCAGTAACGAGATTTTTGAAACAGAACAGGCTTCCGCCGAAGAGGCGACAATAAATAAAGAATAAACAAAAGGAAGAAAGACAATGGCTGATTTAAAGCATGAAATCGAAAGACGCAGGACGTTTGCGATAATTTCTCACCCCGACGCGGGTAAAACAACGCTCACCGAGAAGTTCCTTCTTTACGGAGGCGCGATATCTCTTGCAGGGGCGGTAAAGGGCAAAAAGAATGCAAGGCACGCTGTTTCCGACTGGATGGAGATAGAAAAGCAGCGCGGTATATCGGTAACTTCATCTGTTATGCAGTTTAACTACGAAGGCTATTGCATAAATATCCTTGACACTCCCGGACATCAGGACTTCTCCGAGGATACCTACCGTACCCTCATGGCGGCTGACAGCGCGGTAATGGTCATCGACGCTGCCAAGGGCGTCGAAAATCAGACGAGAAAGCTCTTCAAGGTCTGCGTTATGCGCAATATCCCCATATTCACGTTCATCAATAAAATGGACAGGGAAAGCCGCAATCCGTTCGACCTTCTGGACGAGATCGAAAACGAGCTCGGCATAAAGACTTACCCCGTGAACTGGCCTATCGGCTCGGGCAAGGAATTCAAGGGCGTTTACGACCGCGCGAACCGACATATAATTTCCTTTGAGGCAAACAACGGCACGCGCGAGGTTGCTTCCACCGAGGTCGACCTCAGCGACGCGAGCCTTGCCGACGTTATCGGAGAAAAGAATTACAATACGCTTATCGAGGACGTTGAGCTTCTCGACGGCGCGAGCGAGGAATTTAATGCCGAGCTTGTCAACAGCGGAAAGCTTTCACCCGTATTTTTTGGTTCGGCACTGACGAATTTCGGCGTTGAGCCATTCCTTGAGAACTTCCTGAAAATGACCACTCCCCCGCTCCCCCGCATGACGGAAAACGGCGTTGTCGACCCGTTTGACGAGAATTTCTCCGCGTTCATTTTCAAAATACAGGCGAACATGAATAAGGCGCACCGCGACAGAATTGCGTTCATGAGAATTTGCAGCGGTAAATTCGATAAGGACATGGAAGTGCTCCACGTTCAGAATAACCGGACAATGCGCCTTTCACAGCCGCAGCAGATAATGGCGAACGACCGCGAGGTCATTTCCGAAGCCTATGCGGGCGATATAATCGGCGTGTTCGACCCGGGAGTATTTTCTATCGGAGATACGCTCTGCTCGCCGAAGAACAAGGTCACTTTCGAGGGCATACCGACGTTTGCGCCGGAGCATTTCGCCCGTATCCGTCAGAAAGACACCCTCAAGCGCAAGCAATTTATCAAGGGCACCACTCAGATAGCGCAGGAGGGCGCGATACAGATATTCTCCGAGCCGCATACCGGCTTCGAGGAGGTCATCGTCGGAGTTGTCGGCGTGCTTCAGTTTGAGGTGCTCGAATACCGCCTTAAAAATGAATACAACGTCGATATAATCCGCGAGGGTCTTCCCTATCAGTATATCCGCTGGATAACAAGCGAGAAGCACCTTGCGGGCGGTCTTGACGAGCTTCAGAAGCTTGTGATCACTTCCGATACCAAGCTTATTCAGGATGTAAGGGGCAATTACCTGCTTATCTTTACAAGCGAATGGAACATAAAGTGGGCGCTTGATAAGAACGAGGGTCTTGAGCTTGCCGAATTTAACAGGAACTGACAACAGAAAACAATTAATACCTATCCGCGGCACTTTGTGTCGGGCTGACGTCCGATATGAGTGCTGCGGATTTTTTTTATGCAAAATATCATCGCTTCGACAACCGTGTTCAACATAATATGCGGACCCGCAGTAATATAATATATGTACAAGCGAGGTGGGGAAAATGACGGTGTATATTGATGTATTGCTGATATTCAACCTTTACATAAATTATTTTCTGGTAAGCTCGACCGCTCTTGTTATGCGCAGGTGCGTTCCTGCAAAGCGACGGCTGCTTGCGGCGGCGGCAGGCGCGCTCGGGGCGCTGATCATACTGCTCCCTCCGCTTCCCTTTTACGTTACGGTGCTTATCAAGACTGCGGTCGGCGCGGCGGTGACATTTGCCGCGTTCGGGCGGCAGAAGCCGTCTGACTTCGCCGTGTGTATTCTGTTTTTTATGCTGATGAGCTTTGCTTTCGGGGGACTTATGCTTGCGCTGTGGCACTTTGCCGCTCCGTTCGGAATGGTCTATGAAAACGGAACGGCGTATTTCGATATCCCGATAGGGGCTGCCGCATTGTTTACTGCGGCGGCATACGGAGCAGTGCGCGCGGTCAGATACATCGCGGACAGGCGTATAAAATGTGCGGAGAGCCTGCCGGTCACGATATGCGCGAGCGGACGCTCCGTGTCACTGAAGGGTTTTCCCGATACGGGAAACTCCCTTACCGACATATTCAGCGGGAAGCCCGTTATCATATGCAGCCGTGACAGGATATCCGAAATTATTCCCGCGGAAATAAACGGATATCTGAGCGGCGAAAACGCTGCGGAATTATCGGGCGGAATAAGGCTTCTTCCGTGCAGGACTGTCGGCAGCGAGAGCCTTATCCCCGTGTTTGCTGTTGACCGAATAACGGTTGGCGGGAAAAACGCAGACGCGCTCGTTGGCGTTTCGCGGGAAACGCTCGGGAATGATATGGATTGTATTTTCAACCCGAAAATTATTTCAATATAACGGAGGAAACTGTCATGTTCGGATTTATTAAACAGCTGCTGAAAGAGGGACTGCACGCCTTTCTTAAATACGCTTTCGGAAAAGACGCGCCCGTGCATTATGTAAACGGCACCGATTCGCTGCCCCCTCCCCTGACGCGTGAACAGGAGGACGAGGCGTTCAGGCTCATGGAAACGGATTTTGAAAAGGCGCGCGATATGCTGATAGTACATAATCTGCGGCTCGTCGTGTATATTGCGAAAAAATTCGAGAACACGGGTATCTGGCTGGAGGATCTTGTTTCCATAGGCACCGTCGGGCTTATCAAAGCGGTCAACACGTTCAGCGTCAATAAAAACATCAAGCTCGCGACATACGCTTCAAGGTGCATTGAAAACGAGATACTAATGTATCTGAGAAAATACAGCCAATACCGCTATGATATCTCAATAGACGAGCCGCTGAATGTCGATTGGGACGGAAACGAGCTTCTGCTTTCCGATGTCCTTGGGACGGAAAACGACAGCGTTGACGCTCATATCGAGGACGAGGTGGAAAAGCAGCTGCTCCATGACGCGGTGAACAGGCTGGGCGCGCGTGAGAAGCGTATAATGGAAATGCGCTTCGGTCTTAACGGGTGCAAGGAAAAGACACAGAAAGAGGTCGCCGATGAAATAGGTATATCCCAAAGCTACATCTCAAGGCTGGAAAAAAGAATAATAAAGCAGCTGCGCGATGACCTCGAAAAGGTTTGCAACTGATGTCAGATCCTGCTTTTTATTTTGTTAAGCGCGCCCTTTTCAAGCCGTGATACCTGCGCCTGACTTATCCCGATCTCTCTGGCAACTTCGACCTGTGTTTTTCCACGGAAGAAACGCAAGTTCAATATACGCTTCTCGCGCTTGCCGAGCTGCTTTATCGCTTCCTTAAGGGATATTTCGTTGAGCCAGTTCATGTCGTCGTTATGGTCGCCTATCTGGTCAAGCACATATATTGTGTCGCCCGATTCGGAGAACACGGGCTCGTACAGCGAGATAGGTTCGCTTATTGCTTCCAGCGCTATCACGACATCTTGCCTCGGCGCGCCTATTTCTTTGGCTATCTCCTCTATTTTCGGCTCACGTCCTTTTTCGGAGGTGAGCTTTTCCTTTGCCTGCATGGCTCTGTAAGCAAGGTCGCGCACAGAGCGGCTCACGCGGACGGGTGCGTTGTCGCGGAGGTATCTCCTCAATTCGCCCATTATCATTGGAACCGCATATGTGCTGAACCGCACAGGCTGCGTTATATCGAAATTGTCTATCGCCTTGATAAGCCCGATACAGCCCACCTGAAACAAGTCGTCCGCACTCTCGCCGCGCCCCGAAAATCGCTGTATAACGCTGAGAACGAGCCGAAGGTTGCCTCTGATAAGTTCCTCGCGCGCCGCCATATCTCCCTGCTTAACACGCTTGAGGAGTTCCATTTTTTCGCTCTCCTTGAGCACCTTGAGCTTTGAAGTATTGACGCCGCTTATCTCGACCTTGTTATAATACAAAAGACCACCCCTGACTCATACTTGAATGTACAAGTATTATTGTCAGAAAGTGGTCCTGTTATTCCGGTAATTAATTCCTTGAAGTTGCTGTTACTTTGCGCCGTTATCTCCGCCGAGCGAGCCGAACTTATCGATAAGAACAGCGGCAAGAATGCCGAAAAGCAGGCAAACAAAGCCGTATCCTGTCGAAAGATTGAACCCGAAGCCGTCAGGAATTATCGCATAAACCGAGCCGACGACCAGACCTAAAACAGCGCTGTATGTCATAAGCTTCTTCTTTTTGATAAGCGTGGAAATAAGCTTTGCGCCGCCGATAATACCAATCACCGCGCCGATAGCGAACGGAATGATAACAAACAGGTTGAAGGTTTTTATTGCGTTGATTATCGTTTCATACACTCCGAGGAGCATCATTATAAACGAGCCGCTCACGCCGGGGATTATCATTGTCAGCGCTGCAATTGCGGCGCATACGACAAGCTTTACGGATGCGATGATATCAAAGCCCTCTACGACATCGGGCGCGATCCGGAAAACGTCCATCTGTTCCAGAACGGACAGCCCGACTACTGCCGCAAGAGCAATAACAAACGGAATGACGCAGGAAGGTTTTGCTTTCTGTTCCTCGGTGCCTATCTTAACGATAAGCGGAATGCTGCCCAGAATAAGCCCGATAAAGAACATATTCGTCTGTATCCCGAAGCTCTCGAAAAGAGAGGAAATAACAAACGCCGACAATATTATGCCATTCCCAGCGCCAAGACCGAACGACAGGAGAAACAGGATATTCTTAAAGATAGCCTTGATCCCCGAGATAGACTCCATCAGCCTGTCGAACACGCCGAAAACAACGAGCATGGTCCCGCCGCTCACTCCCGGGATAACGTTAGCGATACCGAAAGCAAGCCCGCTGAGAAATGCCTTAACATATTCAAGAAATTTTTTCATCTTTACCTCCGGTTATTATTTGAATTTGATAAAATGTCGAATGAAATAATATGCTATTCCGGGGAAACAGCCGGTAATAAGGCATATAATGAACGCCAGCGGATCTATCATCATTAATCCGAAGGCGGAATTGACGAACGGAATATAAATCATCAGTATCGGCAGGATAACCGTCACCGCAAGACCGATGTAAGCCGCTTTTCCCGAGGATATGAACTCCTTGAACGGGTTTGTATCCGGCATACGGAGCAGGAAGAACGCTGCCGTACAGAACGCGAACGAGATGAGCGCGCAGCTGCGGGCATAGCCGTTGTTGGTGCCGTTGTACATGATCAGATAGGACGCTATCGAAACAGCGCCTGAAAGCGCGCCGAATAGCGCTGCGCCGCCGACAAAGCGCAGGTTTATCTTGTTGTATGTGACAAAATCGGACGGGGGCATTATATCCTTCATATCACCGGAGCAGCCAAGGTAGCCTATCGCCGCAAAAGGCAGAATTATCATCGAAATAAGCGCGAGCAGCGCAGGGTTGAGCATGAGCTCCGAGCCGCCGAACAGGTTAAGGATATTCATGAAGATAAGTCCGATGAAGCCGGATATTATCAACGAAGCGGCGCGCTTTATGTTGCGGTGTATCTGCCGCGCGGCGGCAATGGTGTCCGCTATCGACGAAAAATTATCGTCGTTCATTATTATGTCAGCCGCCTCGTAGGTGCTGCCGCAGGAATGCTGTGAGATGGTTATTCCCACGTCGGCAAGATCCAGCGCGTCGGCGTCGGTCGGGCGCGTTCCCGTCATGGCAACTACCTCGCCCTTTTCCTTGAGCTTGCTTATAATGTAAAGCTTCTGCTCGGGTGTCAGCTTAGCAAATATATCCGCATCAAGGTCAAGAGCGGTGCCGTATTTAACCGACTCGGATACCTGCTTTCCCGTGATGGCTTTCTTTCCCGAAAGACCTATCATCTTGCCAGTAGATTCGGCGGTGCCGGGGTTTTCCTCGGTAAGCATAACCACCTTTACCCCTGCTCGGCGGCAGGTCTTGACAGCGGCGGAAACGGATTCCCTCAGCGGAGCGGCAAATGCGGCAAATCCTACGAAGGTGTAGCAGAAGCCTGCCGTTGCGTCCATATCGCCCTGCGAGGCGTCTGCGCAGGCGAACGCCATAACGCTGCACCCCTGTGAATAATAATAGTGATATTTCTTCTGAGCTGCATAAAGCGCGTCGCCGTTAAGACGGCAGAGCGGCAGTATCTGCTCGGGCGTGCCCTTTATGCAGTAAAGCGGGTCGCCGCCGACGTTCCAAAGCGCGCCGCTCATTACCTCGCTGCTCGGGAGCTTTTCTATAAGCTTGTTTTCCTTGTAGATATCGCTGATATTTTCGTCGAAGAACGTCGCTTTCACCATGAGCGCCTTTTCGGCAGGGTCGGCGGTGTTCGGGTCAAAGGAAAGCGCGGCAACTTTATAAAGGAGCTCCTCACTGCGCGCATAAAATCCGCGAACCTCAAGGCGGTTCTTTGAGATAGCGCCCTCTTTTTCGACGCAGAGAACAGTAAGGCTGTTGAGCTTTTCAATGTCGCTGAGCGATTTAACGACTGCTCCCGACTTGATGAGCTTGGATATGCCGCGGGTGTAGTAAAGCCTGATGACCGAAGAAATACCCGTGGGGATAAAGCACAGACCGAGCGTTATTCCGCGCAGGGCGGAATTTACCGCCTTTATTATGAGGTCATTTTCCTCGCCCGATACAATGCCGATAACGGTTGTCAGCAGCGCTATGACCGCCGCGACAGCGCTGCTGAGCGGAATGATACGGTGCACAGTTTCCTCAAGCTTGGTATAGTATGCGTGCGTATCGGGCTGTTCGCCGATCTTATGATAATACTTGGTGTCAACTCCCGTTGCACTAACGCGGCATATTGCAATTCCGGTAAGAACGGTGGTGCCGCTGTAAACAAATGAGGGCTTTAGCTCTGTCTTGGCGATAGCGCCCTGAAATTTTGAAACAGGCTTGTTCGATCCTGTGAAAACGCTCTCATCAACGGTAAGATCGCGCGATTCGAGAATGAATGCGTCCGCAGGGACGCGCTCGCCCGCCTGAACAACGATAGTATCCTCGGGGACGATAAATTCCTTTTCGATAAGCTCGGGCTTTCCGCCGCGGATAACTCGGAATTTCATAGCAGTTGTTTCCGCTATTTCCGACAGCTTTTCGTCCGACTTTAGCCCGAAATAAATGCTGCCAGCCGCATATGCCGCGTCAATAAGCAAAACGGCAATACCCGAGCCGACGCCCATTCCGAAAAAGCACAGCACTCCCGCTATGAACATCAGTATGAACGACGGCGACAGCAGCACCTTTACGGGAGAAAAGCGTGCGTCCTTTTTGCCGTTTTTTGTATATGTATTAAAACCGTAAAGCGCGATGTTCTTTTCAACCTCGCTTTCGGTCAGTCCGTAGTGATCCTGTTTGAAATTGAAAAACTGAGCCATTGTTAAACTTCCTTTATTACGGTCGGTTGACCGATATTTGTTGATAGAAATACAATTATATTTTCGCATATTTTCATAAAAAAATCAAGTGCTTTTTGCTATTTTTAAGAAATATCCCTCATTATTATCAAATATTCGATAAAATCCACAAAACGCTTGACAAAACCGGCAGAAAAGCAATATAATGAATTTGTATGTATAAAGGAGCGTGAAACAATGGCAGACGAGCAGAATATCCACAAAGGGCACCGCCAAAGACTTCTTAAAAGGTATCTCGACCACGGCATAGACAGTCTTGAAGAGCATGAGATACTTGAAATATTCCTATTCACAGCATATTCGCGGAGAAATACAAACGATATAAGCCATAAGCTCATAGACAAGTTCGGCTCCGTGTCGGGAGTTCTTTCCGCAGGGTTCGACGAGCTGCGCGAGGTGGACGACGTGGGTGTTACCGCCGCCGCGCTGATAAGCTTCATGAAGGATTTCGCGGCACGATACGCGCATGAGGAATACAGCGCAATAAAGCTTGATTCCTCGGAGTCGCTGCGGGATTTCTGCTATAACCTAATGAAAGGAAAGCGCGCCGAGGAAGCGCACGTTCTCTTCCTCGACAAGTCGCTTAACCTTATCGGCGAGACCGAGATAGCGCGCGGCGGGCATGATTCTGTGGAATTTGACCTGCGGCTGATAGTTATGCGCGCGATAAGGACGCAGTGCTCCAACGTTGCACTGGCGCACTGTCACCCCGACGGGATACTTCTTCCCTCCTCGGCGGATATTGCCGCGACAAGGCGTGTGGCGCAGGCTCTGCATAATATAGGGATAAATCTTGTTGACCATATTATCGTCAACAATGAAAGCAGCTATTCCATGCGCTGTGCAAATGTTCTTGCGGATATATGGATATGAAAAAATACTTGACATTTTAAATGTTCATGTGTATAATATATAAGTGAACAATCTTGATAGTTGAATGCAAAGGAGTAATATGGACAAGTTTGAACTGCATTCGGAATATAAACCGACCGGGGATCAGCCCGAGGCGATAGCAAAGCTCAGCGAGGGTGTTCTGCGCGGCGACAAGGAGCAGACTCTGCTTGGCGTAACAGGCTCGGGAAAGACCTTCACCATGGCGAACATAATCGCAAACGTGAACAAGCCGACGCTCGTGCTTGCGCATAACAAAACGCTTGCCGCTCAGCTCTGCGCGGAATTTCGCGAGTTCTTTCCGAACAATGCCGTTGAGTTTTTCGTCAGCTATTACGACTATTATCAGCCCGAGGCGTACATCCCCTCCACAGACGCTTATATCGAAAAGGACAGCGCGATAAACGACGAGATAGACCGCCTGCGGCATTCCGCGACGGCGGCGCTTGCCGAGCGGCGAGATGTAATCATAGTGTCAAGCGTTTCCTGCATCTATTCCCTCGGCAGCCCCGAGGATTACCGTTCAAATACCCTTTCGATACGTCAGGGACAGGAGATATCCCGCGAGGAAGTAATTCAGACGCTGATAAATATGCAGTACGAGCGCAACGAGCTGAATTTTGTCAGAAACAAGTTCCGAGTAAAAGGAGATACGCTGGAGGTGTTCCCTGCGGGCAGCACCAACGAAACGGCGGTGCGCATTGAATTTTTCGGGGACGAGATCGACCGCATAAGCGAGTTCGAGGTCATAACGGGAAATGTGCGCAGAACGCTGCTTCACTGCATGATATTCCCCGCTTCACATTATATTATCGGCAGGGATAAAATGGCGGAGGCGCTTGACGAGATAGAACAGGAGCTTGAAGAACGTGTGAAATTCTTCACCGAAAACAACAAGCTTATCGAAGCACAGCGTATTGAACAGCGCACGAGATACGACATGGAAATGTTGATGGAGATAGGCACCTGCAAGGGCGTTGAGAACTATTCACGCGTTCTCGCGCGCCGCCCGAAAGGGAGCATTCCCATAACGCTGCTCGACCACTTCCCCGACGATTTCCTTATGCTTGTCGACGAAAGCCATGTTACGCTGCCGCAGGTGCGCGGAATGTACGGCGGCGACCTTGCGCGCAAGAAAAATCTTGTGGATTACGGCTTCCGCCTCCCCTGTGCATATGACAACCGACCCATGAATTTCGACGAGTTTTACGACAAGGTAAATCAAGTCGTTTTCGTTTCCGCAACGCCCGGTGAGTTTGAGCGGGAGCGTTCCACGCAGATCGTAGAGCAGGTCATTCGCCCGACAGGGCTGCTTGACCCCGAGGTCATCGTCAAGCCCACCGAGGGACAGATCGAGGACCTTATCTCCGAAATAAACACCCGCACCGCAAAGGGTCAGCGCGTGCTTGTCACGACGCTCACCAAGAAAATGGCGGAGGATCTGACCGCATATCTCGAAAAGGCGGGTATCAAGGTGCGTTATATGCACCATGACATTGATACCATGGAGCGAATGGAGATAATACGCGACCTGCGCTCGGGCGAGTTTGATGTTCTGGTGGGAATAAACCTGCTGAGAGAGGGTCTTGATATCCCCGAGGTGTCGCTCGTCGCAATACTTGACGCCGACAAGGAGGGATTTCTGCGCAGCGAAACTTCGCTTGTTCAGACGATAGGCAGAGCGGCTCGAAACGCCGAGGGCACAGTTATTATGTACGCCGACAGCGTGACCCGCTCGATGGAGCTCGCGATAACCGAAACGCTCCGCCGCCGCGAGATACAGATGAAGTACAACAAGGAGCACGGTATCGTCCCGAAAACGATAATAAAGGAAGTCCGCGATGTGCTTGAGATATCCAAGCGCGCCGACGGCAGCTCCTCCCGCGGAAAAAAGGGCAAGGAAACGAATGCAAAGTGGCTTCCGCGCGCGGAGCGCGAGAAGCTCATCGCTCAGTACACCTCGGAAATGAAGAAAGCGGCAAAGCTGCTTGACTTTGAGCACGCGGCTTACCTCAGAGATAAAATAAAGGAATTGCAGGCAATGTAACGCTTACAAAGCCGCACAAAAGAAAGGAAGATTGTCCTTGGCAAACGATAAGATAATCATAAAGGGCGCTCGGGAGCACAATTTACAGAATATCGACCTTACTATCCCGCGCGACAAGCTGATAGTATTTACGGGAGTTTCGGGCTCGGGAAAAAGCTCGCTCGCTTTCGATACTATCTTCGCGGACGGTCAGCGCAGGTATATGGAAAGCCTTTCGTCCTACGCAAGAATGTTCCTCGGTCAGATGGAAAAGCCCGATGTTGACAGCATTGAGGGGCTCTCCCCCGCTATTTCGATAGATCAGAAAACAACGTCTAAGAATCCCCGCTCGACCGTAGGCACGGTTACCGAAATATATGACTACCTGCGACTTATGTACGCGCGCATAGGCGTTCCGCACTGCCCCGTATGCGGCAGGGAGATAAAGCAGCAGACGGTTGACGAGATAGTCGACAGAGTGCTTGAGCTGCCCGAAAAGACTAAGTTTCAGGTTCTTGCCCCCGTCGTAAGAGGAAGAAAGGGCGAGCATCAGAAGGAATTTGACGCTGCAAGGAAATCGGGATTTTCGCGCGTCCGCGTCGACGGGCTGACATATGACCTTTCGGAAAAGATAAGCCTTGAGAAGAATAAAAAGCATTCTATCGAGGTCATTGTCGACCGCCTTGTAGTAAAAGACGGATTAAAGACCCGTCTTACAGAGAGCGTTGAAACAGCGGGATCGCTGACAGGCGGACTTGTATATATCGACGTCATTGACGGCGAGGAGCTGCATTTCTCGCAGAGTTACGCCTGCCCCGAGCACGGCGTCAGCATTGAAGAGCTGGTTCCGCGTATGTTTTCGTTTAACAATCCCTACGGCGCCTGCCCGAAATGTACGGGTTTAGGGTGCTACCGCAGAGTAGACCCCGCGCTTATAATGCCGAATATGAACCTTTCCATAAGCAACGGCGCTGTCAAGGCGTCGGGCTGGAATTACGCCGAGGGAACTATCGCCGCAATGTATATCGACGCGCTCGCCGAGCGGCACGGCTTCTCCGTTGATCAGCCGATAAGCGAGCTTCCCGATAAGGCGATAGACGAGCTTCTTTACGGCACCAAAGGCGAGAAGATACTCATTAAGCGCCCGAAATCACAGGGCGGCGGTCAGTTCTACACCGATTTTGAGGGAATAGCCAACAACTTAGAGCGCCGTTACAAGGAAACCTCAAGCCAGTATTCCCGCGATACGCTTGAGGAATATATGAGTGATGTGGAGTGTCCCGAATGCCATGGGGAAAGACTCAACCCTGCCGCGCTCTCCGTTACCGTCGGCGGGAAGAATATCAGTGATTTCTGCAAGATGTCGGTCGTCGCGGCGCTTGATTTTGTGAACGGGTTAAGCCTTTCCGATCGGGATATGATGATCGCGGCGCAG
>CAMERU010000015.1 GCA_945935925.1 uncultured Clostridia bacterium | reverse complement strand
AAGCCCAGCCGTCGCCGCCGAAGATCCACTGGCTCTTCTTGGAGAGGTAGTTCTTGAGCTTCAGAACCTCTGCAACCAGCGGCTCGCTTGCGCACTTGCAGTTCTCAAACGCCTCAACGAGGTTCTTTGTAGCAACTGCGTTAGCCTTGCCGTCGTTCTCGGTCTTGAAGTATTCGTCGATAAGCGCCTTAGCCTTGTCGTGACCCTCAAGAGCAGCGATCTCCTTCAGCTTGCCCTGTGCTCTCTTGCGGAGAGTATCCTGTGCGAGGAACATACCAAGACCGAACTCTGCGTTGTCCTCAAACAGGGAGTTAGCCCATGCGGGACCCTTGCCTTCCTTATTTGTGGTGTAAGGAGTGGAGGGCTCGGAACCTGCCCAGATGGAGGAGCAGCCCGTTGCGTTCGCAATGTACATTCTGTCACCGAACAGCTGAGTGATAAGCTTTGCGTAAGGTGTTTCGCCGCAGCCTGCGCAAGCGCCGGAGAATTCGAGCAGCGGCTGGTTGAACTGCGAGCCCTTAACGGTGGTTTCCTTGAACTTCTCGTGAACCTCGGGCTTGTCGGAAACCTTGGATACTGCGTAATCGAATACCTTCTGACCCTCGTACTGGGTTTCGATAGGCTTCATTGCGAGTGCCTTTGTCTTTGCGGGGCAAACCTGTGCGCAAACGCCGCAGCCTGTGCAGTCGAGCGTAGAGATAGCCATTGTGAACTTCAGTCCGGGCAGACCGGTTGCGTCCTTGAACTTTGTGTTCGCGGGAGCAGCGGCAGCCTCTTCCTCGTTCATAACGATAGGACGGATAACCGCGTGAGGACATACGAACGAGCACTGGTTACACTGAATGCAGTTCTCGGGGATCCACTCGGGAACGTCAACCGCGATACCGCGCTTCTCGAATGCTGCGGAGCCCTGCGGGAATGTGCCGTCTGCAATGTCAACGAAGGTGGAAACGGGGAGCTTGTCGCCGCGCTGTGCGTTAACGGGAACCTGAATGTTGTTTACGAAGTCGATGAGCTTCTTGTTCTCGCCCTCGAAGTGCGGGTGAACGAGCTCGCCCTCGCAGTCAGCCCACGAAGCAGGAACGTCTACCTTAACGACCTCGCCTGCGCCTCTTTCGATAGCAGCGTAGTTCATGTTGACGATATCCTCGCCCTTCTTTGCGAAGGACTTGTACGCCATCTTCTTCATGTAGTCGATAGCCTGATCAGCGGGGATAATGTTCGCGATGGAGAAGAACGCGGACTGGAGAACCGTATTGGTCTTGTTGCCCAGACCGATCTCCTTTGCTACCTTGATAGCGTTGATGATATAGAAATTGATGTTGTTCTTTGCGATGTAGGACTTAACGGGAGCGGGGAGCTTCTCGTCGAGCTCATCAACTGTCCACTGGCAGTTCAGCAGGAACGAGCCGCCGGGGATAACGTCCTCAACCATGTCATACTTGTCGATGTAGGAGGGGTTATGGCAGGCAACGAAGTTCGCCTTGTTGATGAAGTAGGTGGACTTTATCGGAGTCTTACCGAAGCGCAGGTGAGAAATGGTAACGCCGCCCGACTTCTTGGAGTCGTATGCGAAGTAAGCCTGTGCGTACATATCGGTGTGGTCGCCGATGATCTTGATGGAGTTCTTGTTCGCGCCGACAGTACCATCGGAGCCAAGACCCCAGAACTTACAGCAGGTAGTGCCCTCGGGAGTTGTGTTGGGGTTCTCGGTGATGGGCAGGGACAGGTTGGTAACAGCGTCCTCGATACCGATAGTGAATGTGGGCTTTGGAGTGTTGTTGTGAGCCGCGATGATCTGTGCGGGGTTGCAGTCCTTGGAGCCTAAGCCGTAGCGTCCTGTGAATACGGGAACGTTCTGGAACTTGTTCTCCTTCTTGAGAGCAGCAACAACGTCGAGATACAGAGGCTCGCCGAGAGAGCCGGGCTCCTTTGTTCTGTCGAGAACGGAGATCTTCTTTACCGTTTCGGGGATAGCGTCAACGAAAGCGGAGGAAACGAAAGGTCTGTACAGTCTTACCTTAACAAGACCGACCTTTCTGCCCTGCTTTGCAAGGTAGTCGATAGTTTCCTCGATGGTGTCGCAAACGGAGCCCATCGCTACGATAACTTCCTCTGCATCGGGAGCGCCGTAGTAGTTGAACAGCTTGTAGTTCGTGCCGATCTCGGCATTTACCTTGTCCATGTACTCGGTTACAATGTTGGGGATATTGTTGTAGTATGTATTGCAAGCTTCGCGAGCCTGGAAGAAGATGTCGGGGTTCTGAGCGGTACCGTGGAGAACAGGCTTCTCGGGGTTGAGTGCTCTGTCGCGGAACGCCTGAACAGCGTCCATATCAACCATCTTTGCGAGAGTATCGTAATCCCAAACCTCGATCTTCTGGATCTCGTGAGAGGTTCTGAAGCCGTCGAAGAAGTGCAGGAAAGGAACTCTGCCCTTAATGGTTGAAAGGTGAGCAACCGCGCCGAGGTCCATTACTTCCTGAGGGTTGGTGGAGCAGAGCATTGCGTAGCCTGTCTGACGGCAAGCGTAGATATCGCTGTGGTCGCCGAAGATAGACAGCGCATGAGAAGCGACAGCTCTTGCGGAAACATGGATAACAGAGGGGAGCAGCTCGCCTGCGATCTTGTACATATTGGGGATCATCAGGAGCAGACCCTGAGATGCTGTGTAGGTTGTGGTGAGTGCGCCTGCGGAAAGCGAGCCGTGAACTGCGCCTGCCGCGCCTGCTTCGGACTGCATTTCAACTACCTTTACCTGCTCGCCGAAGATGTTCTTTCTTCCTGCGGTAGACCAGGAGTCGGTAACTTCCGCCATTACGGACGAAGGTGTGATGGGGTAAATAGCAGCGAGGTCAGTGAACGCGTATGAAACGTGACCTGCGGCGTTATTGCCGTCCATCGTAAGCTTTTGTCTAGCCATTGGTTTTTTCCTCCTTAAATATCAGAAAAGTATGCCCTTCCTGCCTGTCCGCTGTTGGTCAGGGCAGGGGGGGACATATTTCTCATTTTTCATTATTTATTGTACCACATTTAATCGGTTTTGTAAATAGCATTATGCGAATTTTTTGAATTTTTTGCACAAGAATAAAGCCATGATAAACAACATTTGTGTACATTTGCGGACATCGCGGCGGTAATAACATTCGCCTGCCCGTGCCGCAAACGATCGCAAAAGAATGCGCCCGCGAAAAACGAGCGCACCCTGTAAACTCATCTGAAATTTATCAGCCGAGAACAACCTCGACCTCATGAACGCCGCCGTCGAACGCGGGGATAACATTGCCCTCGACAGCCTTGCCGTCAACGGTCATGCTCTTAACACCCGCGCATACATGGTTCGGGTTCTTAACGGTGACATTGTAGGTCGCGCCGCGGAACAGACGGGAAACGGTGAAGCCGTCCCACTCGTGAGGAATGGAGGGATCGATCATCAGACCGTTGTACTGCGGCTTTACGCCGAGGATATACTGCGAGATGGCAACGAAGTTCCATGCCGCCGTACCTGTAAGCCAGCTGTTCTTTGCCTCGCCGTGACGCTTTGCGTCCTTGCCTGCGATCATCTGAGCGTAAACATACGGCTCGGTGCGGTGCAGGTCGGATCTGTCCTCACGGAAAGCGGGAGCGATCTTGCTGTAATATTCGAACGCCTTGTCGCCGTGACCTACCGCCGCCTCTGCGCAGATGACCCATGCATTGTTATGGCAGAATACGCCCGCGTTCTCCTTGTAGCCGCCGGGGTAAGTGGAGATCTCGCCGTATTCGATCTTGTAGGTCGTGAATGCGGGGTTGTTGAGCACAAGACCGTGCTCGCTGTTGAGGTACTTGTCAACGCTTTCGAGAGTCTTGATGTCGTAGCCCTTGTCTTTGCCAAGTCCCGCAAGAACGCACCAGCCCTGCGGCTCGATGAAGATCTTGCCCTCCTCGCACTCGTGAGAGCCAACCTTGTTGCCGTTGTGGTCGTAAGCGCGGAGGAACCACTCGCCGTCGTAGCCGTATTCCTCGGTCTGCTTTCTCATAACGTCGATAGCAGCCTGCGCCTTTTCAGCCTCTGCCTTGTCGCCCTTGAGCTCGCACATCTTAACGAACTCGGGCGCGATAGCGCAGAACATACCCGCGATCATTACGGATTCCGCTGTCTGGCTGTAGAAAGGCGGCTCCTTGAACATTTCCTTGTTATTGTATGTCTGGAAGGACTCGCCGGGCTTGTCAGAGAAGCAGGACAGATTGAGGCAGTCGTTCCAGTCGGCGCGTCCGCTGAGCGGCAGACCGTGGGGGCCTACCTTATTAACTACATGATAGAACGCTCTCTTCATGTGGTCGAGCATGGTATCCGCAAGCTCGGGCTTGTTCTCGTAGGGTACCTTTTCGTCGAGTATGGAAACATCGCCCGTTTCCTTGATGTAAGCCGCTGTCGCAAGTATCATCCACAGCGGGTCGTCGTTGAAGTTGGAGCCGAGCTCGTGGTTGCCCATCTTGGTGAGAGGCTGGTACTGGTGATAAGCGCCGCCGTCCTCGAGCATTGTCGCCGCGAGATCCATCAGACGCTCACGCGCTCTTTCGGGGATCTGGTGAACGAAGCCGAGCAGATCCTGATTGGAGTCGCGGAAGCCCATGCCTCTGCCGATTCCGCTCTCGAAGTAGGAAGCGGAGCGGGACATATTGAAGGTAACCATGCACTGGTACTGGTTCCAGATGTTTACCATGCGGTTTACCTTCTCGTCGGGAGAATTTACGGAATACTGTGTCAGCAGCTTGCTCCAATATTCCTTCAGTTCCTCAAACAGCTTGTCTGCCTTCTCGGGGGTATCGCACTTGCTCATCATCTCGAGAGCCTTTGTCTTGTTGATAACATTCTTGAAAGGCTTTGTGTTGCCGTTTCCGTCAACGGTGTAGGAAGCGACAAGTCCCTCGTAATTGCCGCTGTTGTCGAACTTCTCAGCGACGGGCATCTCTACATAACCGAGGCAGAATACAAGCTCCTTCTTCTCGCCGGGCGCAAGCTCGATCTCGAGGTAATGCGAAGCGATAGGCGACCAGCCCTCCGCAACGGACATATTGGGCTTGCCCGCGAAAACAGCGTCGGGGCGCTCAAAGCCGTTGTACAGACCGAGGAAGCTCTCGCGATCGGTGTCATAACCCTGAATGGGAGCGTTAACGGTGTAGAACGCGAAGTGATCGCGGCGCTCCTTGTATTCGGTCTTGTGGTAAATGGTGGAGCCGAGTATCTCGACCTCGCCGGTGTTGAAGTTTCTCTGGAAGTTGGTGGTATCGTCGTTTGCGTCCCAGAGGCACCATTCGATAAAGCTTGTCAGCTTGAGCGACTTCTTTTCGCCGCTCTCGTTGGTGATCGTGAACCTCTGAATTTCGCCGTTGAAATCCTGCGGAACGAAGAACTTCACCTCGGCTCTTACGCCGTTCTTGGAGGAGTTGATAACGGTGTAGCCCATGCCGTGGCGGCACTCGTAGCTGTCAAGCTCGGTCTTAACGGGGCTCCAGCCGGGGTTCCATACGGTATCTCCGTCCTTTATGTAGAAGTATCTGCCGCCCATATCAACGGGAACGTTGTTGTAGCGGTAACGTGTGATGCGGCGCAGACGAGCGTCCTTATAGAACATATATCCGCCCGCAGTGTTGGATATGAGTGAGAAGAAACCCTGTGTTCCGAGATAGTTTATCCACGGATAGGGAGTGCGCGGAGAAGTAATGACGTACTCTCTGTTCGCGTCATCGAAATAGCCGAATTTCATTAAAAACCGTCCTTCCTTGACAAGAGCGCTGCCCTTGACAATTATGTTATTACGGCATAGAAATGCCCTCACAGACAAGTATACACTATTCGCCGATGAAATACAAGTGGTGAAAACGGTTACAATAAAATTTTGCCTTACTTTTTTACCTAAAAACCGAAATCGCTTGCTCAATTATGTGTATATTGACGAAAAAATTTTTTCCGTTCAGCCGGTCAAAGCAGGCAGCGTTTACTTATGCCAACGCTTGATTTTATGCTGAGATTATGTTATAATATTATCAAATCATTAATTATAAGGAGCTATTCATGTTTGAACTGAAAAAAACCGAACGCCTTGCGCGGCGCGGGATATTCCACACCCCGCACGGAGATATTGAAACACCGTTTTTCATGAACGTCGGCACTGCCGCAGCAATAAAGGGCGGTATTTCAAGCATTGACCTGAAAGGGCTCAAAACGCGCGTGGAGCTATGCAACACATACCACCTGCACCTGCGCCCGGGCGACGACGTTATTTACAAGCTCGGCGGACTTCATAAATTCATGAACTGGGACAAGCCGATACTCACCGACAGCGGCGGGTTTCAGGTATTTTCGCTGTCCAAGCTGCGTAAAATTAAAGAAGAGGGCGTGTATTTCGCTTCCCACCTTGACGGGCGGCGGCTTTTCATCGGCCCCGAGGAAAGTATGCAGATACAGTCCCACCTTGCCTCAACGATCGCAATGGCATTCGACGAATGCGTTGAGAACCCCTCCCCGCGCGACTATGTTCAGCGCTCTGTGGAGCGCACGACACGCTGGCTGGAGCGCTGTAAGACCGAGATGGCGCGGCTCAACTCCCTGCCCGAAACTATAAACAGGCAGCAGCTCCTTTTCGCGATAAATCAGGGCGGCACCTATGATGATATCCGCATCGAGCATATGAAAACCATAAGCGAAATGGGGCTTGACGGCTATGCGATAGGCGGTCTTGCCGTCGGCGAGCCTACCGAGGTGATGTATCACATTCTCGACGAGGTGCTCCCCTATGCCCCCGTAAACAAGCCGCGCTACCTCATGGGCGTTGGCACTCCCTCCAACATAATCGAGGGTGTTTACCGCGGCGTGGATATGTTCGACTGCGTTATGCCGAGCCGCAACGCCCGCCACGGGACTATCTTCACATGGGGCGGGATAATGCACGCAACAAACGAGAAATACAAGCTTGACGAGCGCCCGCTTGACCCGCAGTGCGACTGCCCGACCTGCCGCAATTTCACCCGCGCGTATATCCGCCACCTTTTCAAGGCGGAGGAGCAGCTCGCGGGACGGCTCTCCGTACAGCATAACCTCTATTTCTACAACACGCTTATGGACAGGATATGCGAGGAGCTTGACGCGGGAACGTTCACAGAGTTCCGCAACAAATACTCCCCCCTGCTTGCGGGCAAGCTGGACGACTGACAAAAAAGGACGTGAAAATCTCCACAAAAATTCAAGGAGGTACTCATGTCCTTTATCGAGCTTTTTCTGGTCGCTGTCGGGCTGTCGATGGACGCGTTCGCTGTCGCGCTGTCCGACGGGCTGACACTTAAACGGCGGCGCAGCGCTCTTGTTATCGCGCTGTTTTTCGGCATTTTTCAGGCGGGAATGCCTATGATCGGCTACTTTCTTGGCACGGGCTTTTCGCACCTAATTTCCGCTTACGACCACTTCGCCGCGCTCGCCGTGCTCGGGTTTATCGGCGGGAAAATGATATTCGAAAGCATTTCGGAGCTTAAATGCTCCCGAAAAAACATTGAGGAAACACCCCGCCCGCAAAAGGCGCTCACCTTCCCCCTGCTTATCGCGCAGTCAGCCGCGACGAGCATCGACGCGCTCGTTGTCGGGGTCACGCTGTCCGCAATGGGACAAAACATTTTCTTCTCCGCCGCCTTGATAGGCATAACGACATTTGTTATAAGCCTTGCGGGCGCGCTCTGGGGAAAGCGCTTCGGAACTCTCCTCGGAACAAAAGCGGAGCTTGTCGGCGGGGTCGTCCTGCTGGCGATAGGGATAAAGACCTGCATTGAACATATCTTCTTCGGCTGCGGCTGAATTGACACGGAGGAATTTGATGATAAGATACGCTGTTTTTGACGTTGACGGGACGCTTCTTGACTCCTCGCCGATGTGGGCTGACCTCGGGTCGCGCTATATACGCAGCACAGGCGGCTCGCCCGCTGCCGGGCTTGACGAAACGCTCAGAAATTTATCCCTTGAAGAAGCAGCGTGCTTCCTGAAAAAGGAATATTCCCTTCCCTACTCCGCCGATGAGATAGTGCGGCAGATAACGCGCATGACCGAGGAATTTTACCTCGCGGAGGTGCGCCCGCGCGACGGCGCACGGGAGCTCCTTGCCGCCCTGCGCGCGAAGAACGTACATATGGCGATAGCTACTGCGGGCGACAAGAAGCTTGCCGCCGCCGCGCTCGAACGGCTCGGGCTGTGGGAATACTTCTCCGCGGCAGCGTCCTGCTCGGAATACGGTCCCAAGACTTCTCCGGAGGTTTATCTTGCCGCGGCGGAAATGATATTCGCCCTCCCCTGTGAAACGCTCGTTTTCGAGGACAGCCTGCACGCAGTCCGCGCAGCAAAAAGCGCAGGATTTGTGACAGCGGCAGTCAGGGATATAAGCGAGCCGAAACAGGAAGCCCTGAAGTCCGCCGCCGATTTTTACGAGGAAAGCCTGACCGGATATGCCGCAAAAACGGGCGAAATTCTGAAATAAATAAGCGCCGCATTCCAATGAAATGCGGCGCCTCTATTTTTTATTTTACAAATGATCCTATCTCCACAAGGTTGCCCTCGGGGTCTGCTATGTAACAGGTACGCTGTCCCCATTCCATTGTCTGCGGCGGCATGACGGGCTTTGCGCCCTTTGCCACGACATCGGCGAACGCCGCGTCGACTGCCGCATAATTTTCCGCGGATAACGCTATCTCGTAATGACCGTTCTCTCCGTCGGCGTAATTGAACCCGCGCGCGGTCATCTTCTCAAAATCGGTGCGGCGGTACAGCAGGAACAGCGTCCCGTCCTTTTCAAGGAACACGTTCGAGGTGTTTTCGTCCTCCTTTATCTCAAACCCGAGGACATCGCGGTAAAACCGCACCATCACCGCCATATCCTTTACCATTATCCCGAATCCGTCAAGGCGGAGCCTCGGCTTAACACTTGCGGCGCGCTTCTTGGCAGCGCTTTTGCGCCGCGGCTTCCGCTCGGGCAGCTCCTCCCACATCTCCTCTACCATGCTGCGGAGCTTTTCGCCGTCGTCAAGGATAGTGCAGGGGAGCAGCGTGTCGGGGGTCTGCGGGAAATCCGCAGGGGCGCTGTCGGGCATGAATCGGCGCGACGCGGCGGTGTCCTTTACGGCAAAGCCGTCGCCGTATATTCCGCCGATTATCTTGTCCCTGTAATAATAGAGATATCCGCCCATCATGGGTATATAACGCGTGTCGCCGAGCGGCGCAAGCTGCTCCGCGACATACTGCGCGTACTGCGCAAGCTTTTTGTCAGCCATGTTTTCCTCCTTAAACAAAATGCCCCGAGCATATCGGGGTATTTCCGTATTTACGGCGGCAGAGCCGTTCCCCGCCGCGTTACAATTGCTTTATTCCCTTTGCCGCCGCGCGAACCTCCATTACCCCCGTTTCGGGATAAAAGAATACCGTGCGCCCATAGTCAAGACCGGTGTCCTCCGCTACAATCGGTATGCGAAGCTCGCGCAGCGCAGTCTTTACCGCCGCGATATTGCGCTCGCCGATGTTGAATTTGTCGCTCGCCGTCGCGAACATTACTGCGCCGCCAGCTATCTTTGCGCGGAGCCTTGCCCTGTTGGCGCCGAGCCGCTCCATTTCGCGCACCAGCATTGGCACCGCCGTGTCGGCAAAGCGCATGGGCGCCGCCGCGCCGTTCGCCGACGCGGTGCTGTCGGGGAGCATAATATGTGACATTCCGCCGACATTTGACGCGCTGTCAAGAAGGCATATCCCGACGCAGGAGCCGAGCGCGTATGTCACAAGTACGTCGGGCGCTCGGCATACCTTGAGATCGGATATGCCGATAGTTATATTACTCATCATACAACACCGAGCTTTTCCATTAAAGTATTGAGCGACTCCATCTCGGGGATAAGGATTATGTTAGACTTGATGTCAACGCCGTCGATTACGAAGCCGTCGTTTATGAACAGCACCTTGTCGCCCACCTGAGAAAATTCAATTATCGGAACGCTCATAATTGCGCCAAGCATATCCACCGCCATAGACGGAACGCTCATGTCAATGGTCAGCCCCGTAAGCGTCGACAGCGCCTGAAGATAGGAGCCTGCCATGATATTGCCCATTTCGGAGATAGCGGAAAGCTCCGTTTCGTCAAGCGAAATGACCTTTACGTCCTCCTTATTCATGAATGTGGAGAGCACGACCCTTGCAAAGCTGTCCTCAAGCAGGAACATTATCATTCCTGCGATATCACCCGACAGCCTTACGAGTATTCCCGTAATGACCTTTTCGGGACCGCCCATTTCATCTATAACGTGCTGATAATCCAGCACTCTTACGTCGGGGACGCGCATATCAATGCCCTTTCCGAGCATTGAGGAAAGGGCGCAGGCAGCGCTGCCCGAGCCTATGTTTCCTATTTCCTTCAGACAGTCTATCGCCACGGGCGATAAATCATTGTAATCCTTCAGCATTTTTATCACCAAATCATCTCAGATTGTTAGCAATGCGTGAAAACTCGTCGGAGGTAGTGACAACGCGCGAGCTTATCTGATACGCGCGCTGCGTTTCAATAAGCTTAACCATCTGCGTTGCAAGGTCGACATTGGAGGTAACGAGCGCGCCCTGAAGCTTCGCCATTCCTCTGTCTGCCGCCGCCTCGCCGCTGCGGGGGGTGGCAATATATCGGTTCGTACCGATAGGCTCAAGCCCGTAGGGATTGTCGAACGTGAACACTCCGACCAGCTTTTCAAGCTCGGAGTAATCGGGGGCAGTTCCGTCCTCGTTAAACGGCACAACTATCCTGTTCATGTCATAATCCATGACATATTCGCCCGAGCCGCTCACAAGATACCATTCTCCCGTTTCCGCCTGCGTCATATTGAACGAGCCGTCGCGGGTGTAATTCACATCACCGTAGCGGTCCTGAACAGCGAAAAAGCCCTCGCCCGCGGGCGCGAAATCCGTCATCATGTCGGTGAAATAAAAGCTGCTCTCCTCAAACATGAGGTCGGTTTTCTGAACATATGCACCGTGCCCCGTCTGCCAGTCGGGCTCGGTCGCGCGCTGAACGGAATACAGCGTGTCCGCGAAGTCGGGGCGGAGCGTCTGATAACCATAGGTGTTTATGTTTGCGATATTGTTTCCGTAGACATTGAGCGCCTGCGCCTGCGCGATCATGGCGGTCTTGCCGGTATGGAAGGAAATGTTCATATTAAACTCCTTTCATCAGGAAAGCTTGCAGATAGAGTTGGACTTCTGATTCATGCCGTCGCATAGCTTCAGAATGGCGCTCGACGCCTCGTAAAGCCTGTTTGCGTTCATCATCATGGTCATCTCATAGTTGAGGTCAATGTTGGAGCGCTCGACTGCGCCCTGAATTATGTCAAATTTTAACCCCTCGGGAACAGCGCCCGCGTCTACCGAGGTGAACATATTCGCGCCGAACTTAACAACGTCGCCCTCGGGGTCAATATAGGACAGCAGCAGGCGGTCAACGACTTCTCCGTCCTGATAGATATAACCGTCGGAGTCGATAACAAAATCCTTGTTCCCGAGATATATCTCGCCGTTTTCCCCAAGGACCCTCCCCGAGGTGGAGAGCGTGAGGTAGCCCTCGCCGTCAAGCTCCCACTGCCCGTTGCGGGTCAGCATCTGCTCGCCGTTGTAGCCCGCGATGTTGAAATAAACATCGCCGTGTATCGCCACGTCAAACGGCGACTCGGTGTATTCCAGCGAGCCCTGCTCAAGGTCGGTATATGATGTGTCAACATATGCGTGAGCAAATGTGCCCGAGGTCTCCTCGCGGTGCTTGACAAGTATCATCTGCTCGTCAAAGGTCTTTGTGAGTATCGTGTCGCGCTTGAAGCCGACGGTGCTCATGTTCGTGAGGTTGTTCCCCACTGCGTCAAGCTTGCGCTGATTCATTATCATGCCGTTGGCGGCGTAGTAATAGCCTCTGTTCATGGGGTTCCTCCCTTGATATACGGCTCCAGCTTTGCCTTTAAGGCAAGCACTGCTTTTGTGTGTATCTGGCATACGCGGCTCTCGGAAATGCCGAGCGCTTTCGCGATGTCCGAATATTTCATATTCTTATAGTAATAAAGCGTGACGACCTGCCGCTCCTTTTCCTTGAGCTCGTCGACTGCCTGCGCTATCACCCTGCGCAGCTCGTCGCGCATAAGCCGCCGGTCGGTCGTCGCGGGGCCGGCAGGCTCATCAAAATTATCCTCGTAAAGAAGCTCCTCAAACGAAAGCGTTACCGCGCAGGAAACCTCCGACATACACCGAAGGAGCTTTTCCTCGTCCATGCCCATTTCCTTTGCAAGCTCCGCCGTCGTCGGCGCTCTGTTGTATAAATTATACAACATACTGTTTGCTTTGTCAAGCGAGCGCGCGAATTTTCTGACCTGCCGCGGAACACGGTCCTGCTTTCGTATGAAGTCGATTATCGCGCCGCGTATCCTGAGCGAAGCGTAGGTCTCAAATTTGGCGCCCTTGAGCGGGTCGTAGCTTTCTATTGCGTCCATGAGGGCTATAACGCCCTCGTTCACCACATCGTCAACGTCGCCGTACTTTATATACATATTCCTAAGCGACATCGCGCAGCTTCTGACCAGCCCCATATTCCGCAGGACTATCTCGTTACGGAGCGCAATATCGCCGCTCTGCTGATATTCCGCAACGCGCTCGGCGGTGTTGTACTCCATCTCGTTCCCGCTCCTTTCGGTAATATTTCGACAAAATATTACAAATTGTTTTCAATTATACCGCCTGCACGCCTACTCTTGCGGGCGAACCGAGGGAGATATTTCCTATCGCCTGTATCTGCGCGGAGGCGTCTATCTCGCTGTAAGACAGCACGGTTATGTTCGGAATGAACTGGTCGGTGAGCTTTTTGAAATATATCCTCACAACGGGGGAGGTAAGTATGATTATCGTCGGGATAACGTCCTTTATCTTGTCTATCTCTGCGTTTGTCGCCGCGACAATGTTCTGGATAACGTCCGGCGCCATTGCAAGGTAGCTGCCCTGCTCGTTCTTCTTGACCGCGCTGACTATCATGTCCTCTATCTGCGTGTCGAGCGTTATTACGCGCAGGGAATTTGCCTCGGCAAAACGGTGCGTAATGGTGCGCTTTAACGACTGGCGGACATATTCCGTCGCTATGTCGATATCCTTCAGCACATTGGAATGATCTCCCAATGTTTCAAGGATCGTTTCAAGGTCGCGTATCGGAATGCCCTCTTTAAGCAGATTTGACAATACTTTCTGTAAATATCCGACAGATATAACTTTTGGTATAAGATCATCCACCACAATGGGGTTGGTTTTCTTGACATTTTCCACCATTGTGTTGACGTCCTGCCGCGATAGCAGCTCATGCGCATAGCGCTTCATTATCTCCGACCAGTGGGTTATCATGACGGAAACGGGGTCAATAAGCGTATAGCCCGCGACGTCCGCCATTATCTTCTTATCCTCGCTTATCCACTTTGCGGGCAGCCCGAACGCGGGCTCAACGGTGTCGATACCGTCGACCTGCGTTGTAACGTCGCCGCTGTCAAGCGCAAGGTAATGGTCAACAAGTATCTCGCCGCGCGCGACCTCCTCGCCCTTTATCTTGATTATGTACTGGTTGGGGTTAATCTCGGGGTTATCCGTCATTCGCACCGACGGGATCACCATGCCCATATCCATGGCGAACTGTTTTCTGAAAATAACTACGCGCTCGATGAAGTTTCCGCCGCTCTTCTCGTCGACAAGCCTCAGCAGGCTGTAACCGAACTCCATTTCTATCGGCTCGACGTTAAGCAGCTTGAATACATTGTCGATATCGCGGTAGTAGTCGTTGTCCGCCTTTGCCTTTTCGGCTTCCTTCTGCTCCGCTTTCTGCCGCTGCGCAAGCTCGAGAGCAGCCATTTTCTTCTTGTTTCTGTCAAGCAGCACAGCGCCCACGATAAGCAGCACGCCGAGCGCAAGCAGAACGGGCGCGGGAAATCCCGGAATTATCATCATAACAAGCACGACGATGCCCGCGATAAGCAGCACGAACGGCTGCGCGGTGAACTGGCTCTTGATGTCGCTCATCAGGCTGTCCTCGCTTGCCGCGCGGGTTACTATCATACCGGTAGCAACGGAGATAAGCAGCGCGGGTATCTGCGAGCAAAGACCGTCGCCGACCGTCGCAAGGGAGTAGGTGTTGAGAATAGTGTTGAAGTCGCCGCCGCCGCGCACCATGCCGATGATAACGCCGCCGATAAGGTTCACGAGCGTGGTTATAATGGACATTATAGCGTCGCCCTTTACGAACTTCGTGGCACCGTCCATGGAGCCGTAAAAGTCCGCCTCGCGCTGTATATTGCTGCGGCGCTTCTTTGCCTGCTCCTCGTTGATAAGACCGGAGTTAAGGTCTGCGTCTATCGCCATCTGCTTACCGGGCATTGCGTCCAGCGTGAATCGTGCAGCGACCTCGGACACTCGCTCCGAGCCCTTTGTGATGACGATGAAGTTTACCAATACTATGATAATGAATATCAGAAAGCCGACGATAGCATCGCCGCCCATAACGAAATTACCGAACGCTTTTATGACCTCGCCGGCATAGCCGCTTGTCAGAATGCCTCTTGTCGTCGAGATATTGAGCGACAATCGAAGCACCGTCGTCAGCAGCAGCACCGTCGGAAACACCGAAAACTCAAGTGCTTCCTTTATAAACATTGTCATAACGAGGATTATAAGGCTTAGCGCGATATTCAGCATGATCATGAAATCGAGCAGCCACGACGGGAGCGGGATAATGATCGCGAGGACGATAAAAATAACGAACAGAACCATTGAGTTGCTGAGCAGCTTGCGTATCATTTCTTCACTCCCCTTTCCTTATTTTCTGTATTTAAGCTATTTAAGCGTGCAGCGTCTTGTTCTTTTCCCTGTAAACGACGGTCAGCACCTCCGCCACCGCGTCGTAAAGCTCGACGGGAATTTCCCGCCCGAGATCCACCTGCGCATAAAGCGCGCGGGCAAGCGGCGGGTTTTCCATCGTGTAGACATCGTTTTCCTCCGCTATCTGAACTATTTTCAGCGCGAGGAAGTCCTTTCCCTTGGCAACGACCTGCGGAGCGCGGTTCTTGTCCTGATCGTATTTCAGCGCCACGGCGAAGTGCGTAGGGTTACGGATAACGACGTCCGCCGAGGGCACCTCCTGCATCATTCGCGACTGCGCCATCTGCTGCTGGCGCTGCTTTATCTTGCTCTTGACCTGCGGGTCGCCCTCCATCTGCTTGAACTCCTCCTTGACCTCCTGCTTGGACATTTTGAGCTTCTTCTCAAACTGCCACCACTGAAAGATAAAATCTCCCGCCGCCACAAACACAAGCAGAATGCAAATCAGCATTACCACGTCAAAGATACTGAGCGCCGCATAGGCGAGCCCCTGCATTACCCCCGAGTCCATGAGAGAAAGTATCCTCGGGAGCCTGTCGGCTATCTCGTTATATACCATCCACCCGATGACGATAACCTCAATGAGCCCTTTAAGGATACCGATTATCGCCTGAGCGGAGAAAAGCTTTTTTATTCCCTCAAGAGGGTTGAGCCGCGAGAATTTCGGCTTGAGCGCTTTCATGGTGAAAAGCCCGCGCGTCTGTGCTATCGTGGGGATAATTCCAAGGACCATTGCCCCCGCGCACACCGGACCGACTATCATTACGGCGACCGTCATCATCTCAACGACAAGCGGCATTACCGTGTCGGCATTCACGTCGTATGTCCCCGCCCGCTCGAATATCGAGCCGCTGAACGCGAGGATCGTTTTCATCATATATCCCGTGAGAATACGCACAAGCGTGAATATTCCCAGAACGGAAACAGCGGTCACTATCTCCTTTGATTGGAGAACATTGCCCTCTTTACGCTGATCGCGGCGCTTTTTCGGGGTGGCTTTTTCGGTTTTTTCCTCGCCTGCCACTTAAAACACCGCCCTTTCAGCCGACTTGTTGACTAAATATCTTATGTAAGAGTAAACTGCCCGATCAGACCGTTAAGGTTGGTGAACAGTATATCCATGATTTTCTCCATAAAATCCGAAACAACGCCGCAGCTTGCCGCAAGGACAACGAAGCCGACCAGCATTTTCAGCTGAATATTCAGCACGAAAACGTGTATCGTCGGCACTGCCTTCATCAGTACGCCGACGCAGAACTCTGTTATAAGAGAGGCGGCGATAACGGGCATCGCAAGCTTCAGCCCGAGCGTCAGCACTGTTTCAAAATACATCACCATGATGTACAATATATTAATATTGAAGCTGTCGTACCCCAGCGGTATCGTGTCGTATGACACCGCGAAGAGCCTTATATAGCTCAGATGTCCCCCGACGGCAAAGAAATACAGTATGAACCAATAGCTGTAATAGGACGACGTTGTGCCAACCTGCCCGCCGTAGGTCGGGTCGTAGCTCTTTGCCATCGACATACCGAGCTGCATATCGGTGACCTCGCCCGCCATTGAAAACACCTGTAACATTATATTCACGAACAGCCCCAGCACGGCGCCGACAAGCAGCTCCTTAACCAGATCGAACGCGAACGGCAGCAGCCCCTCGGGCATGACGTATTGAAAATCGTTTGCCGCAGTCACGACAAGCGCCAGCATGAGCGACGCGCCCGCCTTTATGGTGTTTGGCACATTGTTCCTCGAAAAAATAGGGTTAAACGTGAATATCCCGCTCACCCTGACCAGAACCATGAAAAAGACAGCAACGTTAGTCTGTATGGCAGTCCATATTTCCGACACGGCAGTTTCCTCAGGTTATAGGGATCAGAGCGATCTTCTCGAAGATGAAATTCACGAAATCAATGCACTCGTTAGTCATCCACGGCGCGAGGAAGAACAGGGTCAGTCCCACCGCGACGGCTTTCGGCGCAAAGGATATCGTCTGCTCGTGTACCTGAGTAGCCGCCTGTAATATCGCGACGACAAGTCCCACTATCATGGCGACAAGAAGCACGGGCAGCGCAAGCTTGAACGCCAGCATGATCGCCTCGCGGAAAATCTCCATTACAAGATCCTGCGACATAATACCACTCCTTAACGCCGCTACCAGTTATAGCTTGAAACAAGCGAGCCTATAAGCAAATTCCACCCGTCCGCAAGAACGAAAACAAGTATCTTGAACGGCATGGATATCATCGCGGGCGGAAGCATCATCATACCCATCGACATCAGCGTACTTCCCACGACGATATCTATTATCAGGAACGGTATGAAGATCATGAAGCCCATCTGAAAAGCACGTTTCAGCTCGCTTATCATGAACGACGGAACTATCACCGTGAGCGACAGGTCGTTCTGAATATACTCCTCGGTGAAGCCGCCCTCGGGCTCCTCCGTGTTTGAAAGGTCGATAAAGAAATCGAGGTCGTCGCTGCTCGTTTGCTTGAGCATAAAACGCTTGAGCGGCACGCTCGCCTTGTCGAGCGCCTCCTCCATGGTCAGCTCCTCATTTACATAGGGCTGATAGGCGATCTCGTTTATTTCTGTGAAAACGGGCGCCATAACGAATATGGTCAGCAGCAGCGACATTCCCGTAATTACGATATTCGGCGGGGTGCTCTGAGTCTGCATTGCCGTTCTGAGAAAGCTCATCACGATGACTATTCGCGTAAAGCAGGTCATCATGATAAGCAGCGACGGCGCCAGCGCAATGAGCGTAAGCAGCAGGATTATCTCCAGCGGCTGCGACGCGTCCACTCCTATGACCTGCTGCAACACCGACGCGGTAGGCTCGTCCCCGACATATTCGGGGTCGTTATCGAGATATTCACCCGCCTGTGCGCCGGAGTTAACTATCTGCTCGCTCGACGACGAAGCCTCCGCATAGGAGCGCACCGTCACGAACAGCACCGCTAGGAATATCGTCACAAAAAGCGAAACGGCAAACCGCACCAAAAGCTTCTTATCGCTCTCTAACAGACGTTTTAACAAGTGCAGTACACCTCCGCCTACTTCTTCTTATTCAACATATCGCCGAGCACGGTCTTAAAACTCTCGCCGAACGAGGGGTTGCCTCCCTCGGGGCGCTGCATCAGCTCCTCCTCGGTCTGCTCAAGGTCGCATATCTTTTCGGTGTGATTTGTCGTCACGCCGAGCACCATGCATTTGCCGCAAACGCTGACGAGCAGCAGCATTTTATCCGGTCCGAGATTTATCCGCTCGAGGATCTTCATATTTTTGCTGTCGGACAGGGATACCCTTGCGTTGAATTTCTTCATTATCCAAAACAGCAGGAACACCAGCGCGAGAACGCCGACCAGTGCCATTATCATCTGGAAATATTCCACCGAAAGCCCCTCTCCGACAAGCCGTTCTCAAAGCCAAGGATCAACAGGCTTTATAAACAGCTTCTGACATTCACCCTCAGAAAAACACCAAAAGGCGGGTAAATAATTCCCCGCCACGGATTATGTATCGGATCAGCCGAGGACTTTTTTAACGGTCTGAAGTATTCTGTCGGGCTTAAACGGCTTTACGATAAAGTCAAGCGCGCCGAGCTTGATAGCCTCGACAACCATTGCTTCCTGACCCATTGCGGAGCACATAACGACTTTCGCCATCGGGTCGCCCGTTTTTATATCCTTTAACGCCTCGATACCCGACTTATTGGGCATGGTTATGTCCATAATGACGAGATCGGGCTTTTCTGCGCTGTAAACATCGCAGGCGATAGCGCCGTCTGCCGCTTCAAGGATATTTGTGTACCCGTTCTTGGTGAGGGTATCCTTGATAAGCATTCTCATAAAGGCTGCGTCGTCGACCAGTAATATCTTCTTATCCATTACAATTTCTCCTTAAGAATTTATATGAATTTAATCCACTTTAATTTTTATTCCTTGCCAAAGCTGTCCATGAACGGATTTTTCACGATCTCGGTAATTCTCACCGCAAAGTTGTCGTCAATGACCACGACATCGCCGCGGGCGATGAGGTTTCCGTTGACTACAACGTCAACGGGCGCGCCCGCCTGACGCTCAAGCTCGATTATCGTGCCCTGCGTGAACTCGAGAATATCCTTCACCTTTCGCTTCGCCGTTCCGAGCTCAACGCTTATTTCAAGCGGAACTCCCATAAGCAGCTTGAGGTTGTCCTTCTGATCGGCGGGAATGCCGAAATCCATTGCCTCAAACTGATGCAGCTGCGCGTTCTGAATATTAACGGGCGGCGCGGGCGGCGGATATGCCCCGTATGCCGCATATTGGTTCGGGTAGGGGTACGCCTGCTGAGGATAAGGCTGCGCGGGCTGCTGATATGCCGCCTGCGGAACGGGAGCGGGCTGAGGAGCCGCAGGAACGGGCTGCGGAGCCGGCGCGGCTGCGGGAGCGGGAGCCGGTGCGGGAGCAGGCTGTGCCGCAGGAGCGGGGGCGGGTGTTTCCGCAACGGAGCTTTCCGCAGCGTCCACATTGAATTTCTCTATCATCTTGCCGGATAGCGTTTTTGCAAGTCCGAGCGACATTACGGAAAGGAACTCGCTGTTCATAACCCCGTCAACGGTAAGGTTAAAATTGACCGCAACGACCGTTTCATCGGGGGACATATCGCACAGATCGGCGAACTTCGTATTTTCGATTATGTAGGGCGTCGGGGTGGAGATATCGACCGTAACGCCGAGCAGATCCGAGAGCGCCGTTGCCGACGAGCCCATCATCTGGTTCATGATCTCGCTTACCGCGCTGATATTAAGCTCGTCAAACTTGAAATCCGGAGAAATAACGAGCGGATTTCCCAGCAGCTGGTTCAGTATCAGCTGAACATCGTCCTGTCTGAGGATCATCATATTCGAACCGGTTATACCCGAAACATAAACGATCTTCACACAGATTGCGGGCTCTAAATTATCGTAGTTAAGCTCAGAAACCTTGACGACATTGACCTTCGGAGTTGTTATCCACACCTTGGCGTTGAGCAGCTCTGAAACCGCCGTTGCCGCCGAGCCCATACTGATATTCAGTATCTCGCCGACAGCGTCTATTTCGTATGGGGTGAACTCAACATTTGCGCCATTTTCGTTAGCCATCTGTTACCTTACCTCAATTCTCTGTGAAATTTTCTATCATAATTGCCTTTTTGTTATTGTATGTGCCGAGCTTTCCGTCGCACCATACCCTGTCCCCTATCCTCACAGTGATGTTGGAGTTGATATTCTTGCCGAGCGGGATAACATCGTTCACCTGAAGCGTCAGCACTTCGTAGAGGTCAAGGTTTATCTCGCCGAGCACCGCCTTTATCGTGAGGTCGGTGGAGCTTATGCCCGACATGATGCTGTCGCGCCTCTCCGCCTCGCGGTTTGCGTCTGTTCTGCGCTTGGAGCCTGTGTACCTCGGTATGAATTTCTGCATTATCTCGTCGAGATTTATCGCGGGGATACATACGGAAACTATCGACTTTACGCCGTTTATCTCAACCTCGAGCGCGACGATTATTACCGTGTCCTCATGCCCGATAGTCTGAACCACTCTCGAGTTGGTTTCTATGCCTATGAGTTTCGGGTCAAGATCGATATGCGTCATCCACGGCTCCTTGAGAAGCGCCGCGAACGACTTCATGACGTCGTTCATGATGGTTATTTCGATCTCGGTGAAATCGCGGTTGGTATCGCGGTACTCGCCCTTTCCTCCGAGAAGTCGGTCAATCATGGTGTAGGTTATGGCGTTGGATATCTGAACGATGACGTTTGTTTCGCTTACCTCCTCGTTCTTTATTCCCATGTCGACCATGCCCATCATTACATAGTCGGGGAGCGCGTTGTTAAATTCGCTGTATCGCTGCTCCTCTATATTAACGAGAGAAACGCGGCAATAAAGCCTTAGCAGTCCCGTCAGATACGACGAGAGAAGGCGCGCGTAGTTCTCGAAAATACTGTCAAGTACCTTTATCTGCTCTTTGGTAAATTTCTTAGGGGCGCGGAAATCGTACTCCTTGACCTTATTCTCTTCTTTTGCGGCAACGACAGGCTCAGCGCCCATCGCGACGTTTTTGAGCATTTCATCTATCTGCGCTTGTGTAAGAACGTCTGCCACGCCGTTTTCCCCCCATCATTCTACAATGTTACTTATTCGCTGCCCTCGGCGGAATCGAATATAAAGCTGTCCGTATTTCCGAATATCTCCGGGCCCTCGGGAACGTCGATTATCGAGCTGTCGCCCGGGAAGAGGTTTTCGATATTCTGAATTATCTTGTCAACGGAGCCGTCCGGAAGCTTGCTGATATCGTCGTCCTTCTGCTGAGCGTCGGGATCGAACTTATCGCTGTTGATACCGAAATCATGCTCGAGGATATCCTGAAGCGTTGCCGGATCGGTAAGATCGAGATCGCTTTTCAGCAGCATTATTTCAACGCGCCTGTTCTTCGCCTTGCCCTCGGGAGTGCTGTTGTCCGCGATGGGCTCGGTAGGACCGCAGCCCTTTACCCTGAATTTCTCGGTGGGAAGGACCGCGTTGAACTCAAGGTAATTCTCAACGCTTACCGCTCTGTTCGCGGACAGCGCGAAATCGTTGACGGCAGAGAAGCCCTGCGCCGTATGACCCGATACCGTGAGGGTCTGTATGCAGCCCGCGGCAGCCTTTATTCCGGGAGAAATGCCCTTGAGCACTTCCTTGCCCTCGCTTTTCAGCACTGCGCTGTCGGGGTCGAAGAATACGCCGTCGTCGAATTTTATGGTAATATGAGCCGCTCCCTGCTCAACGGCAACGGACTGCTCAAGATTGTTTTCGGAAACATACTGGGAAAGGTAGACATATAGCTGATCAAAGCTCTGGGGCAGTTCTCCGCTTCCGCCCTGACCCTGCGGGGTATCGTCGGTGACGCCGTTGCCCTCGGTGGAGTTGGGGTCAAGGGAATCTATATACTCGTTAAGGAATTTGCCGTGGGACTGAAACGCTTGGTATATGTACTGCCACTTCTGATCGTCGAGGCTGGACGACGCATACAGCATAACGAAGAACGTGAGCAGAAGAGTTACCATGTCCGCATATGTATTCAACCAGTCGTTGCTGTGATCCTGCTCGAACTTTTTCTGCCGCTTCGCCATAGGATACTGTCCCCTCCCTCCGCGCGGGAATACACCCGCCGATATTATATTGTATCATAAAATCGTGATATTTGCAAATACTTTTTGTATATTTTTTAAATGTAAACGTTATCATCTTGAATTTAGCACTTTTTTACGCCTTATTAACAGCTGTTGACATATTATTCTGCAAAATATGACTATTGATCAGCTGTCATCGGACAAAAACGTACTTTACAGCCGATGATGAATATTCATCACTGCTTCGCCTCGTGCATGCTCTTCGGGAGCATAAATTCAAGCTTTTCCTGAATATATCTCGGGTTTGATCCCGCAGCTATCGCAAGCACGCCCTCCTCGATTATCTGCATACAGAGCAGCTCGTCCTCATGAGAATTTTTGAGCGCCATTCCGAGCGGGGCGAAAATAACGTTCGCGAAAAGCGAGCCGTAGAACGTTGTGATAAGCGCCTGCGACATACCTGCCGCAAGACCCGAGGAATCCTCCATGCTGGCAAGCATATTGATAAGACCGATAAGTGTACCCAGCATACCGAACGCAGGGAAAAGCGCAACGCCCTTTTCAAAGAAAGCTCGTCCGTTTTCGTGGCGCTCGCACATGAAGTTGATGGAGTCGTCAAGCATTCCGCGCACCTTTTCCGGGTCGTTCGCGTCGACGATAAGCATAAGGCTGGATTTCATGAACGGGTCGGTGCATTGATTAGCGCTTTCCTCAAGCGCGAGAAGCCCTCTTGTGCGGGCGATCTGTGCGTAATCGACGATCTGCTTTATGTATTTTTTCGGGTCGTATTTCTTGGGCAGGAACGCCATGATGAACTTCTTGGGCACGCCCGCAAGGTAGGACATCGGGAACGATGCGATAAGGCAGGCGATAGCGCCGCCGCAGGTTATCGCGAGCGACGAGGGATCGATAAAGTTTCCCATTTCGCCGCCGCCGAAAAGAATACCGAAAACGACCAGACCGAAAGCTATGACCCAGCCTACAATTAGTGAAATATTCACAATTTACCCCTCGCTTTTCTAAAATACGCGCTGCCGCGCGGTCATGTCGAATGCGCTAAAGCGCGTTATGTCAAAGGCTCGCCGCCGTTTTTTACCGCCCTCAGGGCAGCCCTTCGGCGCAGCCTGCTGTTTTCTATGATCAATTGTTGTATCTCCCGCATACTCTCACGCACTATATAGCTGTGACCGTTGTTCATGTCAATAACGGTATCGGGAGTTTCGCGGACGGTTTCTATCAGCTGCTCGTTGAGCATGAACTGCTTCCCGTCAAGCTTTGTCAGAAATATCATGATTCTCCTCGGAAATACGGTATATGCTGCGGAGCGCCCGCCCCGCAGCAAGCCGTGTTCAAATATTCAATTATCTCTTGAGGGAAAGAAGCTCCTCAAGCATGGTGTCGGAGGTGGTGATAACTCTGGAGTTTGCCTGATAGCCTCTCTGAGTGGTTATCATGTCGGTAAATTCCTGTGAAAGGTCAACGTTGGACATTTCGAGCGCGCCCGCAACGATCTCGCCTGCGCCGCTTGTGCCCGCGATATTGACCTGCGCCTCGCCGGAAGCGACTGTTTCAACGAACATCGTTCCGCCGACAGCGGAAAGACCGTTCGGGTTGTCAAATGTTACGATATCTATTCTTCCGAGAGTGAGATATCCGTGAACGGCATGATATCCGATAATCGTTCCGTCGGACTGAACGGTTACGTTTTCGAGATCCTTATAGCTCTGCTCGGAGCCTGTGCGTCCGTCCATGAGGTTAAAGGTGGAAAGTGACTTTGCCGTCTTGGTGAAGAAGCTGTCCTTGCCTTCCGCGGGAGAAAGTGCGGGATTTGCGCCGAAGAACGCCTCGCGCTCCGCCGCGTTCATAACATAAGCGGTCGTCGTATCGGAATCGTCTTTTTTAAGACCGGTAACGTTGGAAACGGTTATCATCTTCTTTGCATTTCCGCCCGCCGCTTCCTTTATCGCGTTGTTGATATCCTCGATGGTGGTGTCGTTGCCGACTGTGATGGTGAGGTTGTTCTCGTCCCATACAGCCTTTGTTTTATCATAACCCGAAGAATAAGCGAAGGTGACCTTGTAATTATTACCGAACTCGCCCTCCTCCTGAACAGCGATATCAAAGCCCGCCTGAAGATCCCTGCCGCCCTGGAGCTTTATTGTCTGCGCGGTGCCGAATGCCTCGGCTCTTGCCGTAGGGTCGGTGGGGATAACGAAGCCTGTGCAGGTGAGCCCGGGAATGGGGTTGGTATCGGAGGAATTGTCGGCAATGTACTTCTCGATAAGGTCGTTAAGGTCGGAGGCTGTGGTGCTGTCGCCGATAACTATTGTCCAGACGTCGCTCGCATAGCTGACGGAAGCCGTTGCGCCCGCGGAATAGGAGAATGTAACGCTCTGCTTTGTTGCGTAAATATCGTCTGCGGCAAAGTTTACATAGGCATACTTTGTCTTTTTATCGCCGGTTACCGCGTCGGTCACGGTATAGGAGTTGTAGATGTTCGCGGTGTCCTTTGTGGTGGAATATTTCAGACCCGATATGCTGTTGGAAGCCGCTGCCGCCTCGGTGTCGTTGGGGATAGACTCAAAATCGAACTTCAGCTCAACACCGTCGGGGAGCTCAACGCCGCCCGCCGCAATAGCCTCCGCGATAGCCTGCTCAAACTCGTCCTCAGACGCATACTGCTCGTCGGAGTTAAAGAAGATGTTCAGGATACCGCCCGCAAATGTAGCGTAAGGATACTGGCTCTCGGTGAAGGTCACCGAAATATCCGTATTGTCGGAGGGCGCCGAAGCGGAGATGGTAACGTTGACGCCGTTGACATTCTTTGTCGCGCTGGAGCAGTTTGCCTCGGTAGAGGGAATTACCGCGCGGATTATCTCCGAGCCGGGATTCTGACCCTCGCTGTCGCCGGAGATGCCGAGAACATGGTAACCGTTGGAATCAACAAGGTAGCCCTGCTCGTCGATGTTGAAAACGCCCGCTCTGGTGTAAAAGAGGTTGCCCTCGCCGTCCATCAGCTGGAAGAAGCCCTCGCCGTCGAGCGCCATGTCATATATGCTGTCGGAGTAGGTGTAGCCCGACTGGGTCATGTTGTTTGTCGTGGTGTTCATCTTAACGCCGTAGCCGACCTGACGGGGGTTAACGCCGCCGAGGGTAGCCGTTGCACCCGAGGGAGTTCTCTTTGTCTGGTAGTATATATCGGCAAAGGTAACTACGCTCGCCTTGTAGCCCGTGGTGTTGACGTTGGCGATATTGTTGCCTATAACGTCCATTTTCTGCTGGTGTGTTTTAAGTCCGGATACGCCG
>CAMERU010000014.1 GCA_945935925.1 uncultured Clostridia bacterium | reverse complement strand
TGAAGTAGGTGCGGGTGATAAACAGGGTGTACTGGAGATTTACCTGATCCTGCTCATAGTTCGGGTCGTTTACAAATTCGCAGTAGCCCGTTACGGACAGCTTGCGGGGCTTGTCGGAGGTGTTCGTTACCTTAGCCGCCCATACCTCGTAGGTAGCGCCCATGGGAACATAATAGGATACCTCGGACTTAATGCCCTTGTACTCCGATGTGATAACGGTGTAGGCTGTACCGTGGCGGCACTCGCTCTTGAATTCGTCAAGCGGCTTGCAAACGGGCGCCCACGAAGCGGACCAGTATTCGCCTGTTTCCGCGTCGCGCAGATATACATATCTGCCGGGGGTGTCGTTCGCAACGCCGTTGAAGCGGTAGCGGATAACGCGTCCGTTAGCGCCGCTCTTTACGAAGCTGTAACCGCCTGCGTTGTTGGAAATGATCGCGCCGTACTCGGGTGAACCGAGGTAGTTCGCCCATGCCGACGGTGTGTCGGGACGGGTGATGACATACTCTTTGTTGAGTTCGTCGAAATGACCGTAATTCATGTTTTTTCCTCCGTATTGCCTTTATTCTTCCGCCGTGTATCGCGGCGGTTTATGTTTACATATATATTATAGCAGTAAATCGTTTACATTACAAGGGCGGGGATTTGCACAAATTTTTTCTCGGTTTTTTGTGAACATTAAACAAAACGGCTGCGAGCCGTATTTCACCCCGCAATACCCCGCCTGCCGCTCAAACCGCAATCCCGCATCGACCCGTACAATATTTCCTCTGCAAAAATTCCGCAGAAGCCGCATAAATGCTTGACAATGACCCGCGGCTGTGATATAATAATAACCGCTGGGGGTACTCCGCACGGAGTTGAGAAGGCTTAGCCTGACCCTTTGAACCTGTTTGGTTAATACCATCGTAGGGAAGCAACGATATCCTTTATGAATTATCGGACCTTCGCACGGCGGAGGTCCTTTTTTATGGAGAAGAATATGAAGAACTGTCTGACGATCGCAGGCTCGGACTGCAGCGGCGGCGCGGGGATACAGGCGGATATAAAGACCTTTTCCGCGCTCGGCTGCTTCGGAATGAGCGCTGTAACCTCCGTCGTCGCGGAGAACACCTGCGGAGTTATTTCCATGCAGAACATTGACCCGAAAATCGTTGCCGATCAGATAGACGCGGTTTTCCGCGATATCGACGTTGCGGCGGTAAAGCTTGGAATGCTCCCGAGCACGGAAATTATCCGAACGGTTGCCGAAAAGCTGAAGGAATACAAGCCGCCGTTTGTCGTGTGCGACCCCGTAATGGTCGCGACGAGCGGCGACTCGCTCAGCGGAAAGGGCACAGCCGACGCACTGAAGGAATACATCTTCCCCCTAGCGGATCTGGTTACGCCGAATATGCCCGAAGCCGCGCAGCTTTCGGGACTTCCCGTAAACGACATAAACGACTTTGACGCTGCCGCCGGGAAAATCCTGTCTTTCGGCGCAAGGAGCCTGCTGATAAAAGGCGGGCATTTCGAGGGTGACGCTGTTGATATCCTCTACGCCGACGGCGAAAGCACCTGCTTCTGCTGCGAGCGCATAAACACCGAAAACACCCACGGCACGGGCTGCACGCTGTCCTCCGCGATAGCCGCCTGCCTTGCAAACGGAATGGATATCCCGACCGCCGTTGAAGCGGCAAAGGACTATATAACGAGCGCGATCGCCAATGCCGACAAATTGTCCGTCGGTCACGGGCACGGTCCGACAAACCATTTCTTTGATTACTATAACATGAAAGGAATATAAACCATGAGAGAATACGCAACCCAGATGGACGCGGCGAAAAAGGGCATAATAACCCCCGAAATGAAAACCGTCGCGGAAAAGGAATACATGGAGCCCGAAAAGCTCCGCGAGCTTGTTGCAAAGGGCGTTGTCGCTATCCCCGCGAACATTCGTCACACCTCGCTTTCCGCCGAGGGTATAGGCTCGGGGCTTCGCACCAAGATAAACGTCAACCTCGGTATCTCGGGCGACTGCAAGAACTACGACGTTGAAATGCAGAAGGTCGACATGGCAATAAAATTCGGCGCGGAGGCGATAATGGATCTCTCCAACTACGGAAAGACCAACACCTTCCGCCGCGAGCTTGTCGCAAAGTCCCCCGCAATGATAGGCACCGTACCTATGTACGACGCTATCGGTTACCTCGAAAAGGATCTGCTTGAAATAACCGCCGAGGACTTCCTGCGCGTTGTACGCGCGCACGCAGAAGAGGGCGTTGACTTCATGACTATCCATGCGGGAATAAACCGCCGCGCCGTTGAGGCGTTCCGCCGCGACCCGAGAAAGATGAACATAGTGTCGCGCGGAGGCTCGCTGCTGTTCGCGTGGATGATGATGACGGGAAACGAAAACCCGTTCTACGAGCATTATGACGAGGTGCTTGATATCCTGCGCGAATACGACGTGACTATCTCCCTCGGCGACGCGCTCCGCCCCGGCTGTATCGACGACAGCACCGACGCTGGTCAGATATCCGAGCTTATAGAACTCGGCGCGCTTACCGAGCGCGCATGGGCAAGGGACGTTCAGGTCATGGTAGAGGGTCCCGGACATATGGCGATGAACGAGATCGCCGCGAATATGCAGATACAGAAGCGCATCTGCCACGGCGCGCCGTTCTATGTGCTCGGGCCGCTCGTTACAGATATCGCGCCCGGCTACGACCATATAACCTCCGCTATCGGCGGGGCTATCGCGGCGGCAAGCGGCGCGGATTTCCTGTGCTATGTCACCCCCGCGGAGCACCTCCGCCTGCCCGACCTTAACGACGTCAAGGAGGGTATAATCGCGAGCCGTATCGCGGCGCACGCGGCGGATATCGCAAAGGGAATTCCCCATGCGACCGACCGCGACAACGCAATGGCGGAAGCCCGCCACAAGATGGACTGGGAGGAAATGTTCAAGGTTGCGCTCGACCCCGAAAAGGCGCGCGATTACTTCGAGAGCACTCCCCCCGCAGACCGCCACACCTGCTCCATGTGCGGAAAAATGTGCGCGGTAAGGACTACCAACATGATTCTCGAGGGCAAGGAAGTCAAGTTCTGCTCCGAGAAATAACATAAGTTAAAGGTCATTCCCGCATTTGCGGTTTGATGATACAGCTTCGGCGGGGAGCGCCGTCCGAGGTTATTTTCAGCGAGGGAACGCGTGTTTCGCGGTGAGAGGATACTTCAGAGTATCGACCGACACATACGGAAAAACTGTATGCGTAAGCCGCCGCGCCGCTGAAAATGACTTTGCGCGGGGCAGAAAGAAGAGGTATCATTATGAAGAAAACAGATGTAAGAAAGCTCGCGATCGCCGCCGTTCTGGTAGCTGTCGCCGTTGTAGGGTCAATGTTCAGCATACCTATCGGCGCGTCGAAATGCAGCCCCGTGCAGCACCTTGTGAACATCATAGCGGGTGTTTACCTCGGACCGTGGTATGCGGTCGGTATGGCATTCTGCGCCAGCCTTATCAGAAACATCTTCGGGCTCGGAACGCTGCTCGCATTCCCCGGAAGTATGTGCGGCGCGTTCCTGTGCGGCGTTATGTACCACTGGGTAGGAGAGCGCGTGTGCAAGGGCGGGTTTATGAAGTACCTGCGGCTGCCCATGGCTTACGCGGGCGAGCTTTTCGGCACATCCGTCATCGGCGGTATGCTGTCCTTCCCGATAGCTTCGCTTATCATGGGCAAGGAGGCTGCGCTGTTCACCTATGTTTTCCCGTTCTTTGTGTCAAGCTGCGGCGGAACGGTGATCGCGGCTATTCTCGTAACGGCTATGAAGCGCGTTAAGGTGCTTGATACATTCGTAGGATACGGCGCCGCAAAAACGGAAAAGGCTGCCGATAAAGCAGGCTGACCTTTAATAAGGAAGAGATACTCATGAGCTTTTCGGAACAGGCAGGAAATATCCTTGAACAAATGCGGCGGCGCTGTCCGCTGGTGCACTGCATAACAAATTATGTGACTGCGGGCGACACCGCAAATATGCTGCTTGCGGCGGGAGCTTCGCCCATTATGGCGGACGACCCCGCGGAAACAGCCGAGGTGTCCGCCGCGGCGGACGCGCTCGTACTGAATATGGGAACACTCTCCGAGAGCCGACTTAGCGCCATGCTCCGCGCGGGAGCTTCCGCTAACGAAAAGGGCATTCCCGTCGTGCTCGACCCCGTTGGCGTCGGATTGACAAAATTCCGCCGTTCGGCGGCGGAAAAGCTGCTGTCGGCGGTCAATATATCGGTCATTCGGGGGAATATCGCCGAAATTTCCGCCCTCGCGGGTAACGAAACGGTACACCCGCACGGCGTCGACTGCTTCGACGCGGAAAACGCCGCCGCTGCGGAACAGGCGGCACGGAAGCTCGGCACGGTCTGCGCGGTTACGGGGAAAAAAGACGTTATTTCCGACGGCTGCTGCACCGTTATCCTGCATAACGGCTCGGCAAAGCTGAAAAAAGTGACCGGCGCGGGCTGTATGACCACCGCGTTGTGCGCGGCGTTCTGCGCTGTTTCCGAGCCGCTTTACGGCGCGGCGGCGGGGGCGGCGTTCATGAGCATATGCGGCGAGCTGTCCGAGGAATGCGCGGGAATGGGCGCGTTCAGGGCGGGTCTTTTTGACGCGGCGGGAATGACCCCGAAAATATTCTGCGAAAGGCTGAAGGCTGATGAGCACCGGAATTATTAACAAAAAAGGCATTGATTACACGCTGTATTTCTGCACCGACAGGCAGCTTATGTCCTGCGAAACGATAGAGGAAAGCGTCGAACGCGCTGTTGCGGGCGGCGCGGGAATTATACAGCTGCGCGAAAAGGACTGCACCTCGCGGGAATTTTACGAACTTGCGCTGCGCGTGCTGAAAATAACCCGCCCGAACAATGTCCCGCTAATAATAAACGACCGCGTGGACATCTGCCTTGCGGCGGGCGCGGACGGCGTTCACCTCGGGCAGAAGGATCTCCCCTGCCGCGAAGCGCGGCGCATCCTCGGCGAAAAGGCGGTCATAGGCGTTTCCGCCGCGCGTCCCGAGGAAGCGGCTCGGGCGCAGGAGGACGGCGCGGATTATCTCGGCGTGGGCGCGGTATTCCCCACCTCGACAAAAACCGATACCCGCCCCGTTACCCCCGAAATAATAAAGCAGATACGCGCGGCGGTAACTATCCCGTTCGTCGTCATCGGCGGGGTCAGCAAGGAGAATATACTCACCCTTAAAGGGCTGGGGATAAACGGCGCGGCTGTCGTTTCGGCGGTCGCGGCGCAGCCCGATATTACCGCAGCGGCAAGGGAAATGCGCGCGGCGGCAGCGGCTGCTTGTGAACACTTGTGAATAAAAAACGACCGACAAAAATCGGTCGTTTTCGTTTATTGCTTACGGATTTTGCCCCATATCAAAGCGCCTTTAACGCTCTCGCGCCGATATCATGCCTGTAATGCGCCTTTTCAAAGGATATACCCTCGACAGCCTTGTACGCCTCGTCAAGCGCCGCGCGGAGATCCGCGCCCGTTGCGGTAACGCCGAGCACGCGTCCGCCCGCCGTGAGGAACTGCCCGTTTTCGAGCTTTGTTCCCGCGTGGTAAACGTAAGCGCCGCCGCACTGACCGTTTTCGTCAAGACCGGATATGACCTTGCCCGTTTCGTATTTCTCGGGATAGCCGCCGCTCGCCATAACAACGCAGGCGCAGCTCTTATCGCTCCACTTTATGTCAAGCTCGGCGAGCTTTTCCTCCCATATCGCGTCCATTATCTCGGTAAGATCCGTTTCAAGAAGCGGGAGAACGACCTGAGTTTCGGGGTCGCCGAAACGGCAGTTGTATTCAACGACCTTTGCGCCGTTCGGGGTAAGCATAAGCCCGAAATACAGACAGCCCTTGAACGGTCTGCCCTCCGCGCTCATTGCCGCGATGGTGGGCTTGAATATCTTCTCCATGCACTCCGCCTTGAATGCGTCGGTGTAGCAAGGGTTGGGGGCAATGGTTCCCATTCCGCCCGTGTTGAGCCCCTCGTCGTTGTCATATGCGCGCTTGTGATCCATGGAGGATATCATGGGCTTTACGGTCTTGCCGTCGGTGAACGCAAGCACGGTCACCTCGGGTCCCGTCATAAATTCCTCGACAACTATCTCGCTGCCGCTCTTTCCGAACTTGCCGTCAAGCAGCATGGACTTAACCGCAGCCTCCGCCTCGGCGAAGTCCTTTGCGATGATAACGCCCTTTCCGAGAGCAAGCCCGTCGCATTTTATTACCGCGGGATAACTGTTCTGCGCCTTTATGTATTCAATAGCCTTGTCCGCGTCGGTAAACGTTTCGTATGCCGCCGTGGGGATACCGTACTTCTTCATCAGCGCCTTTGAGAACACCTTGCTGCCCTCAAGAATCGCGGCGTTAGCCCTCGGTCCGAATGTCCTGAAGCCCGCCTCGTTCAGCCTGTCCACCATGCCGAGCACAAGGGGGTCGTCGGGCGCAACGAAAACATAATCTGGGCGCAATTTCTCCGCCAGCGCAAGTATTCCGTCGATATCCGTCGCCTTTACGGGGAAGCATTCCGCAAGCTTGGATATGCCGCCGTTTCCGGGCGCTGCATAAAGCTTGTCCACACGGGGAGATCTGCTGAGCGCGGTGATTATCGCGTGCTCGCGCCCGCCGCCGCCTACTACCAAAATATTCATAAACAATGTTCCTTTCTTTTTTGCTGAGCAAAGCTGCCTGTTGTCTTTATTATACTATAATTCATGCGGAAAATCAACACCATTGGGCAAATCACGCGGATAATATCGAAAAAAGTTGCCAAAATGCGTGATAATTTATTTCAAAACTGCATTATACAGCGATTTTTCGCCAAAAAACACTTGACAATTAAAGCAAAATAGGTTACAATAAAAGCGGATAGAACATTATGTCCGAGGCTGCGCCTGTATCCTGCGCCCGCGCGAATGCCCATTATCGGGAATGCGGCAGAAACAACGGCAAGAGATCCGGTCAAGGCAGAGGAAAATGCAATATCCGCCCGCCTGTCGACGGAATAAGACGCACTAATGAAACAAGGCTTTTCGGCGCGAAGATCCTTTTCGGATTTTCAGCTGTCACACCCTCCCCGCGAAGTCCTGCGGACGAGGTAAGCGCTAAGGCAGCCCTGCGTAACGAAACGTCACACGCCGCCAAAAGGCATTTATCGTATTAACGCGAATGATCGGTTCTTAGCTTGATACGGCGCGGTAAGCCGTGCGGAGAATATCCGTTGAGGTTCACCGTTCCGATTGGGTCAACCCTCTGATTAAAGGCGTTATCGGAAAGATATATTATATAATTATATTTTGACTCTTTCTTTTCTTTAAGAAGGGTCGTATCACGAACACCGTAACGGTAATCGCGATACGACCCTTTTTTGTGTCTGCGCTCCGACAAATTCCCCGAACATTATGCGAGCAGTATTTTGCGGGCAATATTTTACGGGCAGTATTTTGCGGGCAGTATTTTACGGGTAGTATTTTACGGGCAAATTTTTTTGCAGGCAATTTTCTGCGGGCAGAATTTGCCGCCGACAGAAGCCGACAGAAACAAAAAAAGCGGACGGATAACTCCGGCCGCTTTATGTATTTCGTGAGCCTTGGCTCGCCCGAAATCAGCCCTCCTGCGGAGCGCCTACGGGGCAGGTGCCTGCACAAGCGCCGCAGTCGATGCAGGTATCTGCGTCGATAACGTACTTGCCGTCACCCTCAGAAATAGCGTTTACAGGACATCCGTCTGCGCAAGCACCGCAAGCGATGCACTCGTCAGAAATTACATATGCCATTGTTGTGTTCCTCCTTGGTTTTATTCCGGGAAAATACCCATTAAAGGCTGTTGCCTCAATAATATTGTATCATATTTTCCGAAAAAATCAAGCCCCATTTAATAAAAATTTTCTTGGCAATTTTGTTTATTTTCGCTTAGTCAAAGCTAACGCCGAAAAATCCCTGATATAACGCAAAAACGACCGGCAGAACCGGTCGTTTCAGCTTGTCGAAAAACTAAGCTTTGCCCGCGAAGCGGGCTTTTAAATACATTTTTGGGGCGGGTTTCCCGCCCCAAAAATACCTCTGTCCCGACAAGTGTGAAGCCGCGCAGCGGCTTTGCGCGCAGGCGGGACGGCTCGGCAGGGCGTTAGCCGTGCCGACCTCCGCGTCAGCGGAGATCCTGTCGGAAAAGTCTTTAGACTTTTTCGACAGACTGAAATGACCGGCAGAACCGGTCATTTCTTTTGTACGGAAATCAGATAAAGTCGGCAATATCAATATTCTCGCCCGTCAGCCCGACATAAGCGCCCTGCTTTGCCTCGGCGCTGTCCTCATGAGCCAGCAGCCACTTGTTGCAAGCCCACAGCGTGTTGTCCTCGCAGAATATCGGGTCGATAGCGGGCTTGGCGCCGTTCGTGCCCTTGGGGAGCGCAATGACTACCTTGAAGCTGCCGCCCTTTTCCGCATTGCAGGGAGCATAATGCAGCGTTGTCGCATAAACCTCAACAACGTCGCCCGCCTTTGCCTTAAACGCCTTGACCTTCGAGGTGTCAAGCTTGCCCCCGACGATATCGTCCTCCTTTGCAAGCAGGAGAATGAAGTCGTTAAGACCGATGTTGAACTCGCTGTCGCGGTGGTATTCAAGGCAGTTGAGCTTTGTGTTGTGCCCGTTGCACCAGCCGAGCTGTATCGGCATTCCGCCGTATGCGTTGTTCTGAAGCAGCCCGAACAGCGGCGTCGCCTCAAGCGCCGCCTCCGACGGAACGTAGCCCACGCCGTCGGGCAGGGGCGTTCCCTCCAGCGCCCCGAGCAGCGGCGCTACATCGTATCCTGTATGCACCTTGCCGTATGCGGCAAATTCCTTGTCGTTCACGGAATATATCTTCATTGTCATATCTCCTTATCGTCAGTTTTCCTCAAGCTTTCTCAGCGCCTTTATTTCGTCACGGTTGACCCTGATCTGTCCGTCCTTGATAAGCTTAACCTCGGACTTGTTCACCGACATGGGGACATCGGGCTTCTTGTCAAGCTTGACCTTCAGCATTCCCGTCAGCAGGTTCACCTCGTCGACCACTCCCCTGCCCTCGGCAGTTTCAACATACGCGCCGACCTTAGGAGTTGTCCTCAGAAATTCCTCGTAGCAGTCCTGCTCGTATTTAAGGCAGCACATAAGCCTGCCGCAGGTGCCCGATATCTTTGTCGGGTTGAGCGACAGCGACTGCTCCTTCGCCATTTTGATGGAAACGGGCTGGAACTCGCCGAGGAAGCTCGAACAGCAGAACGGTCTGCCGCAGATACCAAGCCCGCCGAGCATTTTCGCCTCGTCGCGCACGCCTATCTGCCGCAGCTCTATCCTTGTTCGGTATATCGCCGCGAGATCCTTAACAAGCTCGCGGAAATCAACGCGCCCGTCCGACGTGAAATAGAACAGTATCTTGCTTCCGTCAAAGGTGCAGTCGACGTCGATAGGCTTCATATCAAGCTTGTGCTGCTCTATCTTCTCGGAGAACACCCGCATGATCTCCTTTTCCTTTTTCAGGTTCAGCTCAAGCTGCTTTATATCGTTTTCGTCCGCCTTGCGGATAATGCTTTTGAGCGGGGACACCAGCGCCTTTTCGGGATAGCTTCTGTTCGAAAGTACGATTTCGCCGCACTCAACACCGCGAGCCGTTTCAACGACCGCCATTTCTCCCTGCCTGAAATTGACCCCGTTCGGCGAGAAATAATATACCTTGCCGACGTCCTTGAAACGTATGCCGATTATCTCGACGCGCGCGCCGCTGTCCTCCTCGGACGGTGCAGCGGTTACAGCTCCCGCAGGCTCTGCCTCGGCAGCCGGAGCGTTTTTGTGCGGCTTCGGATGGGTCTGACGCGGCGGCTGATCGCTGCGTTCGCTCCTGTCGCTTCTGTCATTTCTGTCGTTCCTGTCGCGGCGCGGTCTGTCACGGCGCGGCGGCTTCTGTGCGGGCTTGTCCTGTTTGTCCTGCGCGCTGTTATCTGCGGCAGGTTTTTTCGGTGCGATCTTCTCGGTGAAGTAATCGCTGTTATTATTTATATCCATTATACTCCTTTATCCTGTGTATTGCTGCATAATTCTTGCGGTAAGATAAGCGGTGGTAAGCCCGAGATTCAGGTTTAACCTGCTTTTGGAGTTGACGGAGAAAACCGTGTCGGTCATATCGAGAATGCGCTCCTCGGAATATGCCGCGGCAATTCCCGCCGCTTCCTTTTTCGCAAAATACGCCGCGCTCCCTCCGCATTTTATAACCATGGCGTCGCGGAGTATCCTCGTAAGATATTCAAGCGTTTCGGCATATTCCGCCCTGCCCGACTGCTCTGTCAGCGCCGCCGCGAAAGAAAATCTGTCGTTTTTGGCGATAGCGGCAGCCGCGCGGCAGGCGGTGTCGATAAGCTTCTTTTCCTCTCCCCCGTCGATCACCGCCCTGCATTTCCCGATGTTTCCGCAGAACGTATCGGAAAGCTCTCTCGCAGTCTTTGCGTCGCACCCGCTCTCGCGCAGGCACTCCGCGCACTCCTCCTCCGACGGCAGCGAAAGCTGATATTCCGTCACGCGGGAAAGAATGGTTTCAAGCATATTGTTGACGTTCTCGCAGGTGAAAATAAACCTCAGATAGCGCGGCGGCTCCTCGATAAGCTTCAGCATAGCGTTCTGAAGCTTCGGGGACAGGTCGTCGCAGTCCTCGATGATATACACCTTGAGCCCGCCGTTGTTCGGGTAGATGACGGAATCCTTTATGAAATTCTCGTAAAACGGATCCGTGGCGTATTTCCCGCCGCATTTTTGCTTTACAAAAACAACATCGGGGTGGCTGTCGCTGTCGATAAGGCGGCAGTTTTTACAGCTCCCGCAGGGCGGCGCGCCGCACATCATAAGCTTTGCGGCATACCGCGCCATGACCTTTTTGCCCGCGCCCTGTTCGCCATGGATAAGCACCGCATGGGAAAGCCTGCCGTGTGCGGCGGCGCTGTCAAGGCGGCGTTTCAGCTCCTCTTTACCGTAAAGCCGCATTATACCTTCTCAAATCTTTCAATATTGGTGACGAAAATAGTCGCGCCGCCTACCGACACCTCGACGGGGAAGCTGGTATAGCTGCCGACGCCGTAGCTCGCGGAATTGGGGACAAACTGTTTTCTCCTGTGGGAATGGGTCTTTATTATGCCGATGATCTCATCGACCTTATCGTCCTCGGAGCAGACCATGAACGTTGTGTTGCCCGCCATGAGAAAACCGCCCGACGAAGCGAGCTTTGTCGCCTGAAATCCGTTTTTGGTCAGAGATGACTGAACAGCATGGCTGTCGTCGTTGTTAACTATCGCATAGATAAGCTTCATATAATTATCCTCCTTTGAGGGAATTATTTTTCTCCAACATATATTATACAGCATTATCGCCCAAAATGCAAGTAATTTGAAGCAAAATATCGGTCGGGGACAAAACAAGGCTCCGCGCCCGAAAAAGCCGCCTCCGAAACCGAGATCGGCGGCTCTGCCGGTACATCCATATATCTTTGCGCGTAAAACGCTATAATATCATTATATAACTGATGTCGGTTTTTCAAGGGCTTTTATAAAATTTTCTCCCAAAAAAATATCCGCACCCCCCTTATCGGGAATGCGGATACTTGCAATTACATTCTCAGCGCGTCAACAGGCTTTAATGTCGAAGCCTTATATGCGGGGTAAGCCCCGAAAACCGCCCCTATCGCCGCCGCCGCGAGCGCCGACAGCACAAGCGAGCCGACATTCAGCACGAACGGCACCCCCGCGATAAAGCACCCGACAACCGCCACGAACAGCCCCGCGGCAATTCCCGCCATGCTCCCCATGACCGTCAGGACGACGCTTTCCGTCAGAAATTCCGCGCAGATATCGCGGTTTTTCGCGCCTATCGACTTCTTTATCCCTATCTCCCGCGTTCGCTCGCCGACGCTCATCATCATGGTAGTCATGACCGATATCCCCGACACGACAAGCGATATCCCCGCCACCAGCGAAAGCGCCGTCGTAACTATCGACAGAATATCGTCAAGCTGTCCCTTCTGAGAAAGCAGATTGTTGCAGATATAGCCGTCGGTGTGACCGTTCTTTCTGTCAAGCGCGCCCGTTACCTTGTCAACGATAACGCCGTCGCTGTTCATGTCGTCTATCTTGACCGCAAGCTTGTCATAGGTCGTCCGCCCGCAAAGCTGCTGCATGGTCGTTATCGGGATATACATGAACCCCGGCATGATATTCGACAGCATTCCCTGCAGGCTGGACAGCCCCGACTTCGCCACCCCGATTATCTCGAACTCGTGATATTTCCCGCCGAGGAACATACGGAGCGTTTTCCCGACAACGTTGCTCCTGCCGTAGCTTTCTATTGCAAACTGCTCGTCGATAACGCAGACACGCAGCCGCGCAGCCGCGTCGGAATTGTTCACGAGCCGCCCGTGCTCCGCCTCGAGAGATATCAGCCTGTCCGCGGACTTGTCCACGCCCCAGACGTAGCAGTCCAGCCGCCTGCCTATCATCTTTACCTCGGTCATGCTCGCCATAAGCGGCATTACATCTGTCACCCCGTCAACAGCGCGCACCGCCGAAACGTCGCTGTCCGTCAGCGTTACAGAAACGCTGTTTTCCGCCGCCTGAACCAGAAGCGTATCGACGCCCATTGTGACAAGCGTTTTACTCACCTGCGCCGTGCCGACTGTCCCAACGACGGATATCAGCACCACCGAAAAAACGCCCACCGCTATTCCCGCCATAGTCAGCACAGAGCGCGTGCGGCTGCGGAATATGTTCATGAGCGACCTTATTATATTAGTTACTGCCGACATTCTTATCCCCCGACCTTATAAAGCTCCTGCCCTCTATTTCCTCGGGTGAATAAAAAAGCTCCTCCCCCGCCGAAACGCCCTTTATTACCTCCGTCCCGTCGGAAAACTCCGCGCCCGTGAATATCTCCCTGCGTACCGCCTTGCCGTCCTCATATACATATACGAACTCGCCCGCGTCGTCCTGACCTATTGCGTTATACGGAACGACGCATATCATGTGTGGGTCGGACAGCTGCACCTCTATGTCCGCGCTCAGCCCGGACTTGAGCCGCTCGTCCTCCTCGTCGGGCTTGACCTGAATATCGACTACCGTTTCAAGGACAGCCCCGTTATACTGGCTGCGCGCCGCAGATGCGATGCGGCTCACCTTACCCGTAAAAATTTCGTCGGGATATGCCGCGCAGCGGAAAACCACCGACTGACCCTCGCAGACGCGCGCAATGTCGTTTTCGCTCACCGCAGCGGATATCACGAGCGAATCCGACGGCGCTACCGTCGCAATGCTGTATCCGCTTTCGACTGCCGCTCCGTCCGCCGCCGTCGAAATGACCCTGCCCGAGCAGTCGGCTGTCACCTTTTCGGGAATAAGCGCGACCGCCGTAGAGAGATTTGCCGCCGCGACAGCAAGCTGCGACACCTGACCGAGGCTCTCGATAAGCGACGCCGTTCCATCTTTATCAACGACAGCAACGGTATCCCCCACCGCAACAATATCGCCCTCGCCGACGCAGAAGCGCTTTATCACGAGCGGGAGCGCGGAGGTTATGTCGCGCTGACCGATATATGCGAGCGAACCGCTCCCCGATACGCTTTCGTTATAGCTGCGTGTCATCACGGGGACCGTTTCCGAAGCGGGGACGGCGCTCTCGACGACCTCGGGGACAGCGCCCGCAAGCGCCGCAAGTACGGTGCAGGCGCTCAGCACAGCAAGAATTTTCTTCATTGATTTTATCATTCCTTTCGGCAGAATAATTACCTCTTTATTGTTGCGAAAATGCGTGTAATTATTCCTACATAGTTATCATCTCCGAAAAAATAAGCCATAAGCATTTAATAAAATCCATGCGCGGTATATCCTTTTCCGCGACGATATCCGACCGGAATACCTCTATCCCGTCAAGCATTACGAGATATTCCCCGACAAACTGACCCTTTTCGACAGGCGCCTCAAGCTGCTCCACAAAGGTGTATTCATACTTCACCGAGCCCGAGCGCCCTTTTTTTATAACGCACTCGCTCCTGTCCGCTATAACAGGCACTGCCTCTCTTTCCGTCCCCCGTTTTACCTTTATCGGGGCAAGCTGCGAATAATCAATTTCGGGCGTGAATTTCTCGAACGAGCCGAAGCCGTAATCAAGCAGGCTCTCCGCCGAATCGAAGCGCTCCTCGTCGGTCTCGTTTCCAAGCGTGACCGCCACCAGCCGCATATCCCCGCGCTCCGCGCAGACGGTCAGGCAGCAGCCCGCGTTGTCGGTCGTTCCCGTTTTACCGCCAAGAATGCCGTCGTAATATCGCACCATTTTATTGGTGTTGACAAGCTGAGTCGCTCCCCCGCGAAGATAGTCCATCCATGTCAGCATCCACCCGCGGAACACCTCGTGCTCCATAAGCTGCGCCGTAACAACGGCAATGTCCCTCGCAGTTGAATAGTGTCCGTCCTCGTCATAGCCAACGCAGTTCTTGTAATGGGTGTTCTTCATGCCAAGCTCGGCGGCGCGCTTGTTCATCTGCCTGACGAACTGCGCCTCGCTGCCCGCCGTGTGCTCCGCAAGCGCCGCGCACGCGTCGTTCGCCGAGCTTATTATAACAGCCTCAATAAGCTCGGCGGCGGTCATCTCCTCCCCCGCCTCCAGCCATATGACAGAGCCGTCCATGCTCGCCGCATATGATGTCGCCTTTACCGTTTCCTCAAGGGAAAGCTTTCCCTCCTCTATTTCCTCCGCCCAGATAAGCAGCGCCATTACCTTTGTCACCGAAGCCATCGGCAGCTTCATGTCGGCGTTTTCAGAATACAGCACCTGTCCCGTTTCCGCCTCGACAAGTATTTCGGCAGCGGGCTTTTTCGCCTCCGCTTCCTCCGCTGCCGCCGTCATTTCGGGAACAAACGGGCACAGCAGGACCGCAGCAGCCGCAGCCGCGCAAACGAGCCTTTTCAGTGTGATCATGGGGCAATTCTCCTTTATACAGTGATATACTATTATAATATATTTGTCCGGATAATAATTTATGAGAAAAATTCAACATTTCAACATGAAAAAGCCCCCGCCTAAGCGGGAGCTCTCTCAAAATATATGGGGGGAAGGAGAAATCGGTTATTTCGCAGTGATAACATACTGCTTCGAATTTAAGGAGTAAACCTTTTTACCGTCAATAACGGTGTATGCCTTGACGCTGTAAATATATTTCTTTCCCGCAACTGCCGTTTCATCGGTGAATTCGGTTTCGTCCTCCGTATCGGCGATTATCTTGCTCGATGTGCTGCTCTTGTAGACCTTGCGGTAAACGACATACCCGTCCGCGCCCTCGGAGTCGTCCCATTTAAGCACAACTCCGTTCGTCGTGGATTTTCTGTATGTAATAGTCACCTTTGCGGGGCGTACCTTTACCGTGACCTTCTTGATCTTCGCGGGGTCAGAATTTGACTTGACGGTTATCACCGCGCGCCCCGTCGACACAGCCGTTACCTTTCCGTTGGCGTCGACCGTCGCAACATCGGTATCCGACGACTCGAAAAGCAGCGTTTTATCGTCCGCATTACTCGGGTAAACCTTTGTTTTGAATGTAAAGCTCGTTCCGACGGTGATTGTCTTTGTTTTTGACGGGGTGACAGAAATGCTTGTCACAGGCACCTCAACGGTAACCCTGCAAACGGCGGTCTTGCCGTTCTGCGTATTTACGGTGATATCTGCGGTGCCTTTTGCTATGCCCTTTACAAGACCGTCGGCACTGACTGTTGCAACATTTACGTTGGAGCTGCTCCATGTAAAGGTAACGGGTGCGTCGGACGGAGTAACGGAAGCTTTAAGCTGAACCGTTGCGCCCGGCTTGACCGTTGCCGCTGTCTTATCCAGCGTAACGCTCTCGGGCTGTTTTATCGAAGCGCGAAGCGCGTCTTTTATTACCACCACGGGAGTTGTCTGCGCGCCGCCGCTGCTGTTTCCTACCTGACCGTAATTATTAATGCCCCAGCAGTAGAGCGTGCCGCCCGTGCGGATAAATCCGCCGAAGCCGTTTCCTAAGGACGCGTATTCCGCGCCTGTGCCCGTTTGCGTCACAAATTCGCTGCTGTTTTTCACTGTTCCGTTGCCAAGCTCGCCGTTCGCGTTAGCGCCCGCAAGGGAGAGCGTTCCGTCGGAGAAAAGCACCGCGCAGGTGACCTTTCCCGCAGCGACCGCCGCCGCCTTATTCGCTACGCATTCGGGAGTTCTTATGCGGCGCGCGGGCGTGCCGAGCTGACCGCTGCTGTTAAGACCGAACACCCAAACCCTGCCGTCGGCGTCAACTGCCATCGAATGATTATCGCAAGCCGCGATATCGGTGAATTTGTCCGCTTCAAGCGCCGTGCCGCCAGTTTTGTTCGGCTCGCGGTATATTTCAAGCTTTGTCGGAATATCGGTCTGAACGCCTATAACATCAACTCCAAGCTGGTCGTAGCTGTTCGAGCCCCATACCCATACCGTATTGTCATTGTCCAGCGCAAGGACATGATTTGTCCCGACTGCAAGCTTCTTAATGTTTACCGGTGCGTCGCCGAGAATAGTCGGTTCTTCCGTTTTTGTGCCGAGGTCAAGAAGTCTGCTCGCGATATCCCTGCCCCAGCCGTAGACCGTGCCGTCTATCAATGCGTAAGCGCAGCCCTCCGTGGGGTAAATTTCAATATTTTTGCCGGCGGGAATGAGCCAGTTTGCCTGAGGCGAGGTAACTATCGCCGTCTTTGTTTTAATGCCGAGCATTCCCTCTGTATTGTCGCCGAAAACATAAACCGTGTTATCCGTCGCCAGTGCGAACGTGACCTTGTTGCCGCACCATACCTTTGTAAATTCCGCGCGTGCGGATACCCTTGTGGGGTTGCTGCGCGCTGTCGTGTCGCCGAGCCCGAGCTGACCCCTGTCGTTGCTGCCCCATGTGTAAAGCCTGCCGTTTTCATCAACGGCTGCCGCATGATCCGTTCCCGCAGAATAGGAAACAATTTTCGCAGCCACTTTAACGGGCTTTGATACCGAGCTTAAATTAATGGTGAAAAGCTGACCGCAAGCGCCGTCGCCAGCCGCGGTGACCGTCCCGTCCGTTCTCAGCACGAGCGAGTGAGTATCGCTTACAGCATATGCTGCCGCGTTGGATACCGCCGCCGCAGGCGTCGGAAGATCCTCTGTTTTGCCGTTATGAAGCTGCGCAAAGGAATTGCTGCCCCATGTGTAAAGCGTGCCGTTCGCGCCGAGAGCGCCCGAGGAACTGTCCCCCGCAAATACCGCCGCCGCGTTCGTCACACCTGCCGAAACAAAGCTGTTGGACACGCGGTAGCTGCCGTTTCCGAGCTGACCACTGCTGTTTGCTCCCGCAGTGAGCACCGTTCCGTCCTTCTTCAGGATAACGGAATGATCGCTGCCTGCCTCCGCCGATTCAACCCCGTCGGATATTGCCTTAACGGGCGTACTGCGGCTGCTGTAATCGCCCAGACCGAGCTGACCGTTTCCGTTGCTGCCGCATACATAAAGCTCGCCTTTTTTGGTGACGAAAAGCGAAAATGCGTCGCCCGCCGCAATATCGGCAACTCCGTCCATAATTTTAACGGGTTCGTTTTCATAATAATTTGCCGAGAAGCCAAGCTCGCCGCTGGCGTTGCTGCCCCAGCCGTACACCGACCCGTCGGTTTTCAGCGCGATAGTGTGGGTGTCGCCCGCCGCGACTGCCATGACATTATCCATCAGCTTCAGGGGCACTGTGATAACATCGACCGAATTCGACGGCGATATCTGCCCTTCGGAATTGTCGCCCCAGCCGTACAGCGTTCCTCTTGAGTCAATAGCGAAGCTTACATCGTCGTTAGCCTCGGCGAAAGCTATGTTCGTCATGACCCTTACGCCGTCCGACTCGGCAATATTATTAACGCCGAGCTGACCAAAGCTGTTGTCGCCCGCAGCCCATAAAGAGCTGTCATTTTTTATAACAAGGCTGTGGCTCGTGCCGACGGCTATCGTGTCCGTGCTGTAAGTCACGGAAGCAGCCGAAGCAGCAGTGCCCGCCGTTTCAAACGATACCGCGCTTATCAGTCCGACAACGCTCATCGCAGCCGAAAGTAACCTCTTGACTGACATACCCATATTTTCCTCCCCCAAAAATTAAATTATATGTCGGAACCGTTCCGACCTCTCATTATATAAAACAATATTCGGGTAATAAAAGTTGCACATTTTCCCGAAATTTTTTCTGTTTTTATTCTAGGACAGATAACTTAAAAATCTAGGGGCATATTATTTAATTTTTTCTTAAAAATAAATCCCCGAGCCGAAAAGCCCGGGGATAAAAATATTCAGAATTCCAGCGCCTCTCCGCCGCCGAAATACATCAGCCTGTCGCCGAGTATCTCGTCCATGGTGTCGAAGCCCTTGAAGCCGGTGCAGTGGCAGGCGTATATCTTTTCCGCGCCGCTGTACTTGAGCGAGCGCGCCTGAGATATCACATATTCCGCGGAGCAGTTCAACGTTTTCGGATTGTTCCCGCTGAAATGAAAGCCGCCTATCACCGCGAGTATCGGTATATCGTGCCACCTGCGCGACACGGTATCCAGCATATTCATCACGCCGCAGTGAAAACACCCTCCGATAAGGACGAGCCCCTCCGCCTTGCGCTTTTTCGGGAATATGACCGCGAAGCTCTCGTCGGAATTGTCGAACGGCACCGCCTTTTTCCCGTCGAGAACAAAGCTGTTCCTGTCGGGGTTGATGTTCTTTTCCTCAAAATCCTCGCAGGAAGCAAGGTAAAAGCCCTCGCATACCTCCGAAAAGCTGTTGAAAAGGATAAGGTTTTCCGCATATTTCTTGAAAAACGACTTTCCCTCTCCGACAGGCGTTTTGAAAAGCCCGTTCTTTCTGAACACCTCTGCCTGCGACGCCGCCCTAATGTATATCTCCGCGCGCGGGTTGAGCCTCATCACGCTTTCAATGCCGCCGATATGCGCCGCATGGTTGTGCGTTATCACCACCGCGTCGATATCGTCTATCGGGAGCCTCATTCTCCGCGCATTGTCGACAGCTTTTCCGGTAAGACCCGTGTCAATAAGATAATTCCTGCCGCCGTATTCCACAAAAAGCGACATTCCGTCCTCGTATAACAGCTTTTCGTCGACCGCAGTGTTTTCGATAAGACAAATAATTTTCAAGCCGTCCGCCGCCTCCGTATTATTTTTGGCAATACCGCCCGTCACGCCTCACAGTGCTTCGTCACGAATTTCTTTATCGCCTCGAAGCTCTCCGCGCTTATGCAGTGCTCAATGCGGCAGGCGTCCTCCGCCGCGACTTTCTCGTTCACGCCAAGCGAAATAAGCCAGTCGGTGAACAGAATGTGGCGCTCATACACCCGCTCGGCTATCTCCCTGCCCTTTTCCGTCAGGGTTATATAACCGCTGTTGTCAATAATTATGCAGCCGTCCTCGCGGAGATTTTTCATAGCAACGCTGACGCTCGGCTTTGAAAACTCCATTTCCGTGGCTATATCAACGGAGCGTACTCCTCCGTTTCTTTCGTTTAAGATGAGGATAGTTTCAAGATAGTTTTCCCTTGATTCAAATATTCTGTCCTTCATTACGTCCCGCCGCCTTTCTACGGACAACTATACTATTATAATATTGTACCATATAATGTATTATAAGTCAAGTGCGCGCCGCGTCATTTTCCTTCCATGCTCAGAATACGCGCGATAACGCTGCCCTCGTAAACTATGGGATATTCCCGCAGGGAAAACAGCAGTCCGTCATCGGGCGCGGATATCTCCTGTTCGACCGTGCCGCTTATGGGATTGACTATCTCGCCGATCACCGACCCCTTTGAAAGCCACATATTGTGCTCAACGCTCGGAATGAATATCCCGCCCGCGCCGGAGTGTATCACCTTTACAGAGCCGTCCGTCGACACCATCGGGTGTGATACCTTTTCCTCCGCGCCCGTCCATATGCCGAGCTCGGACATGAGCCGGAATATTCCCGAAAGCAGCTGGAAGCAGTATTCCTTGGTTATTCGCTGACCCACGCCCATTTCTATGACAAGAGTCGGCACGCCCGCGCGGTTGAGCGAATCGGCAAGCGAGCCCTCGCCGACAGCGTTTGAGTCATGCACCCATACGAGGTCGGTATTCAGCATTTTTGCGTAACGCAGCAGCTTTGAGCTGTTCTCCTGCGTTATCCTTACCTGCGGAATTTCGCGGATAAATATATTGCTCGCGTGGATATCAATGCAGATATCGGCGCCGCTGATATCCTGCAGCAGCTTCGCGGCAATGCTCTCCGCAATTGCGCCCGTGTCCGAGCCGGGGAAAATCCTGTTCATATCAAGCCCCGACATGGGCACCGCACGCGTAACCGACTCCATTCCAAGCGGATTTATCGACGGATAGATGTCAATAGTGCCGTGCAGACAGGACATATTCGCCGTTATGCGCTTCACGAGCTCATAACAGACATACTGCCCCTCCAGCTCGTCACCGTGTATTCCCGTAACAACCGCAATACGCTTACCCTCGCCGCCGCAAAGGTGATTTTTCTTGATAGTCAGCTCCTCGTCGGCAGGGAGCTTAATGGTGACAATGTTTTCTATCATGTTATATACCTCGTATATATTACCAATAGTATATTATTCCACCGATTTCAGTGACTCAACCATGCTTATTTTCTTCAGCTCTCTCGTCATTATCAGGTTCACTATAAGCGAGAACACTATCGTGACAAGGAACGCCCAGACATAGGAAAGCAGGTGTATGCTCCTGCCAAACATAACCTCGTCTATCTCGGCGGTATTAATTACGAACATACAGAGCGCCGTGCCGAGCCCCAGCCCGACAGCCGCTCCCATTACGGAAAGTATAATATTCTCCCTGAATACATAGCTTGATACCTCGCGGTCATAGAAGCCGAGCACCTTCAGCGTTGCTATCTCGCGAATACGCTCCGTAATATTGACATTCGTAAGATTGTAAAGCACCACGAACGCAAGCGCTCCCGCCGATACGATAAGCACAATGACAACAAGGTCCATTATCTTTATCATGTCGCTGAACGTGCTCGAGGAGGAGGAGTTCATCATTACGGAAAGCACCGCGTCGTTTTTGAGCATTTTCTCGCTGAACGCGTTCCCGTCGGCGCTTTCGGTTATCCCGTTGATAAAATAGATGATGTTGTATTCGGGCTGCTTCCCGAATATCTCCTCATACTGCGCGCTCGTCATATAGAGGTAATTTCCGACATAATGCTCCGTCAGACCGCTTATGATGAAATCCCTTTCTTCGCTGTCGTTTATGCGGATACGCGCCGTTTCTCCCTTTCCCGCGCCGAGAAGCCTGCCGGTTTTTTCGGTGGCAATGATCCCATCGGAAAGGCTCAGCTTTTCGCCCGAAACGCGCTCATGCAGGTCTATCATCTGCCCGAACGCTTCCGCGTCCTCTACGCAGGTAACATACGCCTGAACGGATCTTCCGTTCACCGTCAGGGTGTATTGCTTTATCAGCGCGCGCGTCGTGAGCGTGTCGGGGCAGTATTCATTCATGTCGGAATATATGCTTTCCAATTCATCATCGGTTATTTCGGGATCGTAAGCTAAATACCCATTGTAATTATATAAAGAATTATACTGTAAGCCAACAATATCGCTTATCGAATCTTTAAGACCGAACCCCGTAAGCGACAGCGCGGTACAGCCCGCAATACCTATGACCGTCATAAACATTCTGCGCTTGTACCTGAAAAGATTTCGACCCGAAACCTTACCGAAAAAGCCCAGTCTGTTCCAGATAAAGCCGATATGCTCGATAAGCACCCTCTTTCCCGATTTGGGCGCTTTAGGCCGCATAAGGCTTGCAGGGGTTTCCTTCAGCACCTTCTTTGACGTAAAGAAAACCGTCAGCGCTATCGCCGCGACCATTGACCCTACCGAGATAAGAACATTCCAAATGTTATACAGATAGTGTATTTTAGTGATATTATACAGCATGGAATATGCGTATATAATTACCGTCGGAAAAATAAGCACTCCCGCAAACGCGCCGAGTATGCTTCCGACCGCCGCCGCCGTGACAGCATAGGTCATGTAATGCCGCATTATTGTCGCGTTGGAATAACCGAGCGCTTTAAGCGTACCTATCTGCGTGCGCTGCTCCTCGACCATTCTTGACATGGTGGTAAGGCAGACGAGCGCCGCGACAAGCAGGAAAAATACAGGGAATATCGTGGCTATCTTCCCTATTCTCTCCGAATTGCTCTCGTATTCGGCATAGCCCGCGTTATCGTCGCGCAGGAAAATATACCACTTTGCCTCGCCCGCGTCGGATATTTTCTTCCGCGCGTCGGCAAGCTTTTTCTCCGCGTCCACTATTTCGGTGTTAAATTTTTCCTCGCCCTCGGCGTAGTCCTTCAATCCGTCGGAATACTTCTGCTTTGCGTCCTCAAGCTCCGCTACGCCGTCGTTGTACTTTTTAACGCCGTCCTCATATTCCGCGCGCTTTTCCGCAAGCTCCGCGGCGCCGCTGTCATAATCGCGCTGCGCTTGCTCAAGGGTCTTTGCGCCGTCGTTATACTGCGCAAGTCCCTCGTTGTATTCCGCAAGCCCGTCCTCGTATTTCTTCTTTCCCTCCGCAAAATCCGCGGCGGAAGCGTTGTATTCCGCAAGACCCGCGTTGTACTGTTCAAGCCCGCTGTCTATCTGCGCCTGCGCTGCGGCGAGCTGCTTCTCGCCGTCGATTATCGTCTGTTCGTTTGCGGCAATTTCCGCTGCCGCCGCGGTCAGCTGATGCTCCGTCTGCTCAAGCGTCAGCCTTGTCTGCTCCAGCACCGCGCCCGTCTGTTCAAGCGCCTGCTTCTGCGCCTCAAGCTGTGCGCGCTGCTGCTGTAACTGCGGGTTATCCTTTCCGTAAAGCTGCTCCGCCTGCTCAAGCTGAATTTCCGCCTGTTCAAGCTGCGCCTTGCCGTCGTTGTACTGCGCGAGCCCCTGCTCATACTGCTGCTTTCCGAGGTCATACTGCTCCTGCCCGTCGGCAAGCTGCTGCTTTGCCTGCTCCAGCGCCGCCTTCCCCTGCGCGAGTTCCTCCGATTTTGCGTTGACCTCTGTCTGCGCCTCGTCAAGCTGCGCCTTGCTGTCGTCAAGCTGTTTTTTCGCGTCGGCAAGCTGCTTTTCGCCCTCGTCAATCTGCTTTTTGGAGTCCGCGAGAACCTGCGCCGCTTCGTCAAGCTTCGCCTTGTTATCGTTAAGTTCTGCCCAGCCGTCGTCAAGCTGCTTTTTCGCGTCGGCAAGCTGCTCCTCCGCGTCGGAAAGCTGAACCGCGCCGTCGTCGATTTCCGCCTTTGCGTCTGCGAGCTCCTTTTCTCCGTCGGCTATCTGCTGCTCCGCGTCGGCAAGCTCTGCCTTTGCGTCGTCAAGCTCTTTCCGTCCGTCGATCTTCGCCTGCTCAAGCTCCTCCTCGCCGTCGGCTATCTCGCGCTGCGCGTCCCCGACGACCTCGTCGTAGCGTATCTCGGAGCGCTCCTTTCCGAGCTCCTCAAGCTTGTCGCTTATCCTGTCGCGAAGCTGCTCATATTCCTCCGAATAGCTTTGCATTCCTTTCAGTTCATCGGAGGTAATATATATCTCTGTGTATATTTCTTGTGTAAAATTACTTTCAGTAACATACATAAATGCGTCTATAACGCCGTCGCCGACAGTTGTACTTCCACGCTGCGTTACGGAAATGAACATCGGAGTGTTATAAAACCCCACAACAATATACTCGGAGTTATTTAACGGGAAATCTTCCGATTCTGTTAAATCCGCCAAAGTAACGGTGTCGCCGATTTCAATGCCGCCTTTCATGACATTGAAATTTACAATACACTCGTTATCCGCCTGCGGCGCTCTGCCCTCGGTAATATCGATGCGATTCACCTCGTCGTTGTTCCATGAGTAAACGCGCGTCAGAAACTCCTTTTCACCGTTTCTGAGGGCAAGGTCGGTGTATTTTGAGGTGTAAGCTCCCGAAACGCCGTCTATGTCTGCTATTGCCGCCGCGTCGCCGTCGGTAAGCCCGAATGTCGAGAGCACGCGAAGGTCAAACAGGTCGTGCTCGTCATAATAATCGTCGGCGGAAACCTTCATCATTTCGTTGGTCGCGCGGACGCCGCTGAAAAATCCGACGCCGATAGCGCAGATGGTGAAAATAGAGAAAAAACGGTTTTTCGTTCGGGATATTTCCCTGAAAATATTCTTGTTTACAGCTTTCATTTACCCTCCCGTTACCACTCTATCTCTTCCACGGGTGTGGGGTTTTCGTTTATTGAAATGCTGCTGACTTTACTGTTTTTTATGCGGATAACTCTGTCCGCCATGGGACATATCGCGGAATTATGCGTTACAAGAATAACGGTCATTCCGTCGCTGCGGCAGGTATCCTGCAAAAGCTTGAGTATCATTTTGCCGGTGTTGTAGTCGAGCGCGCCTGTCGGCTCGTCGCAAAGCAGCAGCTTCGGCTTCTTGCTGAGAGCGCGCGCAATGGAAACGCGCTGCTGCTCGCCGCCCGACAGCTGCGCAGGGAAGTTACCCATGCGTTCGCCAAGCCCCACCTTTTCGAGTATTTCCGCCGCGGGTATAAAATTGCTTGTTGTCTGTGCGGCGAGTTCAACATTTTCCTTTGCGGTAAGGTTAGGTAATAAATTGTAAAATTGGAATATAAATCCAATATCAAAACGGCGATACTGCGTGAGCTGTTTCCTGTTGTAACCGTCGATCCGCTTACCGTCTACGCTGATGACGCCCTCGTCGCAATTGTCCATTCCTCCGAGCATATTAAGCACGGTAGTCTTTCCGGATCCGCTCGGTCCCACAATAATAACAAATTCGCCCTTTTCTATATCAAATGTCATTCCATCGGCAGCGTTTATTGTTACTTCTCCCATATGATAGCGCTTATATACGTTTTCAAGGGTCACAAAAGCCATGTTATTCTCCTATTCTCTGTCAGCCTGCCGTAAAACAAAGGCAGGACAAGACATCCGCAGCGCCGAAGCATTGCAGACGATATTATCCCACCCTTTTCATATAGGGGAGCGTTCACGGAAAAACCGCTTTACGGATTTTCCGCGCTTCCCATAAATTAACCTATCTTGCTCTTTCCGCCCATGTACGGTCTGAGTACCTCGGGAATATTTACTGTTCCGTCCGCGTTCAGATTGTTCTCAAGGAATGCGATAAGCATTCTGGGAGGAGCGACAACAGTGTTGTTCAGCGTGTGCGCGAAATACTTCTTTCCGTCCTTGCCGTTTACGCGGATCTTCAGGCGGCGGGCCTGCGCGTCGCCCAGGTTGGAGCAGCTGCCTACCTCGAAATACTTCTTCTGGCGCGGCGACCATGCCTCAACATCGTAGCTCTTTACCTTGAGGTCGGC
>CAMERU010000013.1 GCA_945935925.1 uncultured Clostridia bacterium | reverse complement strand
TGTCGAAACGTCCCGGACGGAGCAGCGCGGGGTCAAGGATATCGCGGCGGTTGGTCGCCGCCATGACGATTATATTTTCGTTTTCAGTAAAGCCGTCCATCTCAACGAGAAGCTGGTTCAGCGTCTGCTCGCGCTCGTCGTGACCGCCGCCGAGACCCGCGCCGCGCTGTCTGCCGACTGCGTCGATCTCGTCGATGAAGATAATGGAGGGCGTATGCTTCTTTGCCTGATCGAACAGGTCGCGCACTCTGGAAGCGCCGACGCCGACGAACATCTCAACGAAATCGGAGCCGCTTATCGAGAAGAACGGAGCGCCCGCCTCGCCCGCGACAGCCTTCGCGAGCAGGGTCTTACCCGTTCCGGGAGGGCCTACGAGCAGCACGCCCTTAGGCACTCTCGCGCCTATCTCGCGGTACTTTCCGGGGTTCTTGAGGTAGTCGACGATCTCGACAAGCTCCTGCTTTTCCTCGTCCGCGCCCGCAACGTCGTCAAACGTTACCTTCTTGCCCGACTGCTGGCGGACGTTCGCGCGGGAAAACTGGTTCATCTTGCCGCCGCCCGAAGTCTGGCGCATAACGATAATCGTGAATATTATCATAACGCCGACAAGGAGCAGGTACGGGAGTATCGTCGTAAGGAACGTGTTGTCGGAAATAGGGATATAGTTCTCAACGAGCGGTGTATCGTTCACCTCGTTGTAGCGCACGCGGTAGGTCGCAATTTTTCCTTCCTTGGTGTAGCCGCTGTTGATGTCGTTGATGAAAATGTTTACATTGGGAACATTGTACTTCTTGACCTCATTGCTTCCCTTTGTCACATATGCAAGCGCACCGCTGCCGAGGTCAAGCTCAAACTGCGAAACATTCAGGTTGTCGAACTCCGCGATAACATCGGAATAGGACACGGAAACTCTGTTCGCGTTGCTGTTCGCAAAATTAAGAATAGATACCAGACCGAAAATAAGGATAAAAATTATCGCGAAATAGATAATTATTCCCTTTAATTTGTTTGACTTCATTTAGACCGCCTTTCCTAAAGGAATTTCTCCTTCATATATTATGTTCTATGCACAAAAACGTATGTGTCTGTATATTGTCTGTCAGGATTTTTTTATGCCTATATATGGCAGGTTGCGGAACTTTTCGTCAAAATCAAGTCCGTAACCGACCACGAACAAATCGTCTATCTCGAAGCCGGAATAGTCCGCGGAAAATCCGCTGACGACCCTCCTCGACGGCTTGTCGAGCAGCGTCACTATCTTCAGCGATCTGGGACCGCGCTTGAGAAGATCGTTTTTCAGCGCGAACAGTGTTCTTGCGGTGTCAAGGATATCCTCGACAAGAACGATGTCCCTGTCCTTTATGATTATGTCCTCGCCGACGGACAGCTTGACATCGCCGCTTGAAACGGTGCTGTTTCCGTAGCTTGAGGCGCGAAGGAAATTTATTTCCAGCGGGCACTTTATTTCCCTGATAAGGTCGGAGAAGAACACCACCGCGCCCTTGAGCACACATATGAACAGCGGGTTTTTACCCTCGTATTCGCGGGTCAGCTTTTCTCCGAGCTCCGCTATTTTCGCCTTTATTTCATCTTCCGTAAAAAGAACTCTGTCGACTTCCTCGGGAACGTACATTACGTTATCCTCCATAACATTTTTCGGACGCGTTTTTCCCCACATCCTAATGCAAAGTCTATTATATCATACTTTTAATTAAATTGCAAACTGTTTTAGGTGAATATTTGCTGAAATTTTATCGACAAATCCATATTTTAACAATTGCCTTTATTTTCAAGCCTGCGGATATGCTGCTCTGTCTTTTCGACAAAGCACACGCCCTTTCTTATCGTGAAAAACCTGTCCTTGCAGGGATTATACCGCGCGCTGCGCTTACCCAGAAGCGACGCGGCGGTGTTTATCCTCAGCGCGGATGGCTCTATTCCGCCGCACGACAGAATAATGCGCACTGCCCTGCTGCGAATAGGCGCGGGCAGCTCCGACAGCGCGGCGGCGTCCCAGCCCCTGCCTGTTTCCGCCCGCGAAAGCGCAAGGCGCGCCTGCTCCTCAAGGTAATCGCTGTCCTCGCGGAGAGAGGCGGTCATTCTTGTCATGCCGTCAAAAAGCGCGCCGTTTATTTTCAGCATTTCGGGCAGTATCAGGTGGCGCACCTTGTTTCGGGTGTAGTCGTCCGAAAGGTTCGTCCTGTCGGTGACAAAGCCCTCGCCGATCTCCGCGAGATAGTCCTCCACCTCCGCGCGGGTGCAGTATATCAGCGGGCGGACGATACTACCGCGGACGGGCGGTATGCCGCACAAGCCCTTGAGCCCCGTACCGCGCATTAAATTCAGCAGCACCGTTTCCGTGCAGTCGTTGCTGTTGTGCGCGGTGGCAAGGCGCGCACCCTCGCCCAGCCGCGCCAATGTCCCGTCAAAAAAGTCGTATCTTATCCTGCGGGCGCATTCCTCGCCGCGGTCGTGCTTCTGCCTGTACTGCGCGACATTTATCTTCTCCGCGAAAAGCGGAACGCCCAGCCGCGCGCAGAGCTCCTCGCAGAAGCGCATATCCGCGTCGCTTTCCTCCCCGCGCATACCGTGGTTGAGATGGCAGGCGGACAGGGTTATCCCTAGCTCCCCCTCAAGCGCTTTCAGGGCGCACAAAAGGGAAACGCTGTCCGCGCCGCCCGAAAGGGCGACAGCGACAGCGCAGCCGTGTCCGAACATTTCAAAATCATTTACAGCCTTTTTTACCTTTTCGGTAAAAGCGATATTAGTCATAAATGCACCTTTACTGCTGATTATTCAGCCGCACCTCAATGTTGGAGAACTTTGTGAACTCGCCGTTCCAGCCGAGGTAAGCCGTTCCCGTTTCGCCGTGACGGTTCTTCGCGACGATACATTCGCACACGTTGGGATTAGGGTCGGTCTTGTCGTAATACGCGTTTCTGTACAGGAAAAGCACGATATCCGCGTCCTGCTCGATAGAGCCGGAGTCACGCAGGTCGGACAAAAGCGGGCGCTTGTCGGGGCGCTGCTCGGGTCCTCGCGCGAGCTGTGACAGCGCTATAACGGGGACGTTCAGCTCCTTCGCCATGACCTTGAGGTTACGCGTTATCTCGGAAATTTCAACAACGCGGTTGCCGTTGTAATTCTTGACGGAGGACATCAGCTGCAGGTAGTCTATAATTACCACGCCGAGGTTCTTTATCCTGCGCAGCTTGGATTTTATCATGGAAACATTGCAGCCGGGGGTATCGTCTATGTATATCGGAAGCTGTGACAGAATGTCCGCGCCGGTCATTATATCCGACCATTTTTCGTTGGATACATTTCCCGTTTTCAGCGCCTCCGACGGCAGCAGCGCCTCGGAGCTCAGCATTCTCGCGACTATCTGCTCCTTTGACATTTCGAGGCTGAACACGCACACCGCCTTGTCGCGGTATTTCTTCCCGACATTCGCCGCAATGTTCATCGCAAACGAGGTTTTACCCATACCGGGTCGCGCCGCGAGTATTATAAGGTCGGACTTGTTCAGACCGAATATGCGGCGGTCAAGCTCGGAATACAGCGTCGCAAGACCCGTCATGACGGGCTGACCGCCGTTCTGCGCCGCCGTATGTACAAGCTCGTTGAGCGCCTTTACGCGCTCGTAAACAATGCCGCTGATATGCGTCAGGCTCTTGCTTTCCGCGCCGGAGCGAATGTCGTATATCTTCTGCTCCGCAAAATCCACTATGGAATTTGCGTCCTCCGCGCCCTCGTTTGCCGCGTCGATTATTTCCTTTGCGGCGTAAATAAGGCTGCGGAGCATATACTTTTCAACAACAATGTTGGCGTATTTTGATACGGAGGATATACTCGGCACCGCCTGCATAAGCCTTGTGAGGTACTCCTTCGCCTGCTCGGCGGTTTCGAATATCCCATGGCGCATACAGCCGTCCAGCACCGTTACTATGTCGATAGACTCGCTGCTCATGCTCATCTGAACCATTACCGAATAAATCTCCTTGTTCAGATCGACATGAAAATGCTCGGGTTGAAGCGTTCCGATGACCTCGTTTATAGCGTTTCCGTCCATAAGGACAGCGCCGAGGACGGACTGCTCCGCGTCGAGGTGATACGGAAGATTTATACCCGAAAGGTCAAATTCAGCCATATCAGCCCTCCGTCACCGTAACGGTGAACTTAGCCGCAACGCCGGCATACAGCCTTGCCTCTGCCGAAAAATCGCCGAACCCCTCTATCTTTACCGCAATGTTTATCTTCTTTTTGTCAACATCGCAGCCAAACGACTGCTTGATCGCCGCGGAGACCTCCTTTGATGTCACCGTGCCGAACAGTCTGCCGTTCTGACCCGCCTTTGCCTTAACGATGACGGTCTTGCCCTCAAGCTTCTCCGCTATCGCCTTTGCGTTTGCGATATCAACATCTATCTTATGCTGCGCGTGATCCTTCTGACCCTGAAGCAGGTTCATGTTCTTTGCGTTAGCCTCCTGCGCGAGCCCTTTCTTGATAAGGCAGTTTATTGCGAAGCCGTCCTTGACTTCCTTTATCTCGCCCTTTTTGCCCGTGCCCTTTACATCTTCAAGCAGAATTACCTTCATACCTTTTCCTCCTTATTACTGTTCGCTCTCCTGCGTTTCCTCAACGGGGGAGAAATATTCGTCTATCGCCCTGTGCAGCTTTTCGACAGCCTCATCGCGGGTGATACCGCACAGCTGCGCGCCCGCCATAGACTGATGCCCGCCGCCGTCGTCCTTTTTGTTGCCTATGCTCTCCATTATCATCTGAACGTTGACCTTTCCGAGCGAGCGGGCGCTGAAGCACCATCCGTTCTCGATGGGGTAGACGGTGAACGACGCGTCAACATTCTTGATATACAGCATTTCGTCCGCCGCCTGCGAACAGATAACGCGTATTCCGCCGAACGACTCGTTCACCACAGCAATGGCGCAGTTCTGATGATAAATTTCCGCGGAGGAGATTATCTCCGCCTTTTTCGTCTTGTTTTCTATCGAGGTATCGAAAAGCTTCTTTACGGAAATTGTGTCCGCGCCGAGCTTTTTCAGATAAGCCGCCGCCTCGAACGTCGAAACGCCCGCGCGCATTACGAAATCCTTTGTGTCAAGGGTTATTCCCGCAAGAAGCGCCTCCGCCTCAGTGGGGTTAAGCAGCGTGTCGCTGCTGAAATACTGGATAAGCTCCGTAACAAGCTCCGAGGCGGAGGACGCGTTGCTTTCCTGCACCTTGACGGCAAAGTCGCTTATCGCGCCCGCGCTTAGCCTGTGGTGATCGATTATGATCACCCTTGACTTGTCCGCAAGGCGAAGAAGCTCCTGATCCTCGACTTTCTTTTCAATATGCGTGTCAACAATGATGAGCACCGATTTGCGCGTAAATTCGTTGAACGCCGTTTCGGGCTCCTGAAATATGCTGCGGTCGGAGAAGCGCTGTATCAGCGAAAGCGCGTTGGTCTTTGCAGGGTTCTGCCTTACCACCGCGTATGCGGGAATGCCGAGGCGCTTTATCGCGCAGGTGAGCCCTATCGCCGCGCCAACGCTGTCGAAGTCCCCGTAGCTGTGACCCATTATGTACACAGTGTCCGCGGTGCTTATCAGCGCCTTTATATTCTCCGCCGCAAAGCGGATCTTTACCTTTCCTGTTCTTTCCTTTCCGGGGGAACTTGCACCGTAGGGGATAAAGCCGTTATCCGTCTTGAGCAGCGCCTGATCGCCGCCGCGCTCGAGCGCCTTGTCAAGCATCTCGCTTGCGAACTGCTCGCCCTCGGCGAAGGTCTTTGCCGTTGCGCCGATGCCTATCGAAAGCGTAACAGCGCCCTTGTCCTTGACAACTATTTCATGCGCCTTGTTGATAAGCGGCATTTTCTCCTGCGTCATTTCACGGACGTACCTGTTCTCGACAACGACAAGAAATTTATCGTTCGATATCTTTCGAAGCATTGCATTGCGCTCCGCGAAATATTCCTCTATGAGCCTGTCGACCTGTATCGTAACATACGCGCGGTCGCTCTCGCGCGCGCCGCCGAGCAGCTCCTCATAATTGTCCACCATGATTATCATGACAACGGGTCTTGACATATCATAGGAAAGCTGAAGCTGCTTGTATTCGGTTATATCGCGGAAGATAAGTATGGTTATCTTCTGCGTGCTTTCCTCGGCAGACTCTCCCATATCCAGCAGGGATTTTCTGCCGTTGGCTCTGTGGTCGTCGACAACAAATTCATGCGGGTCGGAGTAGACGTGATACCACCTGTCGCCGTACTGTATCTCTCTGCCCTCGTCGCTGAACAGCACCAGCGGCTCGTCCGTTATGATGTCAACGGAGCTTTCGTCCTCGCCGGGCAGAAAGAAGCTTTCGTTGAAGCAGTCGTTGCTCCATATTATGCAGCGGTCCTCGTCCACCATTGCGACGGGCAGCGGGAAACCGATAAGCGACATACTGTCCGTTCCGCGTATCTCGCTTGTCAGCTGCTCAAAGTACCAGTACTCGCTGCGGCGAATCTGAACAAGCTTTCCGATAGCAATGCCAGAAACCGCAACGAGAAACGGCAGCGATACCCAGAACATAACGGGATCCGTCCTGAAAACATAGATGTCGAGCCCGAGAAGAAACGCGATAAGAGTGCAGAGGGAATAAAGCAGCACCTTGCTTTTATAAAAGTTCTTCAATCAATGACCTCCTTGGCAGCGATTGCCGGAAAGCATTCATACTTCCATGATTATCGGGAGTATCATCGGGCTGCGCTTAGTCTTGGAATAGATGTAGTCGCCCAGCGCGTCGCGCATTGCTGACTTGATGTTGCCCCATTCACGGATATTGCGCTCCTGACAGTTCTGCATTACCTGCTTCATGAGCTGCTTCGCCTCGTCGATAAGCTCCTCGCTCTCGCGGACATATACGAAGCCGCGCGATACGATATCCGGGCCCGCAAGGACTCTTCCGCTCTCGCGCTCGATGGTAGCGACGATTATCATCATGCCGTCCTCGGCGAGGTGCTTTCTGTCGCGGAGGACAACGCTCCCGACGTCGCCGACGCCGAAGCCGTCCACCATGACCTTGCCTGCGGGAACAGAGCCCGTGAATTTCATGTCAACTCCGTCCGTTTCGAGGACAAGCCCGAGGTCGCTCACGAATATGTTTTCCTCGGGGATACCCATGCCCATGGCAAGTCGTGAATGCTTTTTCATGTGCTTGTATTCGCCGTGGATAGGCACGAAGAACTTCGGCTTGGTGAGCGATATCATCATCTTGAGTTCTTCCTGACAGGCATGACCCGAAACGTGCACCTCGTACATACTCTCGTAGATGACCTCCGCGCCCTGCTTCATAAGCTCGTTGACCACCTTGGTGACAAGCTTTTCGTTTCCGGGGATAGGCGTTGCGGAAATGATTATGAAATCGTTCGGGGTTATTGTTACCTGCCTGTGGTCGCCCGACGACATTCTCGACAGCGCCGAAAGCGGCTCGCCCTGACTTCCCGTCGTTGCGATGACAAGCTGCGCGGGGTCGTATTTGTTAACGTCCTCGATGTCGATAAGCGTTCCCTCGGGGACTTTGATATAATTAAGCTCGACAGCCTTTGCGATGACGTTGGTCATGCTTCTGCCCGATATGGCAACGCGCCTGCCGTGCTTCACCGCCTCGTCGATTATCTGCTGTATCCTGTGGATATTGCTGGAGAAGGTAGCGATTATTATGCGCTTGCCCTCTGCCGCGTTGAAAAGCCCCTTGAAGCTCTCGCCGACGCTGCGCTCGCTCTTGGTGTAGCCGGGGCGCTCAACGTTGGTGCTCTCGCTCATAAGCGCGAGCACGCCCCTGTTCCCCAGCTCGCCGAAGCGCGCAAGGTCGATTATGCCGCCCTCGATAGGGGTGTAGTCCACCTTGAAGTCGCCGGTGTGCACGATAACTCCCGCAGGAGTGTGTATCGCGAGCGCGCAGGCGTCAGGTATGGAGTGGTTAACGCGGATAAATTCCACCGACATACAGCCCATTTTAACGTTCTGCCTCGGCTCGACAACGTTAAGCGATGACTGCGACAGCAGCCCGTGCTCCTTGAGCTTGCCCTCGACAAGACCGAGGGTCAGTCTTGTGCCGTATATCGGAACGTTTATCTTCTTGAGCAGGTAGGGCAGCGCGCCGATGTGATCCTCGTGACCGTGCGTGATGACTATGCCCCTGAACTTGTCCCTGTTCTTTTCAAGATAGGTGAAGTCGGGGACAACAAGATCAACGCCCGGCATTTCCTCATCGGGGAACGCAAGCCCGCAGTCAACGATAAACATATCGTTGCAGCATTCGTAAACGTAAAGGTTCTTTCCTATCTCGTTAAGACCGCCGAGCGCGATGAATTTCACCGGCGCGGAGCGCACCTCGCGCGGCTTCTTCTGAACGAGCCTTCCCTCGCGCGGCTCCTTCTGCGAAAGCACGGGCTTATCCTCTTTTACGGTACGGCGCTGCGGCGCGTTCCTGCGGTATTTCTTTACGGGAACGTTCGCCTTGTCTGCCGCGGCGTTGCCGCCGTTATTCACAGCGGGCGCGGCAGCCGGACGCTGCTCCGCGGCGTTTTTCGGCTCTCTGCCTCTCTTTGAGGCAATATTTTCTGTTTCTGTCAAAAGCTTGCTGTTGGTAAGTAATCCCATTAAATAAATTCCTTTCTCCTTGCCGTTCAGCCGTGTAGTTCCCGCCCTCCGAAAGGCGCGGTAAAACGACCGAATGATCCTTTAGTACATAATAAAAATATTGCGGCAATACTACCGAAACGCTTCTGTCCGAAAAATGGTAAAAATGGCATAATACGCCCATACGAACGGGTGTGCCTCTTCCATTACAGAGGAAGAATATGTAAACGCGGAATTGCAGAAATGCCTTAATGAAAGCATTTCCGGGAGGTGAGCGCCCTATGCGGGCAGTGGGTGAAACGTATCCGCGGACAGCTCCGCTGCGCCTCGGACGATACCGCGTCGTCGCAGCGGACTGTAATTCGGGTCGGCGGCAGAACGGGCGTTGCCCCACGCTGCCTGTTTGTATATGTCACAAAATTATATCCATAAATTTCCCGATAAACGAGAGTTCCTGCCGTAAATGTCACATTGATTTCAAATCGGACTGTTTCGTTTTAGGGGCAGGGTGATTTTTCCGCAAAAGCCGGAATTGAACATACGCATATATATTAATTATACCTTTTTGTCAATAAGTTGTCAAGGGGTTTATTTACTGCTTCGCATAATGCCGCGAAAAAATATCGCGGACGACCTCAAAAATCCTTTTCGGGAACAATCATGCCGCTTTTTATTTCCTATGATAATCGGAGTGAAAAGGTCAATATTAAATTTTGCGGCGGATCGAAAAACCGCCGAAAACCTAAACGAAAGGCGGAACAGACTGTGGCGCGCGAAACAGCTTTCCGATAACGATAAAATGATAAGAACATCTAAATTTATTTTTCGGGCAGCCTGCGCCGCCGTTTCGGTGCTTACTGCCGTCGTCGGATATTATTATGCCGCGCTTCCCGTCAGATTAAACACGGACAGCGATACGGTTTACTGCTCGGGCGGTTTTTCCGCAGCCGTGCTGCGCCCGACCGACGGAGGCTGCGCGTATTATCTTGGGGCAGTTCCTATTAAAGAAGCTGAATTGACCCGAACGAAACGCCCGCAGCTTATCCCCTGCGGAACGCCGTTCGGCATAAGAGTGCGCTCCGACGGGGTTATGGTGGTAAGCGTAGGAAACGATTCCCCCGCCGCAGAAAGCGGTATAAAGCAGGGCGACGTTATCACATCGGTAAACGGCGTTGCCGTCACCACAAACAACGAGATAAGCGACGCCGTGCAGCTTTCCGACGGCAGCGCCGAGGTGATACTGACGCGCGGCGAAAGTGAGCTCTGCCTGTCTGTCCCGACGAAAAAAAACAGCGACGGCACGCTTAAAATTGGCGCTTGGGTACGCGACAGCGCCGCGGGGATAGGCACCATGACATGGTACGACCCGCAAACGGGTAAATTCGGCGGGCTGGGGCACGCGGTAAGCGACGTCACAACCGGGCAGTGCGTTCCGCTTTCGGGCGGGGAGATAACCGCCGCGCGTATAAGCGGCATAGTCCGCGGGAAAAAGGGCGAGGCGGGCGAGCTCTGCGGCAGCTTCGTTTCGGGGGAAACCATGGGAAAGGTCACCGCCAACACCGAGGTCGGCGTTTTCGGAACGGCTGAACCTCCCGCCGACGGCGCTGCGATACCCATGGCGTTCCGCCACGAGGCGGAGTGCGGGCGCGCCGTTATCCTGACGACAGTCGACGACGGCGGAGTTCGGGAATACGATATCGAGATAGAAAGAATAAACCTGCTCGATATGACCGGCTCCAAAAGCATGGTCATAAGGATAACGGATCCCGCGCTTATCGAAAAGACAGGCGGGATAGTGCGCGGAATGAGCGGCAGCCCGATAATCCAGAACGGGCGGTTGGTCGGCGCGGTGACTCATGTGCTGCTGAACGACCCGACGCGCGGCTATGCCGTGTTCGCCGAAAGCATGATGGAAGAAATGTCACAGCAGTGACATAACGCGCACGCAGAAGCTGCCGTTTTCGGCGCTCACCTCCGCGCGGCAGTTGTCGGGGAGATCTCCCGAGATTATTTTCCGCGAGAGCATATCCTCTATTTCCGCGGTAATTTTCCTGCGGAGCGGGCGCGCGCCCATTTCCTCCGAAGCAGCGCCCGCGCACAACAGCTTCTCCGTGCCCTCCGCAAAGGTCAGCTCTATCCCCCGCGCTGCAGCGCGCTGAGCGACCTGACCCAGCATTTTTCGGCAGATAAGCTCCATGTTTTCATCGGACAATCTCTCGAATATAACAATGTTGTCTATCCTGTTGATAAGCTCCGGGCGGAACTGCTTTTTAAGCTCGCGCATGATGTCCGCGCTGCCGCCCGTTCCGCCGCCGAAGCCGACCGCGCGCCTGCGCAGCTCCTCCGCGCCGATGTTACCCGTCATTATCACCACCGCGTTGCGGAAATCGGCGGTCTTACCGTCGGACGCGGTGAGTTTGCCGTCCTCCAGTATCTGCAAAAGCAGATTGAGCACGTCGGGGTGTGCCTTTTCAACCTCGTCAAACAGCACCACCGACCACGGCGCGCTGCGGACGCGCTTTACAAGCTGCCCTTCCTCCTCGTAGCCTACATATCCGGGCGGCGAGCCGATCAGCTTCGACACCGAATGCTTTTCCATATATTCCGACATATCGAAGCGTATAAGGCGCTTCCCGTCGCCGTAAACTCCCTCGGCGAGCGCCCGCGAAAGCTCGGTCTTGCCAACGCCCGTCTGCCCGAGAAACAGAAACGACCCTACCGGTCTTTCGGGGTCACGAAGCCCCGCCCTGCCGCGCCTTACCGCGTCCGCGACAAGCGCCGCCGCCTTGTCCTGACCTATTACTCTCGCGCGGAGAACGTCCTCGAGCGCCGCGAGCCTTGTCCCCTCGTCCTCGGTCAGCCTTGCGGCGGGGATACCCGTCACCGCCGACACCGCCTCAGCAACGTCCTCCTCGTCAACTATTGTCCGCGCGCTTTCCTTTCCCTTTCCCGCCTGCGCAAGCCTTGCCGCCTCGGCGTAATCCTTTCCGCAAAGCGCCGCGGCAATGCCGCTCTCCTGCCTGCCGCAGCTTCCCGGGTGACCCGTCCGCGCCCGAGCAGCCGCCTCGTCGATAAGGTCTATCGCCTTGTCGGGGAGATTTCTGTCGGTCATATAGCGCTCGGAAAGCTTCACCGCCGCCGACAGCGCCCTGTCGGTTATTACGGCGCGGTGGTGCTCCTCAAGCCGTCGGCGCAGCCCCGAAAGAATGCGGAGCGTTCCCGCCTCGTCGGGCTGCTCGACATTTATCGGCTGAAAGCGCCGCTCGAGCGCGCTGTCCTTTTCGATGAAACGGCGGTATTCCTCCGTGGTCGTCGCGCCGATAAGGCATATATTCCCTCGGGCGAGCGGGGGCTTCAATATGCTCGCCGCGTCGATAGCACCCTCCGCCGCGCCCGTGCCGACTATCATGTGAAGCTCGTCGATAAACAGTATTATCCCCGTATGCGAGCAGGTTTCGTCCAGCACGCCCTTGAGCCGCTCCTCAAAATCGCCGCGGTATTTCGCCCCTGCAAGCATTGCGGAAAGGTCGAGCGCAAATATCCGCTTATCAGCAAGCTCGGGCGGGACATTCCCCGCAGCAACGCGCTGCGCGAAGCCCTCCACGACGGCAGTCTTTCCTACCCCCGCTTCCCCGATAAGGCAGGGGTTATTCTTGCTCCTGCGGAGCAGTATCTGCACCATGCGCTCTATTTCGGTTTCCCGCCCGATAACGGGGTCGAGCTGTCCCGCGCGGGCTGCGGCGGTGAGTTCCCTGCCGTATTTTGTCAGCATGGGCAGCTCCTGCTGCGCGCGGCGGCGCTTGTCGTCGGGCTGTCTGTTTTCCTGCTGTTCAAGGCGGGGCCCAACATAGCTGCGCATCGACGCCTCGTTATACAGCTTGACAACGGTTCCCGCGCCGTATTCCGACAAAACGGCATACGCCGTGCACTCCCTGTCGACAAGTATAGCCAGAAGCAGATGCTCCGTACCTGTCCTGCCGTCCCCGCGCGAAGCGGTTATTGACCGCGCGCTCGTCAGCAGCTTTTTCAGCCGCGGCGAGAAATCCCTGTCGCTCAGCTCAACGCTCCTGCCGACGCCCGTGCGCGCTTTCAGCCTGAGAACAAGGTCGCGGAAGCGTATCTGCTGCCGCGCCAGAAGAACTCCCGCCGCGCTGCCCTCGTTTTTCGCCAGCGCGCAGAGCAGGTGCTCGCTGCCTATATATGTGTGACCCATCTGCCCCGCGATAAGCAGGGCAGAATTGAGCGCCTCCGCCGCCTCGCCCGAAAACCCCGGTATGCTGCCCGATGAATTCATGATATACACCTCGCTTGAAATATTTGGATATCAATATTATAGGCAGTGCTTCTTTTTTTATTCTGAAAGGGGGATTTTTTTCGGGCGGCGCGCCGCATTTACCTGCAAAGCAAACGCGCCCCGAAAAACGGAGCGCGTTAATCTTCACCTATTCACATAGTAACGGTAACCGCCTTATTTATCCACGTTGGCGGGCGCTGTTTTTTTCTTCCTGAAAACAAATATCTTGCTGAGGATATAATTCAGCACCAGCACGACGCAGTTTGAGAACACCTTCGCGCAGAACTCGTAAAGCGCGTTCTGAATACCCGTGAGGTCAACCAGCAGGAACATGATCACAAGGTCGACGCCAAGCGTCGCAAGCCTTGACGCGTAGAATTTGAGCGCCTCGACGATCAGCCCGCCCGCCGTTTTGACCGTGCTCGAGAACACATAAACACGGTTGGTAAGGAACGCGAACGTCACCGCGAATACCCAAGAAAGTATAACGGGAAGCGCCGTGTTGCTCTCGATACCGAACGACGAGGTTATGTTAAATATCCAGCCGAGCCATCTCGGAACGCTCTCCTCGTCGGGGAAAATCCAGCGGAAAAGATAATACGTCACAAACGATATTATCGTCGTTCCCACGCCGAAAATAAAATACATGACGATCTCCTTATATTTTATAAAGAGCTCTTTTCTGCCGTCGGAGGTTTTCAGCGCAGTTAAAATTTCCTTAACGTCTATACCCTTGATTTTGATAATAACATCTCCTTAGTCCTTCGCCGTCAGTTTAAGCAGCACAGCGCCGTGCGGTCTGACGGTGGCAATAACGCTGCCGCGCGCCGTCCCGACCTGCTTTCCATTCCAGACGTCATACACTTCCGTTTCCCGCTCGACAGGAATACGCGCGGCTATTTCGCGCTCATCTCCGTCAACGTTGAAAAGCGCGACGTAGTAACGCTTTCCGTCCTTGTGAGAGGTGAACCACACTATGTCCTCGCCGTCCTCAAACGCAAGGTTGAAGCCGTGTTCGTGCTTGAACCTGTAAAGCGGGTGCGCGGAATGCGTGTTGTTGAGCACCTCGATAAGCTCCTCATTAGTAAGCAGCGACATTGTGAAATCATCAAAGCGGGTCATTTCGCCGCCTATCATAAGCGGAGAGCGCATCATGCACCACAGCGTCAGCATGGTTATCTGCTCGTCATGGGTGAATTTTGTGACATTATCACTGCCGTAGTCCTGTAAAATATTTCCTATCGGGAGCATATCGCAGTCGGGGAAATGCCCCGCCCCCGCGTGTATGCACCATGTCTGCGCGCGGTCGAACATATCGTACAGTGACTCCCACTTGTCCCAGAAATCGTCGGTAATGCGCCACATATTCGCAGTCTGCTTGTAAAGCTCCGACTTTTCGGGGAGAGCGGGTCCGGGCGACAGGCTGAGCACCATGTCCCTGCCGCAGTCGTTGAGCGCGTTGCTCACCATGACAAGCTCCGCCTCCTCATGCGGAAGCTCGCGGCAGATGTCGTCTATCTTGATGAAATCAACGCCCCATTCCGCGTAAAGCTCGAAAATGCTGTCGTAATACTCGCGTGCGCCTGCTTTCGTGGGGTCAACGCCGTACATATCGGTGTTCCAGTTACATATGCTTGAGGTTTTCGCTATCTGACGAGCCGTCCTGTCTGTGCCCTTTATTTTAAGGTTATTATGCACCGCCTGACGCGGTATGCCGCGCATTATGTGTATGCCGAATTTAAGCCCGAGCGAATGAACATACTCCGCAAGCGGCGCAAAGCCCTTTCCTCCCGCCGAGGAGGGAAAACGGTTCTCCGCAGGGATAACGCGGGAATATTCGTCCACGCAGAGTTCCGTGAACGGGTGATATTCGTGGCTGTCCGCCGTCGGCTCGTACCACTGAATATCCACAACGATGTATTCCCAGCCGTATTTTTTCAAATGCTTCGCCATAAATTCCGCGTTCGCGCGGACGGTCTGCTCGGTTACGGAAGCGCCGTAGCAGTCCCAGCTGTTCCAGCCCATGGGGGGAGTCTGTGCAACCATATCGTTTCTCCTTTTAATGTACTCCGTAGACCCGCCGCGCGATGTCTACGGTTTCCTTGGCGTCCTTTGCATAGAAATCCGCGCCGATCTTCTCTGCATATTCGGTGGTCAATACCGCGCCGCCGACAACTATTTTGCAGTCGACATTATTCTCCCGCAGCAGCTTTATCGTGTTCTCCATGCTCTTTAATGTGGTAGTCATGAGCGCGGACAGCCCGACAAGCTTCGCGTTGTACTTCACCGCCGCGTCGACAACAAACTGATAGTCAACGTCTTTTCCGAGGTCAATGACCTCGAAGCCGTAGTTTTCCAGCAGCGTTTTCACAATGTTCTTTCCGATATCGTGGATATCACCCTTGACCGTCGCGAGGACAACGCGCCCTCTGCTCTCGCTCTCGCCGCCGTTTTTCGCGAGGAACGCTTTCACCACGTCGAAAGCCGCCTGCGCCGCGCCCGCCGATTGAATAAGCTGCGGCAGGAATATAATGCCCTTTTCAAATTTATCGCCCACTGCGTCCAACGCGGGTATGAGCTGCTCGTTTATCAGCGTCATGGGGTCCGTACCCTCCGCAAGCAGCTTTTCAGCCGCCGCGGCGCACTCCGCCTTTAATCCCGAGGCGACAGCCTGACTTATTCCCGTTCCCGAAATATCCGCTGAAGCAGCCGCAGCCGTTGACTTGACCTGCGTAGTGACAACATTGTCCGCGCCGAAATGCGTGATGAAATCCGCGCCGTGCCTGTCGTAGCCCGAAAGCAGCCTGAACGCGCTGACTGCGCCCGACATCGCCGCGATATTCGGATTGATTATCGGCAGGTCAAGACCGCTGTTCATTGCCATGGTGAGGAAGGTTGAGTTGACAAGCTCGCGGTTAGGCAGCCCGAACGAGATGTTCGAAACGCCGAGCACCGTCTTGAGCCCGAGCTTCTCCTTTACCATGCGGACAGCCTTTATAGTTTCCATAACGCCGTCCTGCTCCGCAGACGCGGTGAGAGTAAGGCAGTCGATATACACGTCGCGCTTCGGTATGCCGTATTCCAGTGCGCGGTTCAGTATCTTCTCGGCGATAGCGAAGCGCTTTTCCGCCGTTTTGGGTATTCCACCCTCGTCAAGGGTAAGTCCTACCACAGCCGCGCCGTATTTCTTAACAAGCGGCAGCACCGTATCCAGCTTCTCGTCCTCGCCGTTTACGGAATTTACTATCGGCTTTCCCGCAACTACGCGCAGTGCCGCCTCAAGCACGTCCGTTTCCGTCGTGTCTATCTGGAGCGGCGCGTCGGTGACCGACTGCACCGAATCCACCGCCGCGAGCATCATTTCCTTTTCGTCGATATCGGGCAGACCGACGTTCACGTCAAGTATCTCCGCGCCCGCGTCCGTCTGCTCGATAGCCTGCCGCATGATGTAGTCAAGGTCGCGGCGCTTGAGCGCTTCCTTGAACAGCTTCTTACCCGTGGGGTTGATCCTCTCGCCGATAATGCGCACGGTGTCTATTTCGACAAGCCTTGAAGCCGAGCAGACCGCCGCAGGTATTTCGGGGTGAATTTCTACCGCTTTCTTTCCCGAAAGCCGCTCTGCCACCGCCGCGATATATTCCGGGGTAGTTCCGCAGCAGCCGCCGAACACCTTTACGCCCATGTCCGCCATCTGCGCGAGAATGTCCGCGTATTCGTCGGGGTCTACGCTGTAAAGGTTGGTTTTCGGGTCGGGGAGCCCTGCATTCGGGCGTATCATAACGGGAACGCCGGACCATTTCAGCAGTTCCTCCGCGATATGCAGCGCGTCTTTCGGGCCTATGGAGCAGTTCATTCCGATAACGTCCGCGCCGAGCGACGACAGCGTGAGCGCCATCGAAGCCACGCCGCAGCCCGTGAACGTGCGCATATTCTGCTCGAACGACATTGAGCAGACAACCGGCAGATCGGTGTTCTCCTTTGCCGCAAGCAGCGCGGTCTTTATCTCCATAAGGTCGGTCATTGTTTCGATGGCGATAAAGTCGGCGTCCTTTCCTGCGGTCATTATCTCGCGGAACATATCGTATGCCTCGTCGACGGGCATATCCCCCGCAGGGCGCATCATTCTGCCGAGCGAGCCTATGTCCAGCGCAACGAGCGCGTCGGTGCCCGCACAGGCCTTGCGCGCTATCTCAATACCGCGCTGAACGACCTCGGTCACGGAATAACGGCTGTTCTTGAGCTTGTGGCGGTTCGCGCCGAATGTGTTGGCGTACACCGCCTGTGCACCCGCTTTGATATAGCTGCGGTGTATCTCCTCGATAAGCCCGGGGTCGGTGAAGTTAAGCTCCTCGGGAAGTCCGCCGAGCTTTAAGCCCGACCGCTGGAGCATCGTCCCCATCGCACCGTCAAGCAGTATGCATTTATCATTATTCAGAAGCTCTCTGAAGGTCATAGTTTTTATCCTCTTTCTCCTTTAATACAGTTCATTCAGCAGCCGCTCCTGCGCGGAAAGCTGCTCTGCGCCGGGGGTCTTCCCGCCGTAGCGTATCTCGTTATATTCCCCGACCATATCGTCTATCTCACTCCGACGAAACGCGAGCACGCCCTTTTTTCCCTGCACCGTCGTTGTATCCGAGGGCAGGCAGGGGAACGCGCTCCTGTTCAGCCGAAGCATAAAAAGCAGGTAGCCCTTTCTGTATTTCAGCACGGGATCCTGCTCCCTGCGGTAGGCGCGGAGCAGGTGCTGCTCGGTCTTTCGCGAGTCTGACTTCCTGCTGCGCGCGGATACGCTGTCCGATATCTCGTCCGCGAACGGGAGCGGCTCGGGCTTTTCCCTGTCCCTGAAAAGCGGCGCTATTATTTCCCGTATAAGCTCCGCGATCTGTCTGCGGAATTTCACGATAAGGACGATCAAGCCTATCACGAGAAGTATCATCATAATATCGGATACTATGCTGCTGTTATCCTCAAAGGTCAGTTCCCCGTCAAGGCTGCTCAGATCCTGTTCGGTTTTATCGGCGTCGTTTTTGCCGCCGCCCAGCCCGTAAATGAACGAAAACAGCGCGGAAACAAGTGCGGCAAGTCCGCCCGAAACAAGCTCCGCAAGCGGCTTCGCGAACAGGAAAAGCCCCGCCGCAGCCGCGCATACTCCCCCGATGACCGCCGCGTTATACCCGCGAAGCCCTTTCGGGAGGATATTCCGCCCCGTGGAGCGCTGCCGCGTGCGGATATCAATGTTCGTCTGATTTGCAAGCACCGCCGACAAAACGATGATAACGCCGAACATTATGCAAAGCTGAAAAATACCGTCCGAGCGGACATCCTTCTCGTGCACCATAAGCAGGAGCAGCGAGGCGGCTATCGCCCCGACAAAATACCCCGCGAACCACCCGACTGTCATAATGTCGCCGTAGCCAAGCCCGACGCTGCGGTGACCGCCGAAAAAGGCGATGACCGCCCCGGGGAATGCGTAAAAATAAAGCGAGGTCGGAAGCCCCGTACAGGCGCAGACGATAATGAACACCGCCGCCGGAACAATGACAGCAGCCCGCGAGGCGAAAATCGCCCACGGCCGCTGCTTCGTGGTGAAGCTCCCGCCGTTCACCCATGCGCCGCACAGCCTGCCGCAGAGCATGAACACCGCGTAGACTGCGTACAGCGCGAAATAATGCCACGGGATATATTCACCGAAGCCCAGCCCCTCCGTCAGGACAATGAACGGAAAAAGGCACATAAGCAGCTCCGCCGTTGCCACAGCGGTCAGCACGGAAGAAAATCTGTTTTTGTTACTCATTGCTCCTCACCCGCTCCGAAAAACGAATAAATGCTTTTGGGGACATGGATAAGCCCGCACAGCGCGGGAACATTGCAGCTCTCCTCGTCAAGCACCGCCGAAAGCAGCTTGCAGCACACGCCGTTTTCGGAGAGCCGCTCCATCGTTTCGAAAAGCCGCTCCGTCATGAACGCGCTGATAAATATAACGTCGGTCACGCCGTACAGATCAAGCCCCGAAAGGAGGTCGTCCAGATGTTCCCCGCAGCCGTTCTTTATCTCCGCAAGGCTGCGCAGCGTTTTCATCATGTGCTCATAGCCCTCGCCCGCCTGAACGACGAGCCGCTCGCCCGCAGTGTTTGATATCAGCGAATATTCCGCGCGCATCTGCCCGAAAATTTCCGCCGCATATGCGGCAGCCTTTATCTGCGCCTCAAGAACGGGAACGGAAAGCCGCTGCACGGTCGACATGGCGCCGCGCTGCATATTCAGGACGATGAGCGCGCGCCGCTCCGTCGTAAATTCATTGTTATATACCATAGGTCTGCCCATGCGCGCGGTCTGCGCCCAGTGTATGCGGTTCATAGGTTCGCGCCCGGTGTACTCCCGCGCGCCGCTTATCACAAACGGGTCGGGCAGTACGAAACGCTCCACCCGAATATCCCCGATAAAATCATCGCCCGACATCTCCCCCGCGTCAATATCCGCAGGAAGCGGCAGAACCCTCACCGAGGCGTTGATATGAAACACCGAAACGGGCTTTGCAAGCCCGAAAAGGTCGCTTAACGAAACTGTAACGCTGTCTATCCCGTGAACGCCGCGCTTTTCACAGCGCACCTTCCACACACGGCGGCACCTCTGCCGCCCCTTGAGCATGAAAACGCCCGATATCAGCCCGCGCTGCTCGTTCTTTTCGTCGGGAACAACGCGCTGACCGCTGAACGAAAGCCACCGCGAGCAGCTTATCTCCGTGCGTATCCACGGCAGCGGGAGAAGCTTCGCGTTGTCTATCTCCTCGACGATCTCTATCTCGTCGCCCTCGAATGCCTCCGCAACGCTTATCGTCAGCTTGTATGACAGCTTTTTGAACCCGTTTACCGAATACAGCAGAAACTGCCCACCGAGCACCGCCGCGAGGATCAGCGCCATAACTATGATTTCCATATTATCCTTATTATGTTTCCGCCCGCTCCGTCGGCACCGGAACTCTGTCCAGCACCTGCGCGAGAACTTCGTCAGCCGCCCTGCCCGTGCCGCCGTTCGACGAATAGCCGCGGCAGATAAGACGGTGCTTTATAACATAAGGCGCTGCCGTGATCACGTCCTGCGGCATGACATAGCTGCGCCCCTCCGTCATCGCCAGAGCGCACGCCATTCGCTTGAGCGCCGCCGCGCCGCGCGTTGAAAGCCCGAGCTTCACCGCCGCATGAGCGCGCGTTGCCGCCGCGATATCGGCAATATAACCGCATACCTCGGGGCTTATCGAGCAGGTGTCAGCTTCTCTCTGCGCCGAGATTATGTCCGCCATGGTGCAGACGGGGCTTATCCCCGCTTCTGCGGGAACATTCGCCGCCCCGCTTATCACGCGCAGTTCCTCCTCCCTGTCGGGATAACCAAGCGCGAGTCGTATCATGAAACGGTCGAGCTGCGCCTCGGGGAGAGGATAGGTGCCCTGTATCTCGGCGGGGTTCTGCGTTGCGATAACGAAAAACGGCGGCTCAAGCGGGAGCGTGTCACCGTCGATAGTCGTCTGCCGCTCCTCCATGCACTCGAGAAGCGCCGACTGCGTTCTCGGCGTCGCACGGTTGATCTCGTCCGCAAGAAGTATATTCGCAAATACGGGGCCTTTTCTGAGGACAAATTCCTGTTCCTTTGCGTTGTAGTAATTAATGCCCGTGATGTCCGACGGGAGCAGGTCGGGCGTAAACTGAATGCGGCGGAAAACTCCGTCCGCGCTCCTCGCAAGCGACCGCGCGAGCAGCGTTTTTCCCGTCCCGGGAACGTCCTCCAGCAGCACATGACCGCCCGCGAACAGCGCCGCGCACACCAGCCTTATCTCGTTTCTCTTTCCCCTGACAGCGAGGGAAATATTGTCCGTAAGCTTGTCTGTCAGTTCCTTTATCATGCGTTTACCTCCGCTGCTCCTTCCTCGTCCTTGGGGAGATTTTTAAGGGTAACTATCGCAATTGTACCGATCATTACCGCGCACAGCGTCCATATTATCGGCTCGGACAAAACAACGCCGAAATATCCCCCGATATCCTCGACAGTCATTCCGACAGTGCCGCTCTGACCGCCGAAAAGCGGTATCATGAACGCGACCGTGCATATTTTCCATAAAAGCTCTATTATGCTCGCTATAATTGGAACAAGGCTCTTTCCCAGCCCCTGAAGCGCGCTCCTCAGCCCGAGAAGAACGGCAAGGCAGTAATAGAACGGGACGTTCCATTTTAAATAAAGCAGCGCCGTCCCCGCGACAGCCGCGTCCTCGCCCGGTACTATCATACCGACCAACAGCCCGCCCGCCGCAAAAATAATTATCACCGCAAGCGTCGCCCAGCCCGCCATCAGCACCAGACCGTCGCGGATACCGCGCGAAATACGGGAATATTTCCCCGCGCCGCGGTTCTGCGAGCAGTAGGTGACAAGCGTTGCGCTGACCGCCGAAAACGGCATTATAGTAAGGCTGAATATCTTGCGCGCCGCCGTGTGCGCCGCGATAATGTCCTCGCCGAAGCCGTTTATACCGTTCTGAAGCACTATCGAGCCGATGTCAACTATCGAATACATCAGCGCCATGCCGAAGCCCGCGCTTAACAGCTCGGCAGTGGTATGCGCGGTAAATCTGAAATCCGCGGGCTTTATCATAAGGAACGGGCGCTTTTTGATAAGATAAACAAGGCAGACGACCGCAGAAATGAGCTGCGCCGCGACCGTTGCAAGAGCCGCGCCCGCGACCCCCATTTCAAGCACGCACACAAGTATGATATCCAGCCCGATATTCAGCACGGTGGATATCACAAGTATTATCAGAGGGATAACGCTGTCGCCGACGGCGCGGAGTATTCCCGCCTCGAGGTTATAAATAAGCGTAACGACAAGCCCCGCCGCAACTATCATCAGATATGTCTTAGCCTCGTCAAATATCCCCGCGGGGGTGTCCAGCGCGTTGAGAAGCGGCGATATGAAGCAGAGTATGCCCGCGATTATTACAGCCGTCGTTGCTCCCGCAAAGGTTATCATGCGCGCTATCGTCCTGCGCATTTCGTCGTGATCTCCCGCGCCGAAATTCTTTGCAACAACGATCGCGAAGCCCGTGACGAGCCCGTTTATGATGTTGAACATAAGCGACACCACCGCTGTCGTAGAGCCGACGGCGGCAAGCGAGTTCTTTCCGAGGTGCTGCCCGATGATTATCGTGTCGGTCAGGCTGTAAGCCTGCTGAAAAATGCTCCCGAGCAGTATCGGCAGCGCGAACGTGATTATCAGCTTTATCGGGCTGCCGTTTGTCATGTCCTTCATATTGAATTTCCTTTTTTCCTTTGTTCTTTTGTTTATTTATCTGTTATTCAACGGTGTACCGAAGATTTTCGTAATGCAGCGTGACGCCGATATCGGTTTCCTCGGGGAGCAGGAAAAGCGCGATGAAAAGCTCCTCGCCGCTGTCAGTATCTTTAAGAGTTGCGTATTCGCCCTCTATTTTTACTACCTTGTATGTATGAGGTTCCATTTTTTCTCCTTATATATTGTTTTGCGTACATATCTGTATTATAACCTATTCGGAAATGCGTGTCAAGTATTATAATAAATCACCACCCAAATATATCTGAAAAGATATAAGCGTATTATTTTTTTACATATCACTATTTGCAAACCGCCCGTTCGCTTTTTGTACAAAACTACTTGATTTTTTTAGTTTACGGTGCTATAATATAGTAATAAAGCCTATAAAATCATATTTTACGAGGCTTTTCCGCTTTATTTCACAAGCCATTCAAGCATTGAGAAATAATGTCGCAAAAGTGCCGTGTTCGGATCGACACGCTTTATCATGACCTGCCCGGCACGATCATATTATTATTAAACGGAGGATAATTCAATGGACAGATTAAAAGGCAAGGTAGCTATTGTAACCGGCTCCACAAGCGGCATAGGCGTAGGCATCGCACAGCTTTTTGCAGCCGAGGGCGCAAAGGTCGTTGTATGCGGACGCCGCGAGGCAAAGGGTCAGGCGGTCGTTGACACCATAACAAGCAAGGGCGGCGAGGCGTTCTACCACTTCATGGATATCACCGACACCGACAGCATTGACGCGCTGATGAAGGATACCGCAGAAAAGTACGGCAAGATCGACATTCTCGTAAACAACGCCGCTAACGTTGCGTTAAAGGACGGCAGAGTGGACGAGCTGACGCTGGAAATGTGGGACGCTATATTCCAGAGCGATATCCGAGGAACATTCTACGCTGTCAAGAGCGTTATCCCCTACCTCAGAGAAAACAAGGGCGGCTCCATTATCAACATCGGTTCCATGGCTTCCTGCAGCGGCGACCTCGGCTCCACCGCGTATGCCTGCGCAAAGGCGGGTATAGACAAGCTGACGGAATACACCGCGCTCCAGTTCGGCAAGGAGAATATCCGCTGCAACTGCGTCCGCCCCGGACTTATCGTAACCCCCGATAACGAGGCTCACGTTCCGCAGGTGCTCAAGGATATCTTCCTCAACAACATCATGGTGAACCGCTACGGCTGCCCCGCAGATATTGCGAATATGTGCATCTACCTCGCTTCCGACGAGAGCGAATATTTCACCGGTCAGGTCGTAACGGTAGACGGCGGCATGAACGCTCATACCACTACCGTCGGTCAGTTCAAGGAAATGAAGTCCCGTACATGGTGATTTGAAACGATTTTCCGCCATATAACCAAAGCCGCTCACACGGAAACGTGCGGGCGGCTTTTCGCAGCTTTTTTCACGAAATTCTCACCCCCGCCTCATTGACTTTACGGCATTTGTATGGTATGATAAAACTACCAAAGCTACCAAAGTGATTTCTTTCGGAGGGAGCATATGAACATAATCTCAATGATAATGCCAAAAATGCAGGTGGCATATATTTACAGCGACAACACCATACGTCAGGGGCTTGAAAAATTCCGCGCGCACGGCTATACGGCTATCCCCGTGCTGACGCGCGATAATACATATTACGGAACGGTCACCGAGGGCGATTTTCTGCGCTGCCTTATCGACAGCGGAGATATCGGCATAAAGGATATGGAAAAAAAGCTTATAAGCGACATCGTTCGCCCCGGCTTTAACCCCTGCGTCCATGTCGACATAACGATGAACGCGCTTTTTGAGCGCTCGATAAATCAGAGCTTTATCCCCGTTGTCGACGACCGCGAATATTTCGTGGGCATTGTCACGCGGCAGAAGATAATCCGTTATTTCATCGACGATTACAACAAAGTAAACAACGGAGCGCACAAAAATGGATAACAGACCGTCGTTCAGCGCGCTGAACATAATCCGCCGCACGATAACCGAATCCGTCCGCGAGGGCGATATCTGCATCGACGCCACCGCAGGCAGAGGCAACGACACGCTGCTGCTCGCACAGCTCGTCGGCGACAGCGGGCACGTCACCGCGTTCGATATACAGCAGGACGCCGTTGACAGCACAAAAGCCCTGCTCGAAAAGCACGGGCTTTCCCACCGCGCCGATGTCCTCCTCAAAAGCCACAGCGAAATGGACAGCCTCTTTGCAGAGGGCACCGTGTCCTGCATAACCTTTAATTTCGGCTGGCTGCCCGGCGGGGACCATAATATTTTCACCAATAAGACAAGCTCGGTCGCGGCGATAGAGCAGGGGCTGCGCCTGCTGAAAAGCGGCGGGATAATGACGCTCATCATCTATTACGGCAGGGAAACGGGCTTTGAGGAGCGCGACGCGCTGCTCGAATTTCTGCCCACTGTTGACAACAAAAAATACACCGTTATCGAAATGCCGTTCGTCAACAGAACAAACTGCCCGCCTATCCCTGTCGTCATTCTTAAAGATCTGTGAGAAAAAAATTTTATTTTTTTCAAAAAAGGTATTGACAAACAGGAATTAATGTGATATAATCTTTTATGTTGTGAAGCTGCTATAGCTCAGTTGGTAGAGCACATCCTTGGTAAGGATGAGGTCATCAGTTCGAATCTGATTAGCAGCTCCAAAAGATCGATCCCTTCGTTTCGCGGAGGGATCTTCTTTTTTAAAAAAATCCATGCGCCCCGTCATTACGGCGGGGCGCGTTTTTGTGTGTCGGGCTGTCTGTCACTGCCCGTAAATATTGCTTAAAAGCCTGCTGCGCCACAGGCTGTATTCCTCGTTATCGGGGAATTGACGCACAAGCTCGTTCCATATGCCGAGCGCCGCCGCCGCACTCTCGCTCCGCTCCTCCCCGGACGTCAGGAAACAGAGCGAATAGAGCGCCTTTGCCATGTAATGCCTGCCGTCGGGTATATGAGAAAGCTTATTTGCTTCGTTAACGATCACCCTGCACAGGCTGCGCGCATTATCGCTCCGAGAGGTGCAGAAATATACGTCAAGAAGCTCGTCTATGATCATGATGGCGAACATTCGGTACCTGTCGCTGCTTTTCCTGTCGGCAATGCCGATGAAATGCTCGAACGCCTCGGAATACAGCCTCTCGCACATCGCCTCGTCCTGCCGCTTTTTGAATATCAGCCCCGCCCTGTAATAAGCGTCGAAAAGTATTCTCCCGCCGTAATCCACCTCGCCGATGTCGGCTTCGTACATTGCTCCGATACACTCGTCGCAGTATTTCAGCGCTGTTTCTTCATCTCCGCAGCTAAGCAGGAACTCCCACAGCCTCTTGTCACATTCCGCAAGGTCAAGCGCGGGGTAGAACGTCTTGTTTGCGTTGTAATGCGCAACATAGATGTTGCGCGCCGCGCGCCGCAGATTGAGCGCGCCGACAGCGTTGCCGCGTGCGCCCTCCACCCTCGCGATCCCCTCGTAGCAGCG
>CAMERU010000012.1 GCA_945935925.1 uncultured Clostridia bacterium | reverse complement strand
CTAAGGCTGTTCAGGAAGCTAAGGCAGGTAAGATCGAGTACCGTCTTGACAAGGCAAACATCATTCACTGCCCCATCGGAAAGGCGTCCTTCGGAGCAGAGAAGCTCGACGAGAACTTCAACACTCTTATGGAAGCAGTTGCTAAGGCAAGACCTGCTGCAGCAAAGGGTCAGTATATCAAGAGCTGCACAGTTTCTTCCACAATGGGCCCCGGCGTTAAGGTAAACACCACCAAGTTCGGTGTATAATTGACCGCCGATAATAAGCGTAAAAAACCGTCCGTTTTTCGGGCGGTTTTTAATTTATGCAAAGGTTACCCCGATTTGAATGGTTATCGGTGAAAATGAGCACGGAAATTACGGATATTATTTCTCGGTTGTGGCGGAAAAATGGACAGATACCGCTCGGCGAGCGCAGTCGGAGTACCTCACAAGCTTGGTTTCGGGCGGATTTACGGGCGTGGTGCTCGGGATTTACTCGGTCGGCGGAACGGCTGGTTTTACCGATTTCTTAACTGAATTTTGCCGCGCGGGTAATACTGAACGGCTTTTTGTTGACAATGTTAAAAAATTGTGATATAATTATTATGTCTTTTCGGACAAAAATGTTGAACATCATGAAAGGGAATAAATATGGGCGGATTTTTCGGAGTTGCTTCTGCGGAGAGCTGTACAAACGACCTCTTTTTCGGCGTTGACTATCATTCACATCTCGGCACGCGCAGAGGCGGTATGGCGGTTTACGGCGAGGACGGGTTCAAGCGTTCAATTCACAATATTGAGCACGCGCCCTTCCGTACAAAATTTGAGGACGACCTTGACGAGCTTGAGGGTCACATCGGTATCGGCTGCATTTCGGACAACGAGCCGCAGCCGCTGCTTGTAAAATCACATCTCGGAAGCTACGCGATAACCACCGTAGGTTTAATAAGCAATATTGAGGAGCTTTCCGAAATGTCGCTTAACAACGGCTTTTCTCACTATCTCGAAATGAGCAGCGGCAGGCTTAATCCCACCGAGGTTGCCGCGTCGCTTATCAATCAGAAAAAGACCATCACCGAGGGAATACGCTATGTTCAGGAGGTAGTCAAGGGCTCGCTCACCATGCTGATAATGACCCCCGAGGGCATATATGCCGCGCGCGACCGCATGGGAAGAACCCCCGCCGTTATCGGCAAAAAGGACGGCGCACGCTGCGTTTCGTTCGAGAGCTTTGCTTATCTTAATTTAGGCTACACCGACGAGCACGAGCTCGGCGCGGGCGAGATAGATTTCATTACAAAGGACGGCTACGAGGTGCTGCAAAAGCCGCAGGAGGAAATGAAGATATGCACGTTCCTGTGGATATATTACGGCTACCCGACTTCCTCATATGAGGGCGTTAATGTTGAGCAGATGCGCTATCGCTGCGGCGATATGCTTGCGTCGAGAGATAATGTTCAGACCGACATAGTTGCGGGTGTTCCTGATTCGGGCATTGCCCACGCGATAGGCTACGCGAACCGCTCGGGAATACCGTTCGCGCGCCCGTTCATCAAATACACCCCCACATGGCCGCGCTCGTTCATGCCGACAAACCAGACAAGGCGCAACCTTATCGCGAAGATGAAGCTGATACCCGTCGAGGCGCTCATACACGGGAAGAGTATGCTGCTTATCGATGATTCGATCGTCAGAGGAACGCAGCTCGGCGAAACGACCGAGTTCCTCTACCGCAGCGGAGCAAAGGAGGTTCATATTCGCCCTGCCTGCCCGCCGCTTCTTTTCGGCTGCAAGTACCTTAACTTCTCCCGCTCAAAGAGCGAGCTTGACCTGATAACGCGCCGCGTTATTCTGAAGAAAGAGGGCTGCTGCACGCCCGAGCTTCTCGAGGAATACAGCGACCCCGATTCGCCGAAGTACGCGGAAATGCTCGAGGAGATACGCAAGGAGCTTAATTTCACCTCGCTGCGCTATCACCGCCTTGACGATATGATAGAGTCCGTCGGTATCCCCGGCTGCAAGCTCTGCACCTATTGCTGGAACGGCAAGGAATGATTCCGTTATAAAATTATCCCGGGAATTGAATTTTCCCGGGATATTGTGTTGTTATGGATAGTCAGGCGGCATTCCGCGCCGCGTCTGTGCGGATCTCGCTCACGGTATAGCCCGCTTCCTCAAGCAGGGTGATAATGTCAGGCTCGGCATAGTAATGCATTGCCCCCACGAGCATGAATACCTTACTGCCGTTTTCAAGCTCGGAAATCACATAATCCGCCATAGCGCGCTGTCGGTCGGTGTACATTGCGGCGTAATATTCGGCGTATTCCTCGGATAATTCTTCGGGGATATCTTCGCCGATAAGCGCCTCGATCGCGTCTGAGTCAAAACTGCTCCATGCCTCGTAAAGGCTCGCCGTCTGAGCGGTCTGCGCGGAGTAATCGGTATCGGCTGCCTGCTCCAGCGTGTACACCTGAAGCGACAGCGGCATTGAAGCCGACATTTCATATTGCTGCTCGGCGGACTCTATTTCATAAATGGTCTTGCCGAGCTTTTTCGCCCTGTTAAGCATGATCGTTTCCGTGCCGTTGCTGCCGCTGTGACCGCAGTCGGCGGCAAGCTTATTTGAAAGCGCGCTCGCCCACATGGCAGGAAGGTAGTTCTCATAAACGGGGCTGTATATCCCGTTTTTTGTGAAAAATTCGCGAATCCTGCCGTAGCTGTCACCCATAATGTCGGCGGCAGTAGTTCCCTCGGGGCAGCGCAGAATGTCCAGCGCCTTGCTGACCCGCGGTTTGTCTGCTGAAAATGCCACTGTATCAAGCTCGCAGGCTATTATGTCGCTGCTGTCGAACGCGGACAGTATCTCGTCGGGATATACGATATTGTCGGGGCAGGAGTGCATTGACCCCAGCATATACACAACGCCGCCCGTTTCGGGGTCGGTGACCTCAAAGAACGGAGGGTGTACCTCGGCGGGGCTTGCCGAACAGCCCGCCGTTATTATCATGCAGCCTGCCGCAGCCGTGCATATCAGCTTTTTTATTGTGCGAAAGCTCATCTCACACCAGCCTGCCGCTTATCTCGAAGGTTGGACCCTTCTGCCACAGGAAAGCGGACAGTATTATTTCAAAGCCCTCGCCCGGGCCGCAGAGGAAGTCGGCGGGGCGCCCTTTCGGGAGCCCGTACCCCGCGAGGAGATTGGTTATGACCCCGCCGTGCGTTATGCAGGCGGCGCGCTGTATGTCATTTTTCATCATGTCGCTGAAAATAACGTCCAGCCCCTCTATGCAGCGCAGCGTGAAATCGCCGAACTTCTCACCCTGCGGCGGGCGTGCGTCGGCGCCTCCGCGAAGCCACTGCGTGTATTCCGGCAGATCCTGAAGCTGCTGCTGTGTCTTGCCCTCAAATTCGCCGAAGTTCATCTCCGCTATCTCGTCGATTATCATGAGCTTCTGTTCGGGGTATATTATCTCCGCGGTTTCAAGGCAGCGCGCCAGCGGCGAGGAATACACCTTTCCAACGTCTGGGTAAACCTCCTGAGCCGCGAGGTCGCGTATCGTCTGCGCGCCCGACGGGCAGAGCGAAAGGTCGGTCTGTCCGATATACCTGCCGTCAAGATTGCCCTGTGTAAGTCCGTGGCGAATGAGATAAAGGTAATAGTTTTTCATTTTTTGCCTCCGAATTATGAATAATCGGCTCGAATTATGAATTATATCCTACTAATGAGCCTTTTTTTTGGTAATTATGCCGCTTTACAAATCGGCATAATAAAGATATAATATACTATGTGGCATTATAAAAATAAGGGGAATTTCTGTGCTTTTTTCGGCTGACGAGCTGCACGATGATCCCGATAATATAGATAAAAGGGTAACAGGAGAGAATATATGAACAAGGATTTTCCACGCGTTATGACGCTTCTGCGAAACGAGCGAGGACTTAAACAGAAAGACGCTGCGGAGCAGCTCGGGGTCACTCAGGCGCTGCTTTCTCATTATGAAAACGGAAAGCGTGAATGCGGACTTGATTTCCTCGTGAACGCCGCGAATTTTTACGGCGTATCGGTAGATTACCTTCTCGGAAGGACAAGCTCCCGCAGCGGAACCGTTGTCGCTGAGCAGGAGCTGCCCGAAAATTCCGTTTCCGATAAATATGAGGGAAATCCTGCGGGCGCGGGAACGTTCTTCAAGAAAAAGCTGCTGACCAATGCGCTTGACGTTGTGTTCTCGCTGTTGATAAAAACGCGCAACGGCGAGCTTGCCAAGTCGGTATGCTCCTATCTTACCACCGCTGTTTACCGCGCCTACCGCATGGTTTACAGCGCAGGCGGCAACAACGACGAGAAGAGCTTTGCCGTGCCTGCCGAAAACGTCGCGGGAGCGGTAACTGCCTCTCTTTCGCTGGAGGACATCAAAGCGCGCGCTGCCGCAAATGACGGCACTGCCGACGAAAGGATAACGACAGTCCGCATAGAGCAGGAATATCAGAAGCAGTCTGCGGCGCTGTTTTCCGTTGTAACCACCGCGGAAAAGAACCTTGAAAAGCTTGGCTGACATTTTTCATATATAAGGGACGGCGCGCGCCGCCCCTTTTTGTACCCTTTTATACGGTAAAACGTGCTGTTTACTCGTCCGCAAGCCCCATATCCATGATAAAGCGGTCGCGGTTGCGCCAGTCCTCCTTGACCTTGACGAAGCACTGCAAATTCACCTTTGCCCCGAGAAGCTCCTCGATATCCTTTCGCGCAAGCGAGCCTATCTGTTTAAGGCGCTCGCCGCCCTTGCCGATTATCATGCCCTTGTGTGAATCGCGCTCGCATATAATTACCGCGCCGATGTCGATAATTTCCTCGTCGCCTTTCATGCGGGTTTTGAAGCTCTCTATCTCAACGGCGGTGCCGTGCGGAATTTCCTCGTTCATTGTCCATAGAATTTTCTCGCGCACTATTTCCGAGCACATGAAGCGCTCTGTGCGGTCGGTCGCGATGTCGTCGGGGAAGAAGTGCTCCCCCTCGACGGCGTATTTTTCCAGCATATCAAGCAGCCCGTCGGTGTTTATGCGGTTCTTTACGCTTATCGGGATTACCTCCGCAAAGTCATACAGCGCCGAATACTGCGAGATTATCGGCAGGATATCCGACTTGTCCTTCAGCAGGTCTACCTTGTTCAGCAGCAGTATCACATCTGTCCCGTGCTGCGCGAAGGAGCGGATAAGCTGCTCCTCGACGGGGGAGATTTTTTTCGTCACGTCCGCCATCAGTATAGCGCAGTCAACGTCGTCGACGCTTGTCCTGATCGACTTCACCATATGCTCGGACAGCTTTGTGCGCGCCCTGTGCATACCGGGGGTATCAATGAATACAAACTGCGTGTCACCCCGCGTCAGCACGCCGTTTATGCGGTTTCGGGTCGTCTGCGGCTTCTCGCTGACGATGGACACCTTCTCGCCGACGAGCAGGTTCGTCAGGGAGGACTTGCCCGCATTGGGGCGTCCCGTTATTGCTATAAATGCATTTTTAGTCATTACTTTTCTTCCTTATGCTTTTTATATTCCAGTCGGAATTCCTCGAATATCACCGGCATATTCCATGTGAACTCGTAGCCGAGCGCCGCGCCCTCCTCCGTGAAAAAGCTGACGTGCTTTTCGCGCCATTCCTCAAGCGAAGAGTCCTCGCCCTCCTTTGCCGCAAGCTCAAACGTGATATCCTTAAACGGCAGCACCCTCACTGCGGTGGTCTTGATAACGCAGCGCGGTACGCCGTCCCAGTCGGTGACTATACTGTACTGACCCTTGACGGGCAGAGCGTCGCCCTCGATTTTGTATGCCGCAAGGCTGCTTGATGTCGCGCGCTTCTTTCCTTTTAATATCAGTTTTAACAGTTCGTTCGCCCAATATTCCGATATTTCAAAATGAAATATCCCGGCGATTTCCGTATCGTCGGGCAGATTTTTCGCCGCGAGAAATTCCCGCCGGAACTCATCTATCTGACTGTCGATATACGTCTTGTACATATCGGGACGTTTTTGCGCGGTGACGCGGAGCGATTCGCGCGCCTGCCACTCGGCGATTGTCTTGTGGTCGCCGTTTAGCAGCGCTTCGGGGACGGAGCGCCCGCGCCACACCTCGGGTCGGGTGTACTGCGGATATTCCAGCAGCCCGTTGTAGTGGCTTTCGATGCTGTACGCGTCCTCGTTAGGGAGAACACCCTTTTGCAGCCTTGCAACGGCGTCCGCGACGATAAGCGCGGGCAGCTCGCCGCCCGTCAGCACATAGTCGCCTATGGACAGCTCCTCCGCGCCCAGCTCGTCCAGCACGCGCTTGTCAATGCCCTCGTAATGCCCGCACAGGAGTATCAGCCCGTCTTCGGCGGCAAGCTCACGCACCTTTGCCTGCGTCAGCACCTGCCCCTGCGGGGACATATAGATTATCCTCGGGCGGGTCTTGTGCTGCGCGATTATTGCGCTCACGCAGTCGTAGACAGGCTGCGCCTGCATTACCATGCCCGTGCCGCCGCCGTATGGCTTGTCGTCAACGCGGCGGTGCTTGTTCTCGGTGTATTTTCGTATATCGTGGGTGTATATCTCGATAAATCCGTTTTTTATGCCGCGCCCGATTATACTCTCGCCGAGAACGCTGTCGCACATATCGGTGAACAGCGTTGCAATATCAATCCGCATCGCCGTTCTCCATGTCCTCAAACAGCCCGGGGAGCGGTCTGATGAGCATTTTTCCGCCCTCAATGTCCGTTTCGATAACTACCTCGTCAATGCAGGGGAACATAAGCTCCGAGCCGTCGGGCTGGCGCATGGAATACACGTCGCTCGCGCCGTTCTGATAAACGTCGGTTATCTTGCCGTAGACCTTGCCGTTGTCCGCGTCGATGACGGTCAGCCCGATTATGTCCTGAATAAAATAAAGCCCGTCCTCAAGCTCGGCGTCGTCGCGGTTGAGGTAGAGGAGCTTTCCGATATAGGGCTGCGCTTCTTCAATGGTGTTAACCCCGTCGAATTTCATGACTACAATGTTTTTGTGGGGGTAAGCGCGGGCGATCGTGACGGGGGTCTTTCCCTTGTCGAGGTAGAGCGTGTCGAAGTCGCACAGCACCTCGGGGCTGTCGCAGTAATACTGACAGCGCACCTCGCCGCGTATTCCCTGAACGGCGACTATCTTGCCTATTTCGAGAAACTGTTTCATATCATTTACCCTCCTGCGGCGCTTTTCTGCCGCCTTTTTTGTTGAGAATAAGCTTTATCGCGCTTATGCAGGTCGTGAAATTCAACGCGACGATAATTATGAATATAACGCAGTTGATGAGATTTTGCAGCAGCCCGTATTCAAGGAACATTACCGACGCGGACATTCCCGCGATGAGAACAAGGTTGACTGCGATTTTCGCCCAGAAGACCTTCATATACAGGTACTTCTTGGTGTCGTTTATGCGGAAAATAAACACTATTACATAGCTTGCAAGCGTCGCGATCGCCGCGCCGATTATTCCTATAAGATTAATCAGCAGCAGATTAAGCGCGATATTCACGGCGGCGCCTATTATTGAACTGATGAGCGCGTGGCTCGTTTTTTTGCTCGCCTCGTATATCGAGCTCAGGAAGTTGTTGAAGCTCTGAAATATTACCGCGCACAGCAGCAGCGGAACATAAAAATACGCCGACTGAAAGTCCTCGCTGCCGAAAAAAGGCATTATTATCGGGCGCAGCACCAGCATTATCCCCGACGCGGCAAGGAACATGACGGTCTGCATCATGCTGAATATATTGGTGTAGAAATTAGAAATCGTGCGGGAATTTCGCTCTGTTATGGCGGACATATGCCATGCCTGCGAGAATATCCCGACGACTATCGCCGCAAGATTCGGGAATTTGTAGGCAAAGGAATAAATACCGTTCGCGCTGCTCCCGAGAATACTTGTTATCATGAAGGTGTCGGAAACGTTAACGATCCACCACATTACCGAGGTAGGCATGAGCGGGATACTGTACCGCAGCATACTGCGGTAAAGAGCCCTGTCGTTGCCGAACGGGCGGTATGTTTTGTACAGCTTCGCGGTGAACGTGAGGAATATGATGGAGGTGAGGTCGCCGAGCAATACCGAGAGGACATAACCCGGAACGCCCATTTTGAAAACCCCGAGTAAAAGGAGGTTATACAATACCATGGAAACGGTAGTGATAATACCGTCTACCGCAAAAAGCCCCACTCTGCCGCTTGCGCGGACGTAAATGCCGCAGATACCTTTTATGCTTCCGGTGCAGACATAGGCGAATATCATCCACTCGTAGCCCTTCAGCATGGGTATAAGTCCGACGAGAGGCACCGCCGCCGCGAACAGCACAAGCCCGCACACCGCGACGTTAATGCCGATGGAAAAGACCATTTTTCCGTTGTTCGCCTTGTCGAGGGCATAACGAAGAACGCCCTCGCTGATGGAAAGCGTTACAACGGAAATAAGCAGGGCGGAGGCGTTGATGATATTGTTGACATCACCGAAGCCGTCCGTCCCGAGCATACTTGTGTAAAATCGAAGCATGAAATACACAAGCAGCTTGGAGCTGAACTGACCTATCGCCAGAACAATGGTGTTGCTCGCCAGAGTCTGATATTTGTTCATTAATGAATTATGTCCTTTGCAGTGTTATTACGACAGTCTGAGCTTGTTAAAAAATTCCGTCAGCACCGCCCCGCAGCGTTCCTGAAGCACCCTGCTGCGGACGAACGGAATATGTGTGAATTTCTCGTCGAAAAGCGCAGCCACCGAAGCGCACGCGCCGTTTTTGTCGTCAAATGCGCCGTAAACCAGCCGTTTCAGCCGCGCGTTCATGACCGCCCCCGCGCACATTGGGCAGGGCTCAAGCGTTACATAAAGCGTGCAGTTTGTCAGCCGCCAGGAGCCGAGGCGCTTTGCCGCCTGTTCGATGGCTATTATCTCCGCGTGGGCGGTGGGGGAGTTGGTGTGCTCGCGGAGGTTATAGCCCTCGCCGATGATATTCCCGTCGGGGTCGACGACTATCGCGCCGACGGGTATCTCGCCCATTGAGCCCGCCTTTTCCGCAAGCTCCAGCGCCCTTGTCATATACTCCTCGTCAGCCGTCATGATATCCTGCGCAGCGCCTGAACGCCGAACGTGAGCAGCATACACGCGATGTTGTATAACAGAATGAAGAAGCAGTTGAACATTGAATAATTGGTGAACAGCACGAAAATCACCGCAAGCAAAAATCCGAGCAGAATGCCCGCCGTCTGCATGATACAGCCGAAGGAGATCCTCTGACGCAGGTTCTTTGCGGCGCTTATCGCCTCTGCGAAAGCGGAAAATGTTCCGTTGCAGCATACTGCGGCGCTGCCCTGCGGAGTGAATTTGGTCTGTTCGATGAACTGCTCGTGCAGCTCGAACGGGATAATGTGGACAGACGAAGCCTCAATGTCGAAAAGCTCGGATATCGCGGAGGGGGTTATCATGCCGTCGACGGTCTTTATGATGAGGTCAACGCCGTGGCGGGCGAGCTTGCGCACGCTTTGTTTTACCTGCCTGTTAGCGGTGAGCTCAACGAAGAACAGCAGGCAGACCTCCCCGCCGACTGCGAGGTAAATGACCTCGTTTCCGTCCTTGTTAGCCGCCTGTTCCTTTTTCATGTCGGGGACGACTATCTGATGCGACTTCATGTGCTCGCGGTTGCCGAGCAGCACTCTGCGGCGGTCTATCCAGCCCATAACGCCGAGATTGTTTTCATAAACGCAGCCGCTTACGGGCTTGAGCAGCTCGCTCTTGTTGTTCAGCATTCCGAAGAACGCCTCGGAAAGCACGCTTCCCGTTGCGGAGGCAAGGCTTGCCGCATAGATTATCGCGTCGTCTATCGGCACCTTTGCGGTGCTGCCGTTGTGGTGCTTGTTGTAGTTCCAGATATTCTTTATTTTTACCGAAGCGGCGGGGAAAAGCGTATCCGCCTCAACGAGCACGGAGTTTGTGTCGCTGAAGGATTCAGCGGCGCTGTAACCGAGTATAGCAGCGTTTTTCGCGGTGAGCTGCTTTGAAGCGGCGAGCATGGGCAGCGTTACCGTCATAGAGCCGCTGAACGCCGCGCCTATGGAGAAGATAGCCGTTGCCGCCGTGCAAGCCCATGAAACGTTGTTCATGACATACTGGCTCTCGCCCATGAGGAACGCGGCAAGACCCGCAGCGATCGCGGCGCATATCGTTATCGGTGTGATAATGCGGGATATCCTGTCGGAGGCGTCCTCGCAGTAGGTCGAGATAATGAAGTCGCAGAGGCACTCCGTTTTCCTCATGGAAGCCGCCGCGGGCATTCCGGAGATCTCTCCCTTGACGAGTGCCGAAGCGCCCTCGTCGTCGACGCGCTGAACAGTGTATTTCGCGGCGTCGCCGGAAACAAAGGCGAAATTGCGCTGCGCAGCCCTGACGGTGCAGAGCTTTGATATCGTGTTAAAGCAGAGCGCGGCGAGCGACACCATAAGGTAAACATGGGAGCGCCCGCGCTGTATATATTCCTCAAGGGAAAGGTAGGGGATAAGCGCCGCGATAGCCGTCACATGACACAGCGCGCAAAGCGTGTCCGCGTCGGGGCGGAGCTTGACGAGCCGCGCGAAGCCGTTCGAGATAACGCTCGAGCACGCCGCGAAGCTCAGTATTCCTATCGTGAGGAACGAATAGAGGTAGTAATCGGGGTTGGCGCGCTTGCTGATTATATTACTGACAAATCCGAGATCCCAGTTGAACTGATTAACCAGTGCGATGAAAAGCGCCGCGCAGAACAGCAGCGCGAGAATAACCAGCCTGCTGACAAGTCCCTTTGAGGCGCGCATGAGGCGGTCGCGGATAACGTTCTCGTCGTCGAGGTCGATCTCCTCTTCCTCCTCGTCGTAATCGTCGTCCTCTTCCTCGTCGCTTTCGCCCTCGCTGACATCGTGCTCAATGTCCTCAAGAATGAAGTTGGATATCTTGCGCTTCTTTTTCTGCGCAAGCTCGTCTGCCGCCTTTACCGCTTCTATCGCGTCCTCTTCTTCACGATTAAACGCGGAGGTGTCTATGAACTGGCTGTCGCTGATGTTAAGCTTGAGGTCGGGGTGCTTCTGCGCTTCAAGGTCGCTCAGGGTAACGGTAGGCTCGGGGTTTTCCTCCTGCTGCTTTCTGACCTGCTCGTTGAGTGCGTCGACAAGCGACTCCTCGGCGCGGCGCTGCCTTGCCGCGGGCGTGAAAAGCACCGCGTCGGCGCGGCTGCCCGCGTTTACGCCGTCCGATTTCCTGCGGGAGGTAACGGGCGAATATTCCTTAACGCGTTCCTCGCCGTTCGCCATGCGCTTTAGGTCGTTCCCCGCAACGGCGAGAGTGTCGCTGTAATCGGCAGAGGGGGCGCTGCGGAGCTCTTCCGCCGCCTTTGCGCGCGAATCCATGGGGTTGAGCGAGTCGAGCATTTCATCGGGGGTCTCGGCTTCTCTGTCCGCCTTGAGGAGTGCGCGGTTTATTTCCTCGATGCGCTGCTGCTTTCTCAGCTGCATCGTTTCCGTTGTAACAAGGTCGCCGCGGGTATGGAAGATGATGTCGTCCTCCTCCGCAACGTCGGGCTTGACGAACGGCTTTACATATTCGCTTTCGGGCTGCACGGGAGTGCCCTTTTTCTCCTTTTTGCCGCTGCGGGACGGCTTGGGGGGCGTTTCTTCGCCGGGCTCGTCGGCGCGCTTCAGCTCGGAGAGGTGCTTCTTCTTTGCCTTGTCCGCTGCGGCGCTTATCTCTGCCGAGCGGCGCTCGTTGACCTCTTCCTCGCTGCGCTGCTTTGCGGCAAGGGCAGAGCCGTCGTCGCCGCGTCTGTTTTTGCGGGCGCGGGGAGCCTTTTCCGCTTCGCTTTCGCTGTTTTTCGCGGAGCTGTCCTCGGCGCCGCTCTTGCTTTTGCGGGCGCCTGCGGACTTGTCGGTCAGATTCCCGCCGATTATTTCGGTGACGCTGCCGTTGTAGCCGGAGCCGATTTCGGAGCCGTCGGCGCTGCGCTTGCTTTTCTGAGCGCGCAGAGCCTGTTCTATCTCGTTCCCGCCTATTATTTCGGTAACGCTGCCGTTGTAGCCGCCGCTGCTTTCGGAGTCGGACGAGCCTCGGCGTTTTTTGTCCACCTCGGCGAGAATGTCGTCTATGCTGTATTTATCGTCAGCCATTCTTTATTTCTCCCATAAATTATTTTCGGTGCTTTATAACCTCGTACATCAGTATCCCGGCGGAAACCGACGCGTTGAGCGAGTTTACCTTTCCGTTCATCGGCAGCGACAGCACCATGTCGCAGTTTTCGCGGACGAGCCTGCCCAGCCCGAAACCCTCCGAGCCGACCACGATAGCCGTGCCGCCGCTGAGGTCAGCCTTATCGTAGGGCGTACCGTCCGCCTCCATGCCGTATATCCACACGTTGTTTTCCTTGAGCTGCTTCATCGTGTCCACAAGGTTTGACACCCTCGCGACCTTTATCCATGCCGCCGCGCCTGCGGAGGTTTTGAATACCGTTGCATTGAGCGACGCGCTGCGGCGCTTCGGGATTATCACCCCGTCTGCACCCGCCGCCTCTGCCGTCCTTATTATTGCGCCGAGATTATGCGGGTCGGCGATCTCGTCGCAGATGACGATGAACGGCGGCAGCCCTTTCTGCTCTGACACCGCAAGGATATCCTCGACGGTGGAATATGAGCAGGCGGCAAGCTGTGCCGCAACGCCGCCGTGCTTGGGCGTTCCCGCCATAGCGGTGAGCTTTTCGTCGCTTACTTCCTTGATGACCGCGCCGCGCTGTTTTGCGAGCGGGATCACCTTCCCGAGCGACAGCCCTTTCTGCACGAACACCGTGTCGATATCCGCGTCAGAGCCGAGCGCTTCGGTTACGGCGTTTCTGCCGTAGATGATTTTGATTTCCGTTTCCTGTTCCATGTATTATCCTCTTGTTTATCGTCAAGGGCAGGCACGGCAATAATGGTGCGGTGTTGCCCGATACATAATCATACATCATTAATTATAACACAAAACGCTGCCTATTTCAACTATATATTGCGGTGAAAACGTGAAAATTTTACGAAAAATATGAATTGGCGCTATTGTTTTTTTGTTCTGCATATGCTATAATCATAATATGTTAATGTCAAATAAAAAGGAATGATGTGAGAAAATGTTCAGCAGGGTAAACAGCGTCGGTCTTTTCGGACTCAATGCGTTTCATGTTACCGCCGAGGCGAGCGTTTCGACGGGCACTCCCAGCTTTGATATAGTCGGAATGCCCGATATTGCCGTTCAGGAAAGCAAGGCGAGGATACGCTCCGTTTTCGGTCAGCTCGGAATGAAGCTGCCTGTCGGCAGGATAACCGTGAACCTTGCCCCTGCGGGAGTAAGAAAGGTCGGTTCGGTGTTTGACCTTGCGATAATTATCGCGCTGATGAAAGCGGGCGGTCTTATCGAAGCCGACACGGACGGCTGCGCGTTTATCGGAGAGCTTTCGCTGAACGGCGAGCTTGCGCCCGTTAACGGCGCGCTCAGCATGACGCTCAACGCTGCGCGCGACGGCATAAAGCGCGTTTTCCTCCCTAAGCGCAACGCGCGCGAGGCGTCCGTCGCCGACGGGATAGAGGTTTACGGCGCGGAGCACATCTCGCAGATACTGACATTTCTCAAAGGCGGCAGCGGGCTTTCTCCCGAGCCGAAATATATTCCCGACCCCGCAGCGTCGCTGTTCACGGAGGATTTTTCGGAGGTAATGGGGCAGTTCGCAGCCAAAAAGGCTATTGAAACCGCCGCCGCGGGCTTTCATAACATACTTATGCTGGGACCGCCCGGCTCGGGCAAATCCATGCTTGCAAAGAGGATACCGTCGATTCTCCCGAAAATAACATTTGATGAGAGCATTGAAACGACGCAGATATATTCCGTCGCGGGAATGACGGACCCGTCCGCGCCGCTGGTCACATCGCGCCCGTTCCGCTCGGTGAGCCATACGGCGAGCGGGGTAGGTCTTGTCGGCGGGGGGAGCATTCCGAAGCCCGGCGAGATATCCCTTGCGCACAACGGCGTGCTGTTTCTTGACGAGCTCCCCGAGTTTGACAGGCGCGTTCTCGAAACGCTGCGCCAGCCGCTCGAGAACGGCGAGATAACCATTTCCCGAGCGAGCGGCTCGGTGAATTACCCCTGCAATATAATGCTTGTCGCGGCGATGAACCCCTGCCCCTGCGGAAATTTCGGCAGCGGCAAGAAATGCACCTGCACACCGATAAAGGTCAGCCAGTATCTCGGGAAGATATCGCAGCCCGTGCTTGACAGGATAGATATTCAGGTCGAGGTCAAGGCGGTGGAATATTCCGACCTTTCCGAAAGGACGCCGCAGGAAAGCTCCGCCGCGATAGCCGAGCGGGTGCAGAAAGCGCGGGACATACAGGCAAAGCGCTTTGCGGGCACGGGCATAAAATGCAACAGCGGGATAACGCCCGATATTATCGCCGAGGTCTGCCGCATGACCGACAGCGCGCAGCAGATGCTGAAGGACGCGTTCGGAAAGCTCGGGCTTACGGCGAGGGCATACGACAGGATACTTAAAGTCGCGCGTACCTGCGCCGACCTTGACGGCAGCGAGGAGATACAGCGGCAGCACATATCACAAGCAATAGGCTTCAGAAGCCTTGACAGAAAATATTGGAACAGATAAGGACAGCGCATTGTCCTGACAGGAGATGATTTTATGAACAGAAGCTGCGGAGTGCTCATGCACATAACCTCGCTTCCCTCTCCCTACGGTATAGGAACATTCGGCAGAGAGGCGGAGAAATTCGCCGACTGGCTGAAATCGGCGGGGCAGAAATACTGGCAGGTGCTCCCGATAGGACCGACGGGCTACGGCGACTCGCCGTATCAGCCGTTTTCCTCCTTTGCGGGAAATCCGCTGATGATCGACCTTGACGAGCTCTGTGAGAACGGGTATATAACGCGCGAGGCCTGCGCTGCCGCCGATTACGGCGCCGACCCGGGCTATGTTGATTTTGACAAGGTAAGCTCTACTAAAATGGCGCTTCTGCGGCAGGCGTTCGAGAATTTCGAGGACGACGTTGGGTACACCTCGTTCGTGCTGGAGGAGGCGGACTGGCTGGACGACTACGCGCTGTTCACAGCGCTGAAATCGAAATTCGGCGGCAGACCTTGGAATATGTGGGACGACGACATCAAGCTCCGCCGCCCCGAGGCTGTCGAAAAATACACCGACGAGCTTAAAGAGGAGATACGCTTCATAAAGTTCGTGCAGTATATTTTCTATCGTCAGTGGAACCGCTTCCACCGCTACTGCAACAGCGTCGGCATTCAGATAATCGGGGACATTCCTATATACGTTTCGCCCGACTGCGCGGACGTATGGGCGCAGCCCGAGCTGTTCGAGCTGGACGAAAAGCGCAACCCGAAGCGCGTCGCTGGAGTGCCGCCGGATTATTTTTCAAAGACGGGTCAGCTCTGGGGCAACCCGCTCTACAACTGGAAGGAAATGAAGAAAACGGGGTACGAATGGTGGATAAAGCGCATAAGCAAGTCCGCGCAGTGCTATGATATGCTCCGCATAGACCACTTCCGCGCGTTCGACACCTATTACGCGATACCTTTCGGTCACACGACCGCCGAAAACGGCACATGGGAGCTTGGTCCCGGAATGGAGCTTTTTAACGCTGTAAAGGCTAAGCTGGGCGACGTCAACATTATCGCCGAGGATCTGGGCGATATTTTCGACAGCGTTAAGGTGCTGCTGAAGAACACCGGTTTCCCGGGAATGCGTGTGCTTCAGTTCGGCTTTAACCCCGAACTGAAGCACACGCATTCCCGGGAATGCGTGTGCTTCAGTTCGGCTTTAACCCCGAAAACAACGACAACGACCACCTTCCGCATAATTATGTCACCAACTGCGTTGCATATACCGGCACGCACGACAACGCTACTATAATGCAGTGGTACAGGGAGGCGGACGGAAAGTCCCGCGCGATGGCGAGAAGCTACCTTGACAAGGGGCTTTTCGAGAGCTTTAACAGGTGCTGTATCAAGCGGCTGTACGCAAGCCCCGCAGGGCTCGTTATAGTGCCGATGCAGGATATCATCGGGCTGGGCGGCAGCGCGAGAATGAACGTTCCCTCGACTGTCGGGGGGAATTGGAACTGGCGTATGCAGAGCGGCGCGCTCACCGCGAAGCGCGCTTCGTTCCTGAGAGAGCTTTCGGAGAAGTATTTCAGGTAATATGTATATCAAGCCGCACTGCCCGACGGGCGGCGCGGCTTTGCGGCAGATGCGGGAGGAGTATCGGGTGCGGAACAGTTTTAAAACGGCGGACAAGCTTGCCTTTGACGGAGAATTGGGCGCGGTCTATTCGCGCGGCGGGACGGTTTTCCGCGTCTGGTCGCCGCCCGTGGAGCGCGTTCAACTGCGGCTGTACGAAAGCGGCACGGCAAAGGCGCCTTTCTTTTCGGCAGATATGAAAAGGACGGACAAGGGCGTGTGGGAATATGAAAAAAGCGGCGACCTCGACGGGGTATATTACGCCTATTCCGTGACGATAAAGGGCAGGACGCGCGAAACGGCGGACATTTATTCCGCGTCGGTCAGCGCGGACGGCAGGCGCGGAATGATCGCCGATATGGAGCGCGCCGCGCCCGACGGCTGGGAAAACAGCGCGCCCGTTAAGCTTGCTTCTCCCGCAGACGCGGTTATATACGAGCTCAGCGTCCGTGATTTTTCCATGGACGGCAGCGCGGATTTTAAGCACAGGGGGAAATATTCCGCCTTTGCGGAGAGCGGCGTGACCTGCGGGGAAATGACTGTCGGGCTGGACTATATCCGTTCTCTGGGGGCAACGCATATTCAGCTTCTGCCTGTGCTTGATTTTGCGTGCAAGAAAGGGTACAGCTGGGGCTATGACCCGCGGTTCACAATGGCTCCCGAGGGATCTTATTCCTCCGACCCGAACGACGGCAGCGCAAGGATAAGGGAGCTTCGGGAGCTTGTCATGGCGGCGCATGAAAAGGGGCTGGGCGTGGTTGCGGACGTGGTGTTCAATCACAGCTTTTCGGCGGAGGAGTCGGCTTTCGGACTGACGTTCCCGCATTATTACTACCGCGGGGAGAAAGGCTATTCCAACGGCTCGGGCTGCGGCAACGAATTTGCGAGCGAAAGGAAAATGGCGGGGAGGGTAATAAAGGACAGCCTATGCTTCCTCGCGCGGGAATATAAGCTTGACGGCTTCCGCTTCGACCTCATGGGGCTTATCGACATAAATACGCTCAACGACTGCGAAAAAGCCCTGCGGAAGATAAACCCCGACATACTGCTGTACGGCGAGGGCTGGACGGGGGGAGTTTCTCCTATGCCCGAGGAGCTGCGCGCGGTAAAGAAGAACGCCCGCCTTGTGCCGCGCTTCGCGATGTTCGGGGACGACTTCCGCGACGCGATAAAGGGCTCGGTGTTCAGCGCGGAGGACAGGGGATATGTGAACGGCGCGGCGGACACACGGCGCGCGGAGATGATAAAATCGGGGCTTGCGGGGGGAGTGTTCCACCCGGAAATAAATATTGATAAGGAGCGGCTGTGGACGGACGACCCGCTGCAATGCATAAATTACGTCGAATGTCACGATAATCTCACCCTTGCGGACAAGCTCGCGCTGTCAATGCCTGAGGCGGACGAGGAGCGCCGCATTGCGGCTGACAGAATGGCGGCGGCGCTTGTGCTGCTCGCGCAGGGGATACCGTTCATTCAGGCAGGGCAGGAATTCCTGCGCTCGAAGCCTCTTAAAGACGGCTATGACTGCAACAGCTACTGTTCCCCCGACAGCGTTAATTCCCTCAAATGGGACAAGGCGGCGGAGTATGCCGATACGGTGGAATATTACCGCGGGCTTATCGCGCTGAGGAAGAAATTCCCGCAGTTCCGCCTGCGGACGGCGGAGGAGATACGCGCGGGGCTGACCTTTGCCGACCTCGGAAAGGGCGCGTTCGCGGAGATGCCCGGCGGCGGGCTGGTGCTTGTCGTTAACCCCACGGAGGAACCGCTGCGCGTTGTCCTTGGGGGCGAGCATATCGTTTATGCAGACGGTGAGCGGGCTTCCGCGCAGCCGTTATATACCGCGGGGAATATCACGGAGGTAAGCCCGGTGAGCATTCTGCTTGCTCGGAGAGTAACGGACGAATGTTGATGAAAGAATATAAGATAATAAGGATAATCGAGCCCGATTTCGGCTGCGAGGGGCTTCCCGAGGACGGGGAGAGGTGCGACGAGGTGCTGCTCCGCAGCGCGGACGGAGGGGAACTCACGCTGACGGTAAGCGACGCTTATCTGTATGAGATCAATGCCGACGAGGGCAGCAGCGTCCTCTCGGACGGTGAAAAAATATTCGCAAAGGAGGAACGGAGATGACCGTACCCGAAAAAATAAGCGCGCTCAGAGCGGCAATGAAAGCGCGCGGGATATACGCCTGTATTATCTGCACGGAGGATTTCCACGGCTCGGAATACGTCGGCGCGCATTTTAGGCTGCGCGAGTTCCTGTCGGGCTTTACGGGCTCGGCGGGGACGCTTGTCGTGACGGAAAGCGAGGCGGCGCTGTGGACGGACGGGCGGTATTTTCTTCAGGCGGACGAGCAGCTTCGCGGGAGCGGTATCGCGCTGATGAAATCGGGCGAGGAGGGCGTTCCGACCATTTATAAATATCTCGCCGAAAAAATGCCCGAGGGGAGCGTTCTGGGATTTGACGGGCGTACCGTCCGCGCAGGCATGGCGCGTGCGCTGGAGCGGGAGCTTTCGCCGAAGAATATCACGTTCCGATTTGACGAGGACATCGGCGGGACGGTCTGGGAGGAACGACCGCCGCTTTCCGCCGAGCCCGTTTACGTTCTCCCCGAAAAATACGCGGGATTATCCCGCGCGGAAAAGCTGAAACGCATACGCGGGAAAATGGAGGCGGCGGGCGCGGATACCCTTGCGGTTGCGGCGCTTGACGAGATCGCGTGGACGTTAAATCTGCGCGGCAGCGACGTGGAATATAACCCCGTTTTCCTTGCGTATATGCTGATAGGAAAGGATGGCGCGGCGCTTTACGCTGACAGGGAGATCTTCGGCACGGAAATTATCGGTGCGCTCGCCGGCGACGGCGTTGAGATCATGCCGTATGAAAGCTTTTACGGGGACGTCGCGAAGCTTGGCGGCGCGGTGATGTTCGACCCGTCGCAGGTCAATTACCTGTTCGTCAGATCCCTTTCGGACGGGGCAAAGCGCGTTGAAATGCGCAGCCCGATAATGCTGATGAAAGCGGTGAAAAATGCCGCCGAGATCGACTCGGAGCGCTCTGCCCACATTAAGGACGGCGCAGCGGTGACGCGATTCATGTATTGGCTCAAGCACAATGTCGGGCGCATAAAAATAACCGAAATAAGCGCCGCCGAAAAGCTTGAGGAGTTCCGCAGGGAGGGCGAGGGCTACCTTGGACAGAGCTTCGCGCCGATAATGGCATACGGCGCTCATGCCGCGATAGTGCACTACTCCGCGACGGAGGAAAGCAATGCGGAGCTTTGCGCGCGGGGAATGCTGCTGTCCGACACGGGCGGTCACTATTACGAGGGAACGACCGACATAACGCGCACGTTCGTTCTCGGGGAGCTCACCGAGGAGGAAAAACGGGGCTTCACGCTCGTCCTCGCGGGTCATCTTGACCTTGCGGCGGCGAAGTTTATGTACGGCTGCAAGGGAGCCAATCTCGACTACACCGCGCGCGAGCCGTTGTGGAGATACGGCATGGATTTCAACCACGGCACGGGGCACGGCGTCGGGTATCTCCTGAATGTTCACGAGGGACCCAACAGGATACACTGGCGGATACGCCCGAGCGCGGCGGACAGCGTGCTTGAGGAGGGTATGATAACCTCGGACGAGCCGGGGCTTTATGTCGCGGGGAAATTCGGCATTCGCCACGAGAGCCTTATTCTCTGCCGCGAAAGCGAGCGCACGGAATACGGCAGGTTTATGGAGTTTGAAACTCTTACCATGGTGCCGTTCGATCCCGACGGCGTTGACGCGGCGTATTTTTCCGACAGGGAACTCGAGCGGTTCAACGCTTACCAGAAGCTTGTCTGCGACAGGATAGCGCCGCTTCTCCCCGAAAACGAGGCAGAATGGCTGCGCGGGCTGACAAAGCCGCTCGCAAAATAAATAAACGACCCGCGGGCATTTCATTCCGCGGGTCTTTTTTGATTTAAATGAGTATTTGGGGCAGGGCTTGTGGAATATCATCGTATATTGCACCGACGAAGTGAATTGTCAACTAATCTTAAAAAATCGGTTGACAATTCGCGCTGTTTGGATTATAATGATAAACGGTCAACCAATGAATAACAAAAGGAGGGTGCATATGTCGGTCAAAAGCGACGCTGCTGTTTATCTTGAACAGAACAGGGGCAGAACGGTATCGGGGCAGGAGCTTGCCGATTCGCTCGGGGTGACCCGCGCGGCTGTCAGCAAGGCGGTAAAAGCGCTGCGCAGCGAGGGCTACCGTATAACCGCCGCACCGAACAGGGGCTATATTCTTGAGCCCGAAAGCGATGTTCTGTCCGAGGAGGGAATACGCGTACTTCTCCCCGAGGAGCACCGTGCGCTGCCGCTGACGGTGTACAGGAGCATTGACTCCACCAACAACGAGGCGAAGCGTTATGCTATGCTGGGCGCGCCGCACGGCACGATAATTGCCGCCGACGCCCAGACCAACGGCAGGGGCAGGCGCGGCAAAAGCTTCTATTCCCCCGCGGGTACGGGGCTGTATTTAAGCGTTGTCCTACGCCCCGAAAAGCCGCTTTCCGACTGCGTTTACACCACCATTGCCGCCGCCGACGCGCTTGCGGACACGATCGAGGAGCTAACCGACTGCGAGCCGAAGATAAAGTGGGTCAACGACATCATAGTCAACGGCAGAAAGGTATGCGGGATACTCACCGAGGCGGTAAGCGATATTGAAAGCGGCATGGCGGAAACGGTGATAGTGGGCGTCGGGCTGAACGTCACGACGGAGGATTTTCCGCCCGAGATATCCCGGACGGCGGGCTCGCTGCGCTGCTCTGCGACGCGCAACAGCCTTGCCGCGGGGATAATATCGCGGATAATCGAATACACGCGCCGCGCCGACAGCCGCGAGCTGCTCGACAGATACAGGAGCCGCTCCGCCGTGCTCGGTCAGACCGTCGGATTTATCCGAAACGGCGAAACGGTGACAGCGCTTGCGGACAGTATCGACGACGACGGCAGCCTTATCGTCCGCACCGAAAACGGCATAGAAAGGCTGCGGTCGGGAGAGATATCAATAATACGATGAACAGGAGTTGAAAAATGGAGAACACTGCTGCAAAAAAGAGAGTGAACGTGCTTAGCCTTGTGCTGTGCGCGCTGTTTGCGGCGCTGACGGCTGTGGGGGCTTTCATACAGATACCGCTTCCGCACCTTGATTATTTCACGCTTCAGTTTCTGTTTGTTATTCTTTCGGGAATAACGCTGGGACCTAAGCTCGGCGCGGCTTCGGTGGGGGCATATGTGCTTCTGGGACTTGCGGGAGTTCCGATATTTGCGGCGGGAGGCGGTATTGCATATGTCCTCCGCCCGAGCTTCGGATATCTCGTCGCGTTCATCGCAGCGAGCTTTTTGACCGGCTTTATCTGCCGTAAGCTGAATGCGGACAAGTTTTGGAAATACCTTGTCGCGGCGCTCGGCGGGTTCGTTGTGACCTATGCGATAGGTCTGGTTTATGAATATTTCATGGCGACGCTTTACCTCGGCGAGGAAACGACGCTGTGGCTGATATTCCTCGACTGCTTCCCGATAGATATGCCGTGCGACCTGCTGCTGTGCGTGCTTGCGGCGTTTATAGGAAAGCGCACCGAAAATATCAGACGGAGGTATGTTAAGGTTGAATACTGAAAATATCGCGGGGCTTGCCGCAGAAATTAAAAACGGGCGCCTTATAAGCGGGGAGGAGGCTCTCGCGCTTGTCGGCGCGCCGCTCGAGCCGCTGTGCAGCGCCGCAGACGATATCCGCGCGCACTTTTGCTCGGACAGCTTTGATATGTGCTCGATAATCAACGGAAAAAGCGGAAGATGCAGCGAAAACTGCCGCTATTGCGCACAATCGGCGCATTACTGCGGCGGCTGCGAGGAATACCCTTTAATGAACACGCAGCAACTCCTTGAGGGTGCCGAATACAACGAAAAGCGCGGCGTCTGCCGTTTCTCTGTGGTGACCTCGGGTAATCGCCTGAGCGGCGCGGAAGTCGACAGCATATGCGAAAGCTACCGCGAGATGAGCGAGAAGTGCGGCATTTCCCTCTGCGCGTCGCACGGGCTGCTTTGCTATGAAGATTTCGTAAAGCTGAAAGCGGCGGGCGTGACGCGCTATCACAACAATCTTGAAACCTCGCGGAGATACTTCCCGAGCATATGCACGACCCATACCTATGATGAAAAGCTTGACGCCATCAGAGCCGCACAGCGCGCGGGGCTTGAGGTGTGCAGCGGCGGAATAATGGGTCTTGGCGAAGCGTGGGAGGACAGGGTAGACATGGCGCTCGAGCTGCGCGGGCTGGGGATAAGGTCTGTTCCGCTGAACGTGCTTAACCCGATAAAGGGAACGCCGCTCGGAAATTCCGAAACCCTCAGCGAGGACGAGGTGTGCCGTATCGCGGCGATATGGCGCTTTATCCTGCCCGGGGCAAAAATAAGGCTTGCGGGCGGAAGGGGGCTTTTCCCCGACAAGGGCGAGCGCATTTTCAAAAGCGGCGCAAACGCGGCGATAACGGGGGATATGCTCACAACGTCGGGAATAACCATAGCGGACGATACGGCGCTCGTGAAAAAGCTTGGCTACGAGGTAAAGCTGTCGTGAGCCGCGGGTTATTTGTCACGGGAACGGGCACCGATGTCGGAAAGACCTTTGTGACCGCGCTGCTGCTGAAAAAGCTGCGCGAAAGCATTGACGCCGTTTACTACAAGGCGGTGCTGAGCGGCGCGGAGATGATCGGCGGTCGGCTGACGGCGGGCGACGCATATCATGTCTGCCGCACCGCGGGGATAACGGGCGAGCCGAACGATAACGTGTCCTATATTTACGAGCATCCGCTTTCGCCGCACCTTGCCGCGAGGCTTGAGGGCAGACCGGTCGAGGCGGAGCGTATAAGGGCGGATTTTGATGCCCTCTGCGCCGCGCATGAGTTCGTCGTCGCCGAGGGCAGCGGCGGTATAGTCTGCCCGATACGCTTTGATGAAAAGCGGATAATGCTCACGGATATCATTAAAATGCTCGGGTTGGATATTGTCATCGTGTCGGCGGCGGCGCTCGGCTCCATAAACAGCGCCGTGCTGACCTGCGAATACGCCCGCTCGCTCGGGATAGGCGTGCGCGGGTTCATACTTAACAGATACGACGGCTCGGACATAATGCAGTCGGATAATCTGCGCATGATAGAGGCGCTGACGGGCGCGCCCGTTATCGCCTATGCGGAGGCGAACGGGTCGGAGCTTGTTTTTTTGAGGGATATTCGGGAGCTTTTATAAGGTCACCACATAATGAAAAAGCGGGGCAGATGTGGCTGTCCCGCTTTTTTGTTATTCGGCATTTGCTGCGGTGTTGTATCGTACAAAAAATATCCGGACAGAACGCCCGCGAGCGCGCAGCCAAGCCCGGTATAAAACACCGCGATGAACCAAACGCAGCCCGCTATCGCGAGAAGCGTGCGTTTTTTCACACGGTAAAAGGTCTTGCTCATTCAAGTACCTTCGTCTTTGCGGCGGACTTGAGCGACACGAGCAGCAGTACGATCCCCGCTCCTGCGATCATATGACCAAGACCCGCTATGCCGGATATTGCGCCGTTTACGCCCTTGGAGAGCTCTGTCCCCAGCACCTCGGTAACACCGCGCGCGACCATCATGACCGTTGTCACAGGCACTCCGATATTGTAAACGCACAGGAACGCCCTGAACAGCTTTTTCCCGGGCAGGTCCTTGAAGTGCGCGCAGAACAGCGCCGCGAGAAGAAAGATAATCATTCCGAGAAGGAACAGATGTGTATGAACCTTTCCGAGAACGGTCACCCCGTCATAGCCGTTGAGCTTTGTAAATTCGCGGTAGAAAACGCCGCCCGCCATTGCCGCGACTGCATAAATAAGCGAAATATTAAGACACTTTTTCATTTTCAGATCTCCTCTCATTGCATTAGATCCTATAAGTACCGTTGTAAACAGCGCCCGCGCACGTATTACAAGTCGGAACCGATCGCCCTATATCCGTTGTACCGCCTTATTGATCGGCGTATAATGTCCTGCGGATAATTTCGGTGAGTATCCCTATATCGGGCTCCGGCTGACTTAACAGAAGAATGATATTGTCCAGCACGAATTTCATGAACGCCTCCTGCGTGAACCCGCCCGAAAAAGCAGCGGGCTTTACGTTCGCGTCGCTGCGTAGCGCCGAGAGAAGCTCCTCTTTTATCTCCGCATAGCATTTGTCCATGGCTTCTCTTGCTTTGCCGCCGCCTATTCCCGCCGCCGCTGCGGAGTGCGCCGCGAAAAATCCGGGATAATCGCCCGAGACCGAGCGGATATTCCCGAACAGCCCGCCGACATATTCGGTGAACAGCCGCGAGCCCGTGCATCCGCGCGGGGCACGGAAGATGTCATGCCATATGCTGCCTATCGTTGCGAGAACAAGCTCGTCCTTGTCGGAATAGTAGTTGTAGAGCGTTCCGAGCGCTGTTCCGCATTCCCGCGCGACGGCGCGCATATTCAGCGCTGCAAGCCCCTGCCGCGACACTATCCCTTTGCACACCCGCATTATTGCTTCCTTTGAGGTTATCTCGGGGTTAATATTCATCGCCTCCTCAAAATGAACAGCGTTCATTTTAGGGTAATTATAGCATATTGAGCATATGCTGTCAATAGCTTTTGGAAAAAATACTTTTTAGTTTCGGGGCTATACAAACGGAAAATTTTGTGTTATAATCATAATAAGCAGCGTGCGCGGTCACTGCGCGCGGAAAGCCGAACGGAGGATAATTTTATGTACGAGCCAAAGCCGCTTGACACAAGCGGGATAATTCTTGACGAGGAGCTGCTCCGCCTTACCGAAAGGCTGGCAGAAAACGTCCATGACGTGTGGGCGCGCCGCCGCATAAGCGAGGGCTGGTCATACGGCGAAGTTAAGGACAGCAATGCAAAGACTACGCCCTGCCTTGTCCCGTATTCCGAGCTTCCCGAGGAGGAAAAGGAATACGACAGGCGCACTGCGCTCGAAACGCTCAAGGCAGTGCTCGCGCTGGGCTACAAAATAGAGAAACGAGGTTAATCCGATGCTGAAGCATATAACAAAAGGTAATGTCGACGCGAAGGGTAAGCCGCGCGTATATGTTGCGGGCACTGACGGAGATGTGGAAAAGTACGTCCAAAAAACAGCGGAGCTGCTTTTCGGGCATAACAGCTGCGCGGTGTACTACAATTCCCCCGCCGACGAGGCTGATGTAACGGAGCTTGAATGTATGCAGCTTGTGGTATTGATCGTCACAAGGGACCTGCTGTACGGCGAGAACGCGGCATACAGCACAGTTTTCCCCTTTGCGATGAAAAAACACATACCCGTGCTGCCGATAATTATGGAGAAACTACGTCCCGAGGATATCGGCAGGCTCAACGAAATGCTCGGAGATATCCAGTGCCTTGACCCCGCCTCCGACGACCCGACCGAGATACCCTTTGATGAAAAGCTCAAGCGCTATATTGATTCGGTGCTTATCGGCAGCGAGCTTGCGGAGGAGGTGCGCAGGGCGTTCGACGCGTACATTTTCCTGAGCTACCGCAAAAAGGACAGGCAGTATGCGAACGAGCTCATGCGAATGATACACAGCAACGATTTCGCGCGTGATATTGCCGTGTGGTTCGATGAATACCTTGTCCCGGGAGAAAATTTCAACGATTCGATAAGGGACGCGCTGGAGAAGAGCGATCTTTTCACCATGGCTGTAACGCCGAATCTTGTCAACGAGGAGAACTATATACACACAACCGAATACCCCGAGGCAGTGAAGCGCAACAAGAAGATACTTCCCGTTGAAATGTGCAAAACCGACATGGACAAGCTGTCCGAGCAGTACGGCAATATTCCCGACTGCGTGAAGCAGGGTGACAGAAAGGGGCTGTCGCAGGCGCTGATAGACTCCCTTGAGAACATTGCCAAAAGCAGGAGCGACGACCCGCAGCATAATTTTCTCATCGGAATAGCATACCTTGCGGGCATAGATGTCGAGAGGGACGCGGAGAAAGCGGTAGAGCTCATCACCTCGGCAGCGGAGGAAGTGCCGCAGGCGCTGAAAAAGCTTGTTGATATGTACCTCACGGGCGACGGCGTAAACAAGGACATCAGCGCGGCCATCGGGTGGCAGAAGCGATTCAAACAGCTGATGGGGGAAAGCTATGACCGCGAGAAGTGCTTTGAAAACGCCGTCGAACTGCTGGAAGCCGTTTCTCAGCTCGCCGAGATGTACCGTATGCAGAGTATGTACGAGCCGATGCGGGACGAATATGCGGAGCTTCTCAACCGAACAAGGACGATCATGAGCGAGATACCGAAGCGGTATGTTCTTGCGCGGTATCAGCTCGAGGCGCTGCACGGTCTTGCATATTATTTCGGGCAGACAGACCGCACAGACGAGGAGCTTAAAATGGAGCTTGAGGCGTTCGGATACAGCGAATACTGTCTTGAGCACGTCCGCTCGGAGGACGCGCGGAAGATCGCCGAAAGGGACTATTCGCTGTCGGCAAGGCGCGTCAGCAATGTCTACACAAGAAAATACGACTACGAGAACGCCAACAAATACGCCTCGCTTATCCTTAAATATCGGGACAAGCCCGAGTTGGGCGGATATGAAGAAATGATGACCTATGCGGAAAATCTGCGGCAGGTGGGTGCGGCGGCATTTTTCGGGGAGAAATTTGAGGAATCGGAGAAAAAGCTCCGCGAGGCTCTCGATATATCAAAGCAGATCAATACACAATACCGCGACAGGCGCTCGCTCAAGGAGATCGGGCTTTGCGATACGGATCTTGGGCGGCTTTACTGCTTTAAGGGCAGGTTCGACATGGCGGCGCCGCTTTATCGCGAGAGCCTTAACATCTCGAGAAGGCTGATTGAGGACGAAAACGACGTTGAAACGCTGCGGAGTGCCGTCGAGGCTTTTAGCAAGAGCATATCAACGGCTGTCGAACTGAATGACCTTAGTTACGCGGCAGAGCTGGAGGACAATTATCTTAGTCTTGCGCAATATACGGAAAAGCTGTATTCAAATGTTGACACGCGAAAGGACCTTGCGCGCTGCTACGAGGGGATC
>CAMERU010000011.1 GCA_945935925.1 uncultured Clostridia bacterium | reverse complement strand
ATTCTTCCTTCCTCCAGCTTCCGAATATGACAAAAGGGCGGCATTTCTGCCGCCCTTCGCCCTCTCTGATTATCTGCTTGTGATATGCAATTCGCTTTTAAGCGCCGCTTGCAGGACGGCGGAAAAATTCACGCCAGCCCGCTCCGCTTCAAAGTTAAGCCACGAAGGAATGGTGCAATTCTTCTTCACGACGCGCATATCGTTCTTTCTGCGGTACTCCGCGAAATCAACGTCAACCAGCGAAACGATCGCGCCGGACGGCGCTTCGGCTTGTGCGCTTGCAATGCTCGACGCTTCCGGCAATGCTTCGCCGTCGTCCTGCATATCAATTCCCATAAGCCCGATTGCGTCCCGCGCCATCTCGATCGCTTCCGGAACGTCCTTGCCCTGCGTATTGATATTGAAATCGGGGACAAATACCACGATGAACTCTTTTCCTTGCGTCATAACGATAGGATATGCGTTTTTCATTCTGAATACCTCCTTCAAATCTCCGCGTATTTTGCTTTTGCGTCTTTAAGGCGCGGCAATGTGTCGATCACGCTTCCGGCTTCGTCTGTTACCTCGAACACGTTTTTCAAAGTCCCGTTGACGCGGCGATCAACACTTGTAATCGTGAACTTTCCATCTTCGCGGACATACTTTGAAAAGAACGCGACATTCGCTTGCTTTTTGAATTTCATTGTCCGTACCTCCTATATTGTTGTCAAGTGGCGGCGGGCTTATTTCAGCCCGCGCCGCTTGATGATTGCTTTTGCTAACTCTTCGTCGGTTTCTCTGTGCCTTACGACGCTTTCCCTTTGACCGTCCTTCACGTATATGTCGTGGTTCGCGCCGTGCCGCTTGAACTTCCAGCCGTTTCGTTCTAAAAGCTCGATAAGGTCTTTTGTTTTCATCTGCTGTCCTCCTTACATTTACTATTATACGCCTTCAATGCGTATATGTCAATAGGTTTTAAGAAAAAAATACGTATTTTATGCGCCTATAAAAGATAAGCGGCGGCGGGATCACCCCGCCGCCGTTATTCGTCTATACCTAAAAGCCAATTTACCGAAACGCCCAGCACTTCCGCAAATATCTTCAATTCAAAGTCGGATACGAAGCGCGTACCGATTTCAATTCGGCTTATGCTGTCCCGCTCCATGTTGATCCCTTTCAACTGTATTTGTGCGGCTAAATCCTCTTGACGTAGCCGCCGGACGACGCGCGCTTCGCGCAATCGGTCGCCGCAAATGTTCTTCTTGCCGTTGTAATCATATATCTTCATTGCCGCCGCGATCCCTCTTCATTCTGATTATTTGCAAACGGTGTGTAAATATTCCGCTTTATTCTTGATTTTAGCGCATGACTGGCGTATAATTGTGTTAAAGGTCAGAATGGGCGAATTCTGCCTTGAAAATTTACATTTAAGAAGGGGGATTTGCTCTAATGTTCGTCAGCTTTACAAAGACATTGAAGAAGATGTCCGGTTTCCGGCTGGGCTTCGGTGTGCGTGTGAATAAGCGAAACGCGCCGTTGTGGTGCTTCGCTATGCTCTTCGCCGGAATGTTCTATTTGATGTGGTATATGATTATCGGCGCGGGCTGGTGTCTGTACTTCTTCTTGTTGGCGTTTTACAAGATTTATTACTATCTATTCAAGGGAATTGCGGTCGGCTGTAAGAAGCTGTATCAACTCATTAAAGGGAAAACCGCCGCGCCGTCGGAAGCGTCGGTCGAACCGCCGAAGGAATGAACCAAACAAAAAAATCCCCCGTGCAAGGCTCGAAAGCCCGCACGGGGGATTGTTCTTTATGCGGTGGAAGGCTGAAAGGGGAAGCGCGATCCGCCGCGCGGTCAATTACTCTTTGTTGCTGTCGGTATCCGCCGGAATGCCGGAAATAGTGAAGTAGTCCGGAAGATTAAAGACGGCGGCTTCGATCAGTTTATCCAGCGTTTCCGCGTCGATCTTGAAGCCCTTGCTATTCAGAAATTCAACAACGTATGCTTTCTTCTCTGCGCCCCTGCCGCTTCCGGTGTAAAGCTGTTCGGCGGCTTCGACGGCAACCGTTACCCACATTTTGATTTTCTCAAACTGTGCGGCGGTCGTCTTGCTTCTGATCCACGGGATCACGAAGGCGGTAATAATTGCCGCGATAAGAGCGATCACGGCGTTTGCAATGCTGGTAAGATCAATAGTCATTGTTTGTATCCTCGCTTTCTATTATGTCGATTTTTTCTTTTTTCTTGATCCTGCCGACGATTACTTCGGCAAGACGCTTCATCATCATTACGCCGCATTCGATCACGACGGCGCGGAAATACCATTCGATCAGAACGGTTTGTTCCTGCCGCGTGATAAGGAATGAAACGTACTGCGCGACGATGAAAGCCGCCGTTGTAATTGCGATCACAATAACGGCTTTCGTTGCGAAGCGTTCGTCAGCCTTGAAGAAGCGGCGCTTCGCCACCCGCTTCCCGCTCGAAGGTTTGTTTTTCATTGCGTCCCCTTTCATAGCGCAATTAACGCACGGCGCGCGTTGTGTAACGCATACCGTGCGTTGTGCGTGTGTTAAACAAGCGTTAGATCATCGACGTTCACCGCCGCGACAACCGTTCCGCCGTAGGTAATCACGGCGCGCTTTCCGGAAAGCTCTTTGACGATGTGATCGCGGGAATAGACGAAGGAAGCAAGGCTTCCGCCGGAATAGGTTTTCGCGCCCGCTTTCACGCGCACTCTGCTTCCCGTTGTGATCTTCCGCGCCGATGTCCCGCCGGACGTGCCGGAATAGGTAATGAAAGCGTCGTCGTGTCCCGCCTTCTTCAACTTCTCCAGCATAGCTTCCGCGTTCTTCTTGACGCTGAACGCGCCCACTTGAACCTTGTAATACTTGCCGATCTGCACGATGTACGTATCGAAGCCTTCCTTTTTCAGCTTCGCCGCGAACGCTGTTGCGTTGTCCTTCTTCTCAAATGCTCCAAGCTGTACGTGGTAAAGGTTCTTCGCGTCGCCCTGTGGCTTCTGTTCCGGCTTCTGATCCTCTGCCGGAACGTCCAGCCGCCTGTTTACCTCCGCCGCGATCTCGCCGTGTCGGTTATACAGATAATCGCCGGGGCAAGCCTTGTTCGCGTAATCCCTGTGAACGGTCATATTGCACCCGTTCTTGTGGTTTACGCGGTCGTCCTTGCTTGTACTCCATACCAGCTTTTTGATCCCGTTCCGGCGGCAAATATCTTCGACAAGATCAAGAAGCGCCGCGTATGCTTTATCATTCACGGCGTATGGGTGCTTTGTGTCGCTTGCAACCTCGATCGTGATTGCGCGGTTATCGTTCGCCGCCGAAGAACTGCACCACGAACGATCGGCTTCATCGACGTAAAGCCCGATCCGCCCGTCGTAGCCGATCCCGTAGTTTGAACTCGCCTGTCGCGAAGTCGGCTTGAAGATTTCGCCGATCCTCTCGGCGGAACATTGCCCGACGACGCAATGAATTGTGATCGTGTCGATCTTGTGATTTCGCGGGCTGTTCTTGTTCGGTGAAATCAGCGTACACGAAATAAGTTTGCTATTGCTCATTGCTGAACCCTCCTTTGCAATGAAGAAGCGGCGGGGAAGCCCCCGCCGCCGCTGGTGTTACTCTGCTTGATCCATTCGTTTTTCGATGTGGTCAAGCCGCTTGTGTGCCTGTTTCGCCGACGCTTCAACGTCGGTCAAGCGCGTTACGAACTCCGTATTCGTCTTTCGCTGTTCCTTCTGCTCCGCCTTGATTTCGTCCGTGTTCGCCTTGATGTATCCGATCTCGGTTAAAACGGTCGCGTCGTGCTTCACATTGCTTTCCTTGTCCTTGTCCCTGTTACGAACAAAAGCGATATAGCCGAACACGATAGCGCATACGGTAGAAAAGACGGAAAGAACCGTTGTGAAAGTGTCCATCGTTGATCCTCCTTCCTGCCGTTATGTTATCTCTTCCCACTTCGTCGAATTGACGCGCGGGGAATAGACGGAAGATTTGAAGTGCTGGGCGACGCATACCCACTTCTTCCCGTTGTGCGTTACCTTTGTTCCCTCCGTGATTACTTCGCCGTCCGGAAGGTCAGCCCATGCGCCGATCTGCTCTTCGGTCGGTGTGCGCGTCCATTTGTCCGGATTTGAAGCAGGGGATTTTCCACGGCTGTAATGCGTTGCCGTGTAGCTCACGCCGTCAAGCGTTACCACGTCGCCCGTGATATAGCTTTTCTTCTCGTTCCACTCTTCGCCTTGCTCCGGAAGGGAAACAAGGTTATTGCGGATACTCGAAATAATGCTTTCTTCGGTTTCGGCGCGGGCGGCTTCAACCTCCGCCATGATCGAAGCGCGCAAGGCTTCAAGCTCTGCCGCGCCGATCTGCTTTTCGCTCTTCTTGTGTGTTACGCTCATTCAAAATTCCCCCCGATCCCCGATACCCAGCAAGCGGTCAGCGCGTCGCCGCGCTGGACGGTTACGCGGATATTCATTCCGTACTGTGCCGCCGTGTTGATCTTATTTGTGAAAACGTGTGCAACGCCTTGAACAACCGCGTTCGTGCAATCCTCCCAAACATGGGAAGCGTCAAACGGATTATTCGTAACTTCAACCTTGAACGTGCCGCCCGCCGGAATGTCGCGCGTTACCTTGACATTTGCGCGTGTCGGCTGGCTGTTTGCTTCCAGCGGCGCTGAAAGCGTGATAACGAAGCCCGCAATCGACTTCGTGAACGTCAGCGTCCGGACGGCGCTATTCCCCGCGCTGTCGGTCGCCGTAATCGTGATCGTGTGCTTTGCGTTCGTAAGCGCCGTGAAGGTATTTCCGGCAACGGAAAGCGTCTGCGTCGCGCCCAGCGTGATCGCGTTCTTCGTCGCGATTGTATTTCCGTCGATCTTTTCAACAACGTTCACCGTGTCGCCGTCCGGATCGGTTACGCTGTATTGATAGGTGAAATCGGCGCGCTTGATCCCAAGATCGGCATTACTGCCGGAAATCGCGGGCGGCTGGTTATGAATTACGGCAATATCTCCGCTTGTGGTGTATGCGGAATAATTGCCGTAGCTGTCCTTTGCGCGGACGCGGTATTTTAACGTGTTCCACGCGGTCGATACCGCTTCCGTGAACGTCCTGCTTGCGGACGCTTGAACCTGTGTCCACGCGCCGCTGTTGTATGAGCGCTCGAAACAATAGGTCAGCGCGTCGCCGTCCGGATCGGTCGCCGCCGCGCAAGAAATGTTGATGTTCTGCCCGCTGTAACACGTTGCTGGCGCGGTAATGCTGGGCGGCGCGGAAGGCGCGGAATTGTAGATTACCGTATAATTTCCGTCGCTGTTCGGGCTGTCAGATACCAAGATAGAAGATTTAAGATTACAAAGCGGGCGAACGCCCCTGTAGCCGTAGTACGCGTTGCCGTAGTACAAAGAGCCGCCCGAATAGACGCCGCGGACGTTGTGGGCGCTCGACGAATAAGGCGTTCGTAGCCACCAATACCAGCCCTTTGACGTGCTGAAATTAGCGTCCGTGTACTCCGAATTGCTCACGCATTGCGCCGTAGGATAAGCGACTCGGGAAGCGTCGTTGCTGAATAGCGCAAGAAGCGTTCCTTCTGCGATATTGTTTTCATTCGCAAGCCCCACTTCTGTGGTGGACGGAAGGAACATTTTTGACGTTACCGTTTCATAGCTTCCGCCGTCTGTAACGGTATTTCTTGCGACGGTCTGCGTTGTTGTCAGAAGCTCCGCAACGAACTTCGGATCAAGCATAGCAAGGAAGCCCGCCCACGCGTCGTATTCGTTGTAATTGTTCCATACGTTCGCGTTTGTGGGCGGCGCGTCTGCGCTGTGCTTTGCGCTGTACCATGCGCCCGCCGCCGCGTTACTGTTCAGCCATTGCAGAATGTTTGAATATTGATAGCGGTTATTGCCGTATTGTTTCCGGTCGCTGTTGCTGTTGCTCGGCTCTTTCGCGTCGAAGCACATTAACTGAATGATTTTTTCCGTAATCAGCGTTACGGAATTCGACGGGTAGCCGCTGTGGTTCTTGTCGGCGATCTTGAAAACGATCTTCGATCCGAAGCGCGATTGATACGCCGAAAGAACCGGAACTTCAATCTTCGCGCCCACCGTCAAACTGCCTAATGTTTTTGACATTGTGCCGCCTCCTTTTGTTTCATTAAGCTGTTGTAATAATGATCCGTCCGCCGGATCAAGTGATAACTGTTTCCCTTTTCGGCGTGTCCTCTCCAGCTTTGATAGGATTGTTCAACGGTCTTTGCGTCGATCCGTCCCGCCGCGTGGAGGGCGGCTAATTTCTTCAACTTCCGCTTCATATTGTTCTTGCTCCGGCGGCGCACCTTGCGGATCACCGCGCCGCTTTCGGTCAAGTATGTATGAAAGCCCAAGAAATCAACGCCGTGTTTCAAGGGAAAGATATTCGTTTTCGCATTCAGCGAAAGCCCGCGCGCCTGTACGAACGCTTCAATCTGCTTCCGGCACTCCTGCAAATATGCTTTGTCGTGATGGATCAAAAAGAAGTCGTCCATATAGCGCCCGTAATATTTGATACCCAGCTTTTCCTTTACGAAGTGATCAAGCCCGTCAAGGTAGAGAAGGGCGAAAAGCTGTGAAGTTTGATTGCCGATCGGTATTCCGACGTTGCCTTCGGTGCTGTCGATGATAAGATCGACAAGCCACAAAACGTCCGGATCGGTTATCTTCTCGCGGATTAAGGTTTTCAAAACGTCGTGCCGGATCGAATAGAAATACTTTGAAATATCGCCTTTCAGTATCCAGCCGTCAATTCCGTTCTTCCTGTAAAACCTCCGCATGAACTCTTGAAGCCTGTCTAACCCGTAATGCGTACCTTTCCCCACCTGCGACGCGTAGTTATCGCGAATGAATGATCGTGTCAAAATCGGTTCAAGCACGTTATCGCAAAGCGAATGTTGAACAACCTTGTCTTTGTAGCTGTTCGACATAACCACGCGGCGCTTCGGCTCGTATACCTCGAACGTGTTATACGGGGACATGGTATAGCGCTTCGTTCTGATCTGCGCGCTTAATAGGTTCAGCGCTTCAAGAAGATTAACTTCAAACTTTGCCGCCGCTCCTTTCCACCTCTTGCCTTGCCGCGCCTTTCGGTAGGCATTGTATAGGCTTTCAAAACTGTGTATCTTTTCAAAGTCTGTCATAATAAAAAATCCTCGCTGTTTATAACCTTTGCCAGCCGCCGGAAGGCGGTATGCTCCGGTATCGGCGATCCTGTATTTGTCCCCGCCGTGGATAGCGGCGACGGGATACACCTTCCTTTGATGGTGGTATTCTGCTTTCGGCTGTGCCTACTCGTTCACATAGTCCACCGAAGCGGGCGAACGCCATTGTTGCCGTTGTACGCGTTGTTGTTGTTCAAAGAGCCGTCCGAATTGACGTTGCGGACGTTGTGGGCGTTCGACGAATTAGGCGTTTCAAGATGTACCCCGAACGTTTTTCAAGCCCTCGTTTTGTCCCGCTTCTTCCACGCGGTCGTCATGTACTTCACTTCAAGCGCAAGTTTTGACCAATATTCGCAACTGCTCATAGAAATAAAGCCCATTTCCTGCGAAAGCTCTATGAAAAATAGAAGCTCCTTGCAATAGGTCAGCGCCTTTGCTTGTAGCTTCTGCCGTTGTCTGTATTCCTGCGCGTCCCGAAGGTCTAATTCGTTCGCTTCAAGGACGCATTCGTAAATGTCCACCGCTTTATCCTGTATCCTGTTTACAAGCGTGAAGCGGTATTTCTTCGGGTAGCGCTCCGTCGAATTCGTGATCGTGAAGGTGTGCTTTACAAGGTCTTTCGCTTTCACAATCACGTTGAATTCCGTCGGTTCTTTCCGCTCCCGCTCCGGTCTTTGCATATATGCACCGTCCTTTCCGCATTCGCTCGATCATAGCGGTATCGTCGGCGCACCCGTCGAAATCGAAGCCCGCTTCGGTAACGGTCAGCGTTGCCGCGTTCCCTGTAACCGTTGTTCCTGTGATCTGCAATACCTCCGCGCCGCAAGCCGCGCATGGCGGCGAAAGCTCCGCAAAGATGTTTCCGATCACGCACGACAATTCCGCCGCCGTGCAAGCGTACCGCGTCAGCATTCGATCCTCTGCAAACTCTCGTTCCAAATGCCCGTAGACGTTACGCCGTCGAGATCATCGAAGAGGATCAAGAACGGATTTGTCGTAATGTCATTGAAAAGCACCGCTTCCAGCATATCCACGCGCGCGTCAAGCGCGTTCGTGATATTCAGAAGGTTTGTTGCCGCGTTATCGTCAAGGACGTTTTGCAAGCCGTTAAACCATGCGTTGAAGTCCGCCGCCGCCTGTGTTTCAAAATCCGCCATGTGTTGCTCGAACGCTTCGTACTGCGTGTTACCCTGCAATTTCAGCGAATTCATATACGAAACAAGCGTGTTGTACTCCGCCGCCGAAAGGGATTGATATTCAGCGAACCACGCTTGAAGCTGTGCGTTAAAAGCCGCCGTGTCGATCTGCTGAACGACGGCGGCAACAACGCCGCAAAGCGACGTGTTCAAGCGTTGATCCGTGATCTTGCTTTGCGTGATTGCTGTTACGCCCGCGCCCACGTAGATGTCCGCCAGCGCAAGCTCGTAAACGTCCGCGTCCCTCTGCAATGCGGGCGCGGTAGGGGACGCGCTGAACGAAGAAGATTTGACCTTCACCGACATAACGCGGTTTGTCAAATCCCAGCGCACGACAACGCGATCAATGCGGTTCAACTGTCCGTCCGCCGTGTCAAGCTCGACGGCAAGATCGCCCGTGTTGAAGTAGAAGTAACCGTTGATCCACGCTTTGCCCGTTTTAACGTTCAGCTTCATTCCGTCGTTTGCAACGACTTGAAGCCCCGTCGAAGGGACGGGGAAAACGCCGTTCCCGATGAACGAAGCGAAGTATTCCGCCCAATCCTCCGCTTTGTACGTGCGATCGTGCGAAACGCTGTTGAAGAAACTTGATTTTTCCATGCTGTGAAGCCCTCCTTTATTTCGTAATCTGCCGAATTTGTGTCAGAAGCGCGGGCAAGCTCTCGCCGAAGGTAATATCTATTTCTTCGCCGCTGGTTTCGTAGGTTTCCGCGATCTCCGTTATGCGAACGTCAATGCGGACGTTCCAGCGCTTATTGATACACGTTACCCGATCGCCTAAATCGTAGTCCGTGCCGTACTTCAAATTCGCGTTCGTGTTGATCTTCGATCCGAAAGCAAGCGTTTCCGCGTATTGCTCCAGCTCTTCAACGCCGCGCGCGGAAAGAAGCGCTAAATACTGCGCCGTTGTAAGCGTTACGGTCTGCCCGCTCTCGTTTTCGTATTCCTGCACGATGTCCGTTGCATTGATGAAAACTTCGTCGCGGGAAAGCCCCGTCGAACTGCCGCCGACTTCGGCAACCTTCCGCGTTACGCCTTCTTTTTCCTCTCCGCCGACGTAAGCCGTTGTTTTAAGGTTTTCAACGCTGTTCGTGTATTCCTGTTCCACGATGTTGTCGAACTCCTGCGAAAAGATACAAGGCGCGTTCCCTGCGGTATTGCCCGCCGTAAGATCGCGCCCTTCGTAAACGGAAAAGGTATGCTTGCCCGTGCGGGCATTTGTCAGAACCCGAATACCCAGCTTTGCCGCCTTCGCCGCCGTTTCCGCCGCAAGCTGGGCGTTCGCGTACTGCTCCGAAGTATAGTCGATCTGCCCGCTTCCGGTGTCTGCGTCGGTCGTGGATATGCTGAAATTCGGGATATTGCGCGCCGCTCCTGCGTTCGTGCAAGTCTGCTTCACAATGGCGTATAGAATGTTCTGTGTCGTGTCCTTCGTGATGATCTGCGTTGTCAAAATGCGCTTGCCGATCCATGAAAGAAGGAACTTGCCTTGAACCTCTATTTCCTCCATGCCCTGTGAATTCTTCGTGATGTGAATATAGCGGATTTCCGCCGCTTCGTTGCCGCCGCGCTTGATGATGATATTTTCCTTCACCAGCAAGCGGGCGTGTTCCTCCGTGAAGGGAACAAGCAACTTGAATTCGCCGCAACTCCAATAACGCCGCGTCCATATCAAGGACGAAATCTTTTCGACGATCCCTTGAAGTGTCATATCGCGGCTATAAACGTATAATTCCACCGCGCTACACCCCCAAATACAAGTTATTGTGATAGATTGAAACTTCGAGATTTTCGGCGTTCGCGTCCGCTGAATAACGGAAGAGATTGTCGCCCACGGCGATCTGCAAATACGAACTATCAACGTCGAGATAGCGGAACGCGTCTGTAATCGTGCCGCCACGGTTCAGCTTCACGGCTTTTTCACCGTAGCCCGTGGAAACGGTTAAAACATCGCCCGCTACAAGCGAAATATTCAGCTTGATAAACTCCCGTGTATCGACGTTCAGCAATACGGGATTTGTAACCGCGCCGATCGCGCGGAACTCGATCCGGATACCGCTTTTCACGTCGCCGGAATTGTAGACGTTCACAATCAGCGACGGCTGGCGATAGCCGATTTCCCAGCCGTCGTAAAGCTCCAGCCCGTCCGGAACGGGGAATTCAAAGCCGCCGATCCACGTTGCTATGTCCTCGCGTGTTTCCGTTTCCTCTCTCCAAAACGGATTAAGGCAAGACAAGCTAACCGTGAATTGCTCGAAGATCGGCTTTCGCTTGAAGATCGGCGCGTCGTCGATCTTGCACCCGATCACCCGCCGGAAGTCGCCGAAAACATACGTCAACGTTGCTTCGTACTGCGGATTTAATATGCGGTTCAGCTTCCGGCGTAGGTTCTGCGCCGCTTGCTTGTCCCGCTCCTTGATGTATCCCACGATGTCAATATCGCGGCTTTCGATCCGATAGCCCAAGTATGTGTCGCCGTCCTGCCCCATGCTGTTGGTGCTGTAAATAGCGTTCCGCACGTCGGAAAGTCCGGTAACGTCCTTGAAGTTTACGTGATACGAAGAAGCGGGGGAAAACTCTATGCTTTCCCCGCGCTCGTTCGTGTAGATCAATTTTTCTTGTGTCCTCATGCCATAACCTCCCGCGCAATCTGCCGGAACTGCCGCGCCGCCTGTCTTTGCTGTTCGGCGTAGCTCGTTTCGTTCGCATAGATGTTTTGCACGACTTCAACGGAAGGCGTACCGCCGCCGCGCGTGTCGCGTCCCTCTCCGGAACGGAATTCCGGAACTGCGTTCGACGTTTCGCGCCGGATCGAACTTTCAACGTCGCGCATTTCGCGGGCGAAGCCTTCGCCCAAGCCCTGCGCCATGTACGAACCGATACGGGCAAAAACCTTCGACGGGGAATTGATGTCCATTTCCTCTTCAACCGCCGCCACAATATCCCTCATCATAGAGCGGACACGGCTTTCAAGCCAGCCGGACATATTTTGAAAGCCCTGCCAAATGCCGCGCACCATCTCTTCGCCCGCCGCCGTGAACTCCGATACGTAAGAGCGAAGCGCGGTAATAACGGGCTGAATAATTTGTGCAACCTTGCCCGTGATCTGCGGGATACCCGCGATCATTCCTTGCGCTATGCTCTTGTCGATGTTCGTTCCTTCGGTTACGAACTTTTGATGTTGTGCCGTGAATGCGGTAATAATGCTTTGCGCGATCTGCGGTACTTTCTGCGTGATCTGCACGATACCCGCCACCATGCCGGAAGCTATGTTCTTGTCGAAGTCCTGTCCGGCTTGATTGAAACGTTGAGCTTGCGCCGTCAGTCCGGTAATAACCCGCTCGACGATCGCGTTCACCGCTCCGGACAATCCTTCAATGTTTGCAATAATGCCGTTGTTCACGGCGTTTACTGCTTCCGCCGCCGTCAGCGCGCCCGCTCCGCCCATTGCGGCGGTCATATCGCCTTCAACGCCGCCCATGTTGTCGGTGAAGCCTACGCCCACGCCGTCCGCCATGTTGCCGCCGATTTCAGCGAATACCGTTGACGGGGAATGAATGCCGAAGAAGTCCTTAATACCCGAAACAAGGGACGAAGCCCAGCCGGATACCTTTTCCCACAACCACGAAGCCGCGCCGCTGATACCTTCCCACAAGCCGTGAAGAAGGTTTGCGCCAGCGTTTATCATTTCGCCGCCCAGCGACGCGAACGCTTGCACAATGCCGGAAACAATCTGCGGAACTGCCTTCACGATTTCAACTATGATCGTCGGCAAATTCTGAATGAGCGCCACGAAAAGCTGAACGCCCGCCATAATGATTTGGTCGATGTTGCCGATCAGCGCGTTTACAATGCCGCTTATGATTTGTGGGATCGCTTGAACGATCGTCGTTATAATCTGCGGTAATGCCTGTATGAGCGCGACAAGAAGATCAATGCCCGCTTGAATGATAAGCGGTATGTTCTCCGTAAGCGCCGTGATAATGCCTTCAATGATCTGCGGGATCGCTTCAACAATCGTTGTGATGATCTCCGGAAGGGCGGTAATTAACGCCGTCAGAAGGTCGATACCCGCTTGAATGATCTGCGGGATTGCGGAAAGCAAACCGTCGATCAAGCTGGTTATCAACTGCGGAAGCGCCGCAACAAGAACGGGGATCGCGTTTATAATGCCTTCCGCCAGCCCTGTTACAAGCTGTAAAGCCGCGTCAATCAGCAACGGGATATTGTCGATCAGAACTTGCACGATGTCCGTTACAAGCTGAACCAGCGAAGGAACAAGCGTCGGCAACGATTGAGCTATGCCTGTTGCGATATTCGCGATCATCTTCACCGCAAATTCAAGGAAGGTCGGCAACATTTCCGTTAGCTTCTCGATCGCGAACGTAACCATACCCAGCAAGCCGTCTGTGAAGTCCTCCGCCGCGCTCTCCGCTCCGGAAAGCGCACCCGTCAAGCCTTTTCCGATAAGCTCGACGAACGGCGTTATTTCCTGCAAAAGCTCCGCCGCAAGCTGTTTCAGCTTTGTAATGATCGGTTCAGCAATCGCGCCCAGCGCCGCCATAGCGCTGTTCAGATTTGCTGTTGCCTTCTGCGCGTCGATAATGTCGCCGTTTACCTCTCTGTACTTGTCCGCCGCTTCGGAATAAAGCCCGTTCAACGTGGACGTGATAAGGGCTTGCCGCTCCTGCTCCGATGTGCAAGCGTCAAGGCTGGCTTGAAAATCATCTTCGGAAACGCCCGCCCAATTCAGCGCGTCGGCAAGATTGCCCGTGATTGATCCCGTCTTTGCCGTTTCGTTCGCGGCTTCGGTCAAGCCTTCAATCGGCAAGCTGTCGCCGAATGTCGCGTAAACGCCCGTGCAAATGTTTGTCCAGTCCGAAAGCTCTTTTTCGTTCGTAGTCAGCTTCGCAAGGTGGGCGGCGGCTTCTGTTGCCTGTCCGTCGTCGCCAAGAACGCCATACAACTCCGTATAGGTGTTTTTCGCGTCCTCTGCCGAATGTCCCGCCGTCGTGAAGCTGGTTTCAAGTTTACCCATGTTTTCGCGGGCTTCGCGTGTTTCTTCGGCAAGCCCGAAGAATGCCGCACCCGCCGCCGCAATCGCCGCACCCATAGCCGCGCAAGCTGCGCCGATCGCCTTTCCTGCTTTGCCGACGGTTTCGCCGACGCTCTCCCAATCCACCTTTGAGCTTTTCAGCTTTTTAGAAGTGTCGTCGATTTCCTTTTGAATTTTCACCATGTCGGCTTTGGTGTTGTTCAGATTTGTTTGCATTTTCTGATATGCGGGATTTGTCGGTTCGATACCGTTATCGCGCATTTTCTTCAATGCCTTTTCCGCCGCTTCTGCCTTCTTCGCCTGTTCGTCGAACTGCTTTTGTAATAGCTTCTGTTTCGCGGTCAGCGCTTCCACGCTGTCTGCGTTGTCGGCGAATTCCGCCGTCGTCAGCTTCATTTCCGATCCGATTTCGCGAAGGGAAGAATTTATGTTAGTGCAAGCGGCGCGATACTCTTTTTCGCCTGTAAGGTCGATTGATGTTTTGATCTGCTCTTCTTTCGCCATTTATATCCCTCCCAGCACGTCGTCAATATCAACTTCTTTCGGAACGGGCTTGAAACGATCCGGATTGAATTCACGATGAATTTTGAAAAGCGTCAAAATTTTATACGGTGTCATGCGCCATACTTCGGCTTCGCTCCAGCGAAGAAGCGTTACGCCGATATAAAGAAGGCGGGCAAGGTCGATTATTCCTTTCCCGCTGTTGCGTTTTTTTCGATGTCCTCTTCGTCGTCCTCTTCCTCTTCGTCCCGTTCGGGCGGTTCGGGCGTTCCGTTGTTGCCCATAGAAAAGGATTTGAAGATCGCCGCTTTCACGTCGGCGAAATTGCCCGTATGAATGAGCTTGCCCACCTGTTTTTCGGTAAGCGGTTCTTCGTCGTCCGCCGCGCCCTCATTCAAAAGCACGGTCAGAAGCCAGCGAAGATTTTTAATGCTGTCCTTGCCGGAAAGCACGGTATCAAGGCGATCGAAGCCGCCGAATTTGTCCTGCATTTCGTCGATCGCGTTCAGACTGAAAAGAAGGTGTCTTTCCTTGTCCAGCATGATCGGGAAACGTCCGTCTTTAATTGCGCTCATAGCAGAATAAGGCGGGAAGCCTTTTCAGACTTCCCGCCGTTCCTCCTTTCGATATTCGATTAACCGCCCGCGTTGTTAGGCTCACGAACGGAAGTGAACCAAGCCGCCGCCACGCTGTTCGTAGGCTCTGCGACGTGTTCAGCCTTCCACAATCCGTCGGAACGCTTGATAAACTGTCCGACGATCTCCGGCGTAGTAAATTCGATACTGTCGCCCTTCGTGGTGTAGTTTTCATCGGGGATCGCGAATTTGACCTTGTAAAGCCAAATGTACTTGTACGTTCCGCCCGCTTTCTTCGCGCGGAAGCCGATCGCCGTATAGGGTGCTTCGTCGCTGTCAGAACCGTAAACAACCTTGTCCGTGTCCTGCTTCTGTCCAAGCAGGGCGGCAAGGTCAGCCGGAAGAAGATCGTTTACATTCAGCGTGATTTCTCCGGATACGAATTCTTTTACAACTTCGTCCGCGCCGTCGTCAGCGTAAAGGATCGCTTCGGCGACTTCTACGGAAAGCTCCGCCGAAATAGCTTTCGCCATACGCACGGGCGTTCCGTATTCCTCCGCGCCGGACGCGCCGATCGTGATGGGTGCGCGGTAAAGATCGCGCAAACCGATTGTTGCCATGTGTCATACCTCCATATACTTGATTTCAACGGGAACGTGGTAATATCCCGTGTCCTGTTCGTATGTTTCCGCGTCTATCGCGATCGCGTAGAACCCCGCCGCCTTCAATGCTGTTTTCAAGCGTTGAAGAATGTCGATGTAATCCGTTTTTGAATAGACGTGTACTTGATACGTGAATTCCTGCGCGCCCTCTTCATCGTCTGAAAAGAACGTGTCGCGCCCCACGACAAGCTGATAGACGATAAAGCAAGCCGCCTTCCCGCCGTATTTAAGGCGTTCGACGGGAACGCCCAGCTTTTCAAGCTCCGCTTTTAACAAGCTGTCAACGTTCTTCATTTTGCTTTTCCTCCCATACGCGGCGCATTTCCGAAACAACGTCGTCCGCCGCCTTTTCATTTGCCGCCGTGAACCACGGGCGCGCGGGCATATTTGAACGCCCGTAATTAAGGACGAAGCCTTTTTCCGCGTTGCGTACTCCGTGCTTGTCCTTTCCGTTCGGATAGATTTCAACCCGTTTTCCGCCGTCAATCTCTTTCACGGCGGATACTTTGATGGACGCAAGAAGCGCCCCCGTGCTTCGTCTGCTGTTGAACCTTGTCTTGATCTCTTCTTGCTGTGCCTTCTGCATTACTGCGCCACCCGCTTTGAGCATTTCCGGCACGGCTTCTTCAACGATTGCGTCTTGCCGAAGCATTGCTTCTTGTACGTCGTCCAGCCCGACAACGTTAAACTTCGCCATTGTTGCCGCCCCCTTCCGCTTCCGGAAGATTAACCAGCGTCAACTCTGTAAATTCTCCGTTCCCGTGCGTGTACGTCCGAAGGACGCGATACCGTTTCCCGCTCGAAACGGGATATTCCACGATCTGCTGTTCCTCATACTCGAAGGAATGCACGTCGAATTTTAATTCCGTCGTATAGCCCGCCTGTTGCGCCTTGTAGAACTCCGAAAATCCCACGGATTTCTTGTCAGCGAAAACCGTTGTCGCGGTTTCTGTTCGGGCGACGGGGAAGCCGTGTTCGTTCGTGCGCGGCGAAGGTTCAGACAAGGCAATCAATGTTATTTGTTCGCCCCATCTCATTTATTTTCCCTCGCTTTCTTCGGTGTAATCAGCGGTCAGCGACAAGGCGCACTTCAAATAATCGTATGCGTTGCGGTAACGCTCCGCGTCGTCATTGAAGCCGAATTCCGCCTTTGCGTAAAGCACAACCGCCCGATCAAGAAGGGGATCGCCCAGCGTTTTACTGGACGATCCCGCTTCCGCCGGAATGTTGATACCGACAAGGCGAAGATCAGCGATCGCCGCGTTTATGAGATCGGAAACTTCGCCGTCAAGCGCCGTCCCGCTCAACCGCAACGCCAGCTTTACCTTGTCAAGCATTTGTCAGCCCTCCCGCTTTAGGCGGTCGCCTTGACCAGCTTCACGATGGCTTCGCCGATAGCGGGCGCGCAATCGAAGATCGCGATACCGCTATATTTGTAGCTGTTCGTGTCGATGTCGTAGGCGCTCTTCACGCCGATATTTTCGGCAAGGTTCGCGCAAACCTTCTTGAAGTCGCCCAAGAAGGCTTCGTGATCCGCGACGTAATCGGACAGAAGAACGGGATAGCCGTACACGAAGTACGCGTTGTTCTGAACGGTTACAATGTGGTTCTTGCTGTTGTCCTGCAACGGCATAAAGTCGGTGAACAAGGTTTTCTTGTTCATAACGAACTTGCCGTTACGGTCATAGCCGGAAGGCAGAAGCCCGATCAACGTCTGCACGTTTGCGGCGGTAAGCGCGCCCGTCTTTGCAACGGTAACGCTGTTGGTCGCGCCCCAAGTGTTCGCGTTTTCAATGCCCTTCGGCTGGGAAGAACCCGTGCCGTTGATAAGCAAATCTTCGACTTTGCGGGCGATAGCTTCCGCCAGCATATTGACGATCCAGCTTTCAAACGCGGTAATGCTCATAGTCATTACAGTATCGGAAATCTGAACCAGCTTGACGATCTCATAACCGGAAAGGGAAACGGTGGTCAGCGTGTCAGCGGCGGCGGTAATGCTTGCGTTCTCGGTGTGGATCGCGGCGGCGTTGTTCGTGCCTTCGATCGCGAACTTTACAGCGCCCTTGACGTGCAGAAGGGTAACTTCATTCAGCATAGGTGCAAGCGTCTTTACCTTGCTGATGATCTCGTTCGCGGTCTGCGTCGGGATAACCTCTGCGCCCGCGCCGCTGGCGTTGCTGAATGCGCGCTTCTCCGCGTCGTTCAGCGGAAGGCGGCGAATGTTTTTCAGCCACGCGGAACGATATTCGGGCGTACCGAAGGGATCGTCGGGCGCGGCGTTGTCGTCGCCGTTGTTCTGCTGGAAGGAACGGGAAACAATGCCCGCGCCCTTCGCGATATTGTCAAGAATGCCGTTGCGCTTCTCGGCGGCGGCAATCAGTCCGGCGCGCTCTTCGGTAAGCTGTGTGGTTTCCTGCTCCAGCGCGTTGATTTCCTCGGCGGTCATGCTCTCGCCACGGGCTTCAATGTCCTGCTTGATAGCCGCAAGACGGGCTTCAATCTCTTTAATTCTCATTGTGTTAAACCTCCATCATAAGTTTGATTTTTAGGATTTGTGCCTTCCGCGCTAACGCCTCCCGCTTCTCTGCTTCGATCACTCCGTCGAAGTAGGAACGCGCGGAAATATCGGTATCGGCGTTCGCCGGATAACTCACGGCGGAAACGTCGTAAACCTTCTTGATCTTCAAGATCGTTCTTGTGTGCGTGTCCTTGTTATACGCGTCCTCTGATACCGTGAACGCCCACGACATTTTGCAAATTAAGCCCGCGTCAATGCTTGCATATAGGCGCTTTGCTTCTTCCGTAAGGCTCAAATTTGCCGCAATAAACAAGCCGCTTTCCTGCGGCTCTAAAAGCAGGGAAGGCGGCTTGTTCTTTGCCATCTTGTTTCGAGCGAAAACCATACCCGAATGATCGAATTGCATAATAACGTCGGATAAGTCCGCGCCGACAAGCGCGTTCCGGTCGATCACTTCGCAATATTTGATCCCGCCGTATTCGTACATAACATACGGTTTATCAAACGTTGTCGCGAAGCCTTCAACGTAAAAATCGGTGTCAAACCTCTTTTCCGTCGTCCCCTGCGGGATCATCAACGGCTGGAACATTTGTCGGTACTCCCGTTCCTTCACCACTGGCATTTGGTGTAACCTCCTTTCCCAATTCTGAAACTTCCGCGTATTCCTTGCGTATATAATATTTCTCGCCGCCCTCAACGTGCGCCATGTTCCAAACGTCCATAACGCCGTTGCGGTTCAGCAAGCCGCGGTCAAATAACTGTGTGCTGATATTCAGCTTCGTTTGATTGCTTGCGTATTGTAAGCGGTTCGCGGTAAACGTGATCGCGTTCCCGAAGGACAATTCCCGCGCCGTGTACGTCATATTCGACATAACAAGCGAAAGCTGGATCGCGAAAGGCTCGATCTTGCCTTCGTAATACGCGTTCCATTCGTCCTCCGTGTATTTGTTTTGCAGAATGCCCGCATTCGTGCCGAAGTAGTTAAACACGTTTTCGTTGATCTGCGCCATCTGCGCGGCGTTGACCGTGAACGGCTTGCTTTCGATCGGCTTCACGTCAGCAAACTTCGCGTCGTAGATCACCATTCCCGACTGATTTTCCGCCGAAAGGTTATCCGCCGTGAAGCGCTTGCGCTCCTTCGTGATGTCCTCCGGCTTCAACATATTTGCAACCTTCGCCAAGAAGCGAATAGAAGCCGAATTTTTAACGCCGTTGATAATGCCTTGATTTTGTGTATGGATCAACTGCATTGTAGGACGAAGCGCGGCGTTACTCTCGCCGAAGAAATCGTCGGTATATTGAAACTGCGTCATTACGCCGACGCGTTCAAACTCGATCGCGGCTTTCTGCCCGCTCCCGAACGTATAACGCAAAAACGGCGCGCCGTTGTACTCGACAACTTCGCACCGTTGAGGAAGCAGGGGATAATACCCGATCAGCCCGCCGAATTCATCTTCGATCGGAACAATGAAGCAAGTATTATTCACCGAAAGGATCGTCGCGATCCTGTAAATGAACTTCGATGTATCCATGAACGGATTAGGCTTGAACTGCAACGCCCGTTCAAGGTTCTTTTGCGCCGTGCCGCTGATCTCCGGTTTCAGCTTTGAAGCGAAGGACGCGAACGAATGTATCGCCGCGCGCGTAAGCTCCATTTCGTAAATACTTTCCGGCGCGTTGCTGAAAACGGGCGTGTACCCGTTTAGCATTTTGAAATAGCCTTCCGCCTTCAAGTCGGCTTTCGGCTTCCGGAAGATAGTTTCAAAAACTCCCATGTTTTTATCACCCCGCATTTTTGAGCATTTCGCCGATTTCGTTATAATATTTCTGCCGCACGGTCAGCGCGTCGATCACGGAAACGAAGCCGTCAATTCGCGCCCGCTGTTCGATCTTCACGGGACGGAACTTCCGCGTTTCCATGTTGTGCTTCAATGCGACGTTGAGGAAGTGCGCCTTCAACAAGTTATTGTCAGCAATCTTGAAATTGCCGTCCTTGATAACGCCTTCAAACTCACGGATCACGGGCGCAAGGTTTTCTCCCTGCCATACGTCGTCCGTCTGCCAGCCCGCGTTCTTCAAGTCGTCGATCAGATATTGCGCGGAATAGCGGTCGTACCCGATCTTCAAGATATATATTCCGTACTGATCCCGAAGCATAGAAAACCATTCGTAAACGTCGCGATAATCGACGTGGTTTTCTCCGGATAGTTTGACGATCCCTTGCTTCACGAAAATATCATACGGTACGCCGTCGATCGCTTGCGCCGTTTCAAGGCGGTTTGCGGGCATAAAGAATTGTGCGAAGGCATATAGAACGCCGTCCCGCTCGATCACGACGGAAGCGGCGGTCAAGTCCGTTGTCTGCGAAAGGTCTATGCCGCCCACGGCGTAACTGTCCTTGAAATCCTCCAGCTTCGCGTGAATTCCTGCGCCGTCAACAACGACGTAATCAAGCCACGCGACGGAAGAATTCTGCTTGATATTGCAATACTTCGTAAGGAATTCAGCCCGCTTCGACATACTCATTTCGGCGACGGCGATTTCCTCTTTGAAGAAGTCCGGCGAAACGGAAACGCCCATATTCGGATTTGCTTTTTTAAGCTCTTCAAGGTCGTTCCATTTCTCCACGTCGTCGATCATGTAAAGCAGTGGAAGAAGGCGGCGTTCCTTGCTTCCTCCCTTCAAAAACGCGGTCGATCGCTTCATAAGCTCATCGAAAATACCGTCGTTTTCGTAACCCGCCGTTGAGATCGAAAGGATCATCGGCTGGCGGCGCGCGCCAAGCGCGGATTTCATAACTTCGTACTGCTTCAAGCCGCCGTCGCCGCGCCACGACGCGACTTCATCGTTCACGACTAAATGCGGATTGAAGCCGTCGGATTTCTTCGCGTTGAACGCAAGCGGCTTGATCGCTGTATTGCTTTCTTCGATGTAAATATCGGAACGGCGCTTCTTCGATAGGTCGGAAAGCTCCGGTTCTTTTTTAATCATCTGATAGAAGTTATCGTAAACAATGTTCGCTTGCTCCAGCTTCGGCGCAAGGCAATATATTTTCGCGCCGTATTCGCCGTCAAGATATGCCATATATGCAATGACGGCGGACGCAAAAAGCGTTTTGCCGTTCTTGCGCCCGATCACAATAAACACTTCACGAAAGACGCGCGTTCCGTCCGCTTCGACGATCCCGAACATAACGGAAACGGCGGCTTTCTGCCACAACTCCAGCTTCAAAAGGTCTGTGCGCCCTTCGCAATGATGGCAAAAGTTTTCGATGAACCGAATTGCCTTGTTTGCCTTCTTCGCGTTGAAGGTGAAAAGCCCTTCTTGAAGCCCCTTCACGATGTATTCATAGAGAAGGCGAACCCACTTGCCGACTGTTATTTTTCCGGAAGAAATGCCGTCGTAATACTCGTAAATGTAATTTGAAAAGGGCATTTTTATTCGTCCCGTAACGCCTGTAAACGGCTTTCTTTTTTCTTCTCCGGCGGTACAAGATCGCAAAGCTGTTTGATAATTGCGGCGTGATTTTTTGTCATGGCGATATGTGTTTTCACCGCGTCGCTTTGCTTCGTCCCGCTCTGATTTGCGCCGTTTTGGTATTCGACGGTGTAGCCCTCTTCGTTGATGATCTCTTGCAATTCTTCAAGGGATACCGCCATGAACGCCGCGTTCTTGATAAGGCTTTCGACGGTCTGCAACTTGTTTTTATCCAAGTCTTTGAAAATGCGCTTCAATCGGGAAAACTCCCGCTTGATCTTTTCTTCTTTCGTCAAGTCCTTCTTTGTCGCCATAAATATCACCCCCTTTTCCGGTCAACCCACACCCCCTTAAACGCGTACACCCGTTATGCGCGCGCCTGCGGAGTATTTTTAATCTCCCGCCCTCGGTGTCGAACCCTCCCTAAATTTTGAGCGAATAGGGGGGGATATGAGGTTTCCCGCTTCGTCGAATGCGTACCGTTTTTTCTTGTCGTTCCGGTGGTGTTCTTTGTTGTGGCAATCTTGGCAAAGCGCTTCGAGATTATCCCACGAAAGCGCTATGTATGGATCGTTGATATTCTGCTTCGTCAAGTATGTTTTGTGATGTGCGATCTTTGCGGTTACTGGATCGTCCGGCGTTGAACAACGTTCGCACAAGTAGCCCTTCGACTTCAAGAAGCTGTCACGGCATGAACGCCAAGCGTCCGAATTGTAAAACCTTTCCGCCCACGGCTTCATGCGGTTATCCTCCTTCCTGTGGAAAAGTCTGTGCAAAAGAGTAAAAGAAAAAGCCTTCCGTGCATTCACACAAAAGGCTTTATCCCGCGCTATTCAATTCGCAATAATTCAGCGTAATTATTATATCACGCGTAAGCGTCGCGGACAAGGTGCATTGTTTGGTCGCGTTTTGGTCATTTGTCAACGGCTTTCCGGTATGTCGCCGCTGATACCGCCGCCGGAATGCCGAATACACATACCGCCATATCGTTGACGATCTTGTTCCGCCAGCGGCGCGCCGTCTTTATCTCTTTGAGAATACCCGCGTCGGAAAGCTCTTCCGCGATCTCTTCCCACGTCGCTGTTCCGCCCTCTCGCGGATTGCCGTTGATGTCCTCGCCGAAATAGTAAAGCCGGATCACAACGAATTCTTTATGCCCCTCGAAAAGAGAAATAGCGCGTGTCAAGCTGTCAAAGCCGGATTTCGTTTCTTTGAACTGCTTTTGTTTTTCCTCTCGCATTTCCTCGACGATCTCCGCTTCCGTCTTGCGCTGAATAAAGCCCTTCGCCTGTGGTGTCGTTGAAAACGTCTTTCGTCCTGCGTGATACTCAACTTCGCAATACGCTTCTTCATCGGCTACAAGCGCCGCCAGCTTCTTGTAATTATACAACAACGTTTCCATTGCCTTGAAGTAATTTACGTACCCCGTGTTCTGTGTGTATGCTTCCGCCGCCCCTGCGCGCGCGGCTTCAAATACGGCTTCCCGCAACTCTTCGGAAAGCTCTGTTTGCTTTTTAGTCATGTGTGCCACCTCCGGTTAGATATTCGATAATTGTTCCCGCCGCCTGTTCCCAGCCGTAGCAAAGCGCGGCTTTGTAGCCCTGCGCCGAAAGAGCGTCCAGCCACTCCGATTGATGATCGCTTGTCCTGCCGCCGCGTTGCCGTTTAAGCTCTATGTAAAGCCCGTGATATTGCCCGCGCGCGACGGGCAAGCATAGATCGGGAACGCCCGCTTTCACGCCCTCCGCCCGAAGCCGTCCCGCTTCCGCCTTGTGTCTGCTCCCGCCGTTCGGGACGTGATAAAGCAAATTCAATTCGGGATATTTCCCGCTTTGCATAGCCGCCCACGAAAACAGCGTCATTTGCTCTTGCGCTTCCGTCGGAACGGGCATTTTATTTTTCTGCATTCTGTGATCCCTCCCGTTCCCAATCAGCGAAGAAGAAAAACGGCTTGTTCTGCGCCATTGCTTCGCCGAATTCATATTTCGCGCCTTTGCTCTCTTTCCAGTCCGGAAGAAAACAGACTTCGGCGCACTCTGCAAGCATAGCGCCGGACATACGCATATAGGCTTCCCACGTGAAGCCCTCCGCCGGAAGAAGCGCCGGATTTACGACGATGAAGCCGCCTTCCTCCAGCTTCTTTTGCGCGTTGTAAAACTTCGTGAAATAATACGGATCGCCCGTGATCTTTCCGGCAAGATATAGCGTCCTTTTTTCCTGCATTGTGTTTCCTCCCTTCATTCGTTGAAAATCGTTATTTGTGCCTTCCGCTGTTCCTGCTCCAAAAGATCGAAAAGCCGCATTTGCGCTTGTTCCTGTTCAAGCCGCGCTTGTGCCGCTCTGCAATAATCTTCGTCGATCTCGAAGCCGACGTAATCAAGCCCGCCTTGACGATAGCAAGCGATCAAGGAACTTCCGCTTCCGGCGTGTGTGTCCAATATCTTCATACCTTTTCGGGCGAAGAGGGAAAGAACCCACGAATACAGCTTCACGGGCTTTTGCGTCGGGTGAATTGTCCCGTCATTCAGCAATTCAACGCGATTGCATACGAAAACGCGTGTCGGCGTGTCGAAGCTGGTATATGCTAATTCGCAATCGCTCATTGTCAAGCCGTGTTGCCCCTTGTCCCATACAAGCCAGCCTTTATGTCCTTGTTCGAGATACGGAACGAAGTAATTTCCGCCCCATATCACTTGTGCTTTTGAAACGCGTTCCAATTCGCGGAAGTATTCGGGCGGTGGAATAGCCTTGTCCCAGCTTTTCCGGATATGCTCTTTCCGGTTATGCTTCGGATTGCCGCATACGCGCTTCTTCTGTCCGTCTATGCCGATACCGTAAGGCGGATCAACGATCGCAAGATCGAAGAAGCCGTCCGGAAACTCTTTCATTCCCTGCATACAGTCCATGTTATACAGCTTGTTCAATTCAAGCATACGTTGTTCACCTTCTTTCTTTTTCTCCCCCCTCCGCCCCCCCGCTGGGGGGAACGGGCTTAAAGGAATAAATCTATCGGCGATCCGGCGGGCTTCCTCGATCCGTTTTCTGAACCGATCCTTCACAATTGATTTTATATCCCCGCCGCCTTCCCGCTTTTATCACTCCCGCGCTTTCATTATCAAGGGCAAGCGGCTTCGCCGTGCTTCGCACCCTTGACAATGCGCGCGTTCGTGATCTCTGAAAAGCGGGCGACGGGGAATAAATAAAATCAATCTTCCGGAAGGGAAAGCGCTGGTCGTAAAACTTTACACATTTACAAGGCTTTTTATTGCGCCCCTTCGGGCGTTCCCGCTATTCGCGTTTCTTCCGGCGTTTCGGTTTCTCCGGTTCGCGTACATATTTATAATATATGTAGCCCCACTTCGTCGCGCGGGCTTCCACCAGCTTGTAACCCTTCGGCGCGATCGGTGCTTTCTTTTCCGTATACGTCCGAAGTGCAAGCGTCGGCGCTTCCTTCTCCGGCTGGCGAAGATTGCGCGTCGCCTTCCAACGGTGTCCGCCCTGTTCCGGTGTCCAATGGTTGAAGAGGTAATCCGCAAGCCCCGTGTAATCCTGCCCGTAGTCAACGCCGTTATAATAATTGTGTTCGCGCAAGTGCCGAATATGGATTACTGATCCGTCGTTCCACTTGCCGCTGATCGTTTCTTCCGGTATGCCGTCCGAAATCATGTGAAAATGAATTCGGTTCGTAGACTTGCCGCGCCCCATGTAAATAATGATCTTTGCGTCTGGACAAGCCCTTTGAAGCCGCCGGAAGTAATTGTCGCGTATTCTGCGCGCTTCGCTGAATGTATGAACTTCGCTGTCGTCGTCGAACGTCAGCGTACTATATAAGGAAAGCGGCGAAAAGTTTTCATTAACCAGCCGCTGGTGTTTCCGCTTTGATATGCCGATCCGGTGTTGCGCGCGCTCTTCGTCGTCCTTGAAGCGCGTTCGCGGTTCAGCCTTCTTGATGTTTGTTCGATCGGATACGGTGTAAACTTCCTGTTCACATACAACGCCCGAAAAAATACGTCTTTTAACCCTCTGCATAATCCCGCCGCCCTTCCTTGACAAAAGCGCCGTAAAATGCTATAATTTCAATATTGAATAGCTCCTTTTACAGCTATGTAAGAGGAAAAGAGAACGTCCGGAACGTCGCAACCGGACGTTCTCTTTTTTGTTTTGTCAGCCGTTATTAAATCCCGCGCCCTGCTCGAAGTCGGCGCACCGTTCTTCTTCACAAGGCTTGAAGCGCATTCCGTCCGCGCACCCGACGCAAGGGAACGGGCGTACCCCGTCCGGAAGCGCGCCTTCGCGTAAGTGAACGCATTGTTCCAGCTTCGCGCATTGATCGCACCAGCACTTCCGGCAATCGCCGATCAGCGTTTTTTCAACCGGACGTTTCAAGCCCTCTTCGGCTTCCTGTGCGTCGTGTTCTTCCTGCATTTCCCGCGCCGCCTGTTCGATCGTGTAATCTTCAACGCCTTCTAAAATGCCCCGAAAGAATGGCGCGAACGCGTAGCCGATCCCAAGCCCCGCGCGCAAAAGCATTTCTTCGTCGATCTTAATATCTGCCATTGTTTCCGCCGCCCCTCCGAAGCGCTCTGAAAAGCACGTTCAAAACGATGTAGACGATCACAACGGAAGCGGCGACGCAAGCAACGCCGCAAAGCATATAAAAGGCGTTCACCATGAATTGATACATTGTCATTCGTCAGCCCTCCCGAAAACCTCTTCCGCGTCGATGTCCCACGCGGCGGCAATGTGCTTCATCATATCGACGGCTTCGGCGCGCTTCTTCTGTTCCTCTGCGTTCTCTCCGTTTAAGTACGATACCAAGATTTCAGATTTGAGATTGCAAAGCGGGCGAACGCCCCTGCTGCCGTTGTACGCGTTGCTGAAGTTCAAAGAGCCGTCCGAATTGACGTAGCGGACGAAAGAATTTATCGGGCTGTCCGGTGTAGCCGTCCACCACCAGCGATCCGGAAGCGCCGGAATGTTGCCGCGCAAAAGGCGGTATTCCTCGCAAGTGATAAGCCCGATCCGGACGCGATCGCCGCCGTAATTCTTCAAGCCGTCGTCGGCGGTCAAGTCGATGTTGAAATACTCGAACATTTCTTCCGGCGCGCCCGCCTTAATCAGACGGCGCAAGAATTCGCCGTTCAGATAGGCGCGAAGGGAAGAAGCGGCAAAGTCGTTCTTGTTCCCTTCATCGAAGGCGCGTTCCTCGACGCAATCGGAAGCAATGCACTTCACCCAATCCGCGCCCGTCTGAATGACCGTCCAAGCGATCCCGCCCATCGTGAATTCCTGTTTCGGCTCGAAGCCGTGTTTGTTCTCTTTCATATTGAATAGCTCCTTTCCTGCGGCGCTTTCTGCGCCCGCTCGTTGAATAAGTCTGTTGATATACCAAACCGCCTTTTGCAAGTCCTCTTCACCGTTTTTCAGTTTCCAACGCCACAAATACTTGATCGCGTTCGCTGTGCAAAAGGCTTCGATACCTTGAAGCCCGCTTGTTGCGGCTTCCAGCGCGTCGATACACTCAATCCCGCCCGCGTTGTAATGCGGCGGGTGGTTCACCCGCTCCGCCATGATTAACACTTCTTGCCGCCGTGCCGATACGGGCGGCTTTTGTTGTATTCGTGCTTTACCTCCAGCACGTTTTCAATGTCAATTCCGGCATACGCGCAATAATCAAGAACGCGAATAATCACGTCGGCAAGCTCCGCCGCGATCCCTTCGGGCTTTTTGCTCTGCGCGGAACAACGGGCGTTCGGATTTTCCGGATCGTAAGGGCGGCTTCCGCAATGCGCGCTTCCGTCCTCTTCGCAACAAACGCCGCCAGCGTTGCAGGGGAAATAAAGAAGCGGTTTCCCGTCGCGGTATTCCTCCAGCGCTTCGGATACCTCCGAATGAATAAGCGCCACGATCTCCGGAAACGTTCTTTCACCTTCCCACCATCCGTGGTCAACGGCGTTCTTGTGAACCTCTGCCGCGAACTCGTTAATTGTCATTGTCTTTTATCCTCTCTTTCAATCGGTTTCTTTTGCGAAGGCGCAATCTTCGCAATGTTCGACGGTTTCGTTCGGATTATCAAGCGGGCATTCCCAGCCGCTTTCAACGTCCTGTTCCGTAAGCCCGCAAGTGCATTTCTGCGAATGCACCGTTTCGATTTCCTCGGCGCGGCATTCGCACTTTTCGCCGCTGTCAAGATGTGCGCCGCAATGCGGGCATTCCTTATAAGGTGTTGCCATGTCTTTCTCCTTCCTAATAATCAGCCGCCGGAAGCCGTCGGCGCATAGCGTCAAGCCGTGTTCCTTCACGT
>CAMERU010000010.1 GCA_945935925.1 uncultured Clostridia bacterium | reverse complement strand
CAGGCACTCCGCTCTGATCTATAACGTCCTTGATACCGTTTACCGAAGCGTTCCCCCAATCAAGGGGCTCCTGCTCCGCGTAGCCGTTCTGCGGTGTGTAGAGCGGATATTCATATGTTGCCGACGCAACGGGAGTTCCGTCCTCGGAAAAAAGGACTGTTTTCGTGCCTGATGTGCCGATGTCTACGCCTAAAATATATGCCATTGCATTTTCTCCTTAAATTTATTGCCGTTGTGTAAACGTTTTACTGCCTGCCCATTATTATGCTGCGCGGCATGACCTCGCAGCATAACAATATTCATTCCGCGCGGATCACTCGCCGCACAGTTCCTTGTAAAGACCAATATAAAGCTTTGCGGAAGCCTCCCAGCTGAAATCCGCCTTCATTGCGCGGGTAACGAGCTTGTTCCACTCGGTTTTGTTATCATATACGCTCTTTGCGCGGCGCACCGCGTTGAGCATATCATGCGCATTGTAAGACTGGAACGTAAAGCCGATACCGTTGTCGCCGTAGTCGATGATGGAGTCCTTCAGACCGCCTGTCGCGCGGACGATCGGAACGGTTCCGTAACGCGCTGCGATCATCTGCGCAAGACCGCAGGGCTCGCTCTTGGAAGGCATCAGGAACATATCCGCGCCTGCATACAGCTTCTTTGCGAGCTGAGGATTGTAGCCTCTGTAAAATCCCACCTTATCGGGATAGCGCCAGTGCATCTCCTGGAAGAAGTCCTCATACTGCTTTTCGCCGGAGCCGAGGATAACAACCTGAAGATCTACGGAGATTATCTCATCGAAAACATACTTAACAAGGTCAAAGCCCTTATGGTCAGCGAAGCGCGAAATCATCGCAAGCGTAGGGATATTGTATTCGGGCATACCGAACTCGTTGAATATCGCGGACTTGCACGCCGCCTTACCCTTGTGAGAGCGGGCATTGAAATTGGCTGCAATGGTAGGATCGGTTTCGGGGTTGTAAAGATCGGTGTCGATACCGTTGAGGAAGCCGCAGGTCTTGTACTGCTTGTTTCTGAGTATCCTGTCGAGCTTGTGGGAATACCACGGGTCGAGTATCTCCTTTGCATATGTGGGCGACACGGTTGTTACCTTGTCCGCCATTTCGATAGCGCCCTTCATGAAGTTTATATCGCCGTCGTATTCGAGGATATTGACATTCTGCGGAGGAATGCCAACGATCTCCTTAACAAGATCAAGACCGTACTGCCCCTGATAACCGATGTTATGAATGGTGAAAACGTTCTTTATCCCGCCGTAGCCCCACTGATCCTTGTAGAAGAGGTTATAATACACGGGAATGAGCGCGCACTGCCAGTCGTTGGAATTGATGATCTGCGGCTTGAAGTCAATGTACTTGAGCATTTCAAGGACAGCACGGCTGAAGAATACATAGCGCTCCGCGTCGTCGTAATAGCCGTAAAGACCATGGTCGCGCTTGAAATAATATTCGTTATCAATGAAGAAATATGTAACTCCGTCCACCTGCTGCGAAAAAATACCGCAGTACTGTGAGCGCCAGCTTACGGGCACGGTAAAGTTCGTGATGAAATTCATCTTCGCCTTCTGCTCGGGCTTTATGGTGTTGACATAATACGGCATGACAACGCACGCCTCGTGTCCGGCTTTTACAAGAGCCTTGGGAAGTGAGCCGGCAACATCGGCAAGACCGCCGCTTGCCGCAAATGGTAATGCTTCGCTTGCTGCATAAAGTATTCTCATAATATTTCCTCCGATTACAGTTTATTAATTACTGCTACTTAAACTATACCACAATTATGATAAAAAATCAAGTCATTTATAATATTTTTTTGGTAAATATGAAAAAAATAATTCATAAACCGCCATAAAAATACCGCGCTGCGGGAATACACAGCGCGGTGAAGTTTATTCAAGCCGTCTTTTGGAGATGCACTTTTATTTATTGTCAGCCTTTATCTTTCGGTCGATGAAATCCGCGATCGTCGCACAGGTATCCTCAACACCGACGACGCTGCTGTTTATGCACATATCATAGAAGCGGGAATCGCCCCATTTGCCCTCCGAATAGTTGTTGTGATATGCCTTGCGGGTCTTATCATGCTTTGCAACCTTGCTTTTGGCCTGATCATAGGTCAGGTTTTCCCTTTCCATCGTGCGCCTTATCCGGCTTTCAAGGTCACCCGTAACGAATATGCTTATCAGCCCGTCGAAGTCCTTGAGTATGCTTTCGGCACATCTTCCGAGAACCACGAACGACTCGCCGCTCTTAGCCTTTTCCTTCAGAAAATCAAACTGCATATACGCAACGTTGTCCTCGGGAGAGCTGCTGTAACCGCGGACTGTTCTGCTGAGCAGCTTGTTGCGCTTTGCCTCGTCGTACTTGTACAGTGTGTTGGAGTCAAGGCACTTTTGCTTTGAGATCTCCTCAAGTAAATTTCTGTCGTACATTGGCAGACCGTAACGCTCCGAAAGCATTCTGGCAATAACGTGACCGCCGCTGCCAAATTCTCTGCTGATGGAAATAATAAGTTGTTTTTCCATAGTTCCTCCTTTGAACGTCACCGTTACTTAAACGAGATGAGAGCTGTATCTGATGAAGATCGACACCATACAGATAACCAGAACTATCACCGTGGCAGGTATAGCGTGCTTGCAGTACTGACCCCATCCGATAGGATGGCCCTGCTTTGCCGCCACGGAAATTCCCACAACGTTTGCCGAAGCTCCGATAGGAGTTGCGCTGCCGCCGATATCCGTTCCGAGAGCAAGTGACCATGCCAATACGGAGATGTCAAGACCCGAGGTCTGAGAAATGCTGTTTATAACGGGGATCATCGTTGCCGCGAACGGAATATTGTCGACAACGGCGCTTGCGGCAGCCGACAGCCACAGAATGATGGCTACCATAAGCAGGAGGTTGCCGCCGCTTATCATTTCGATAAAGCTTGCCACAAGCTCGAGAACGTGGGTCTGCTCAAGACCGCCTACAACGATAAACAGTCCTATGAAGAAAAGCAGAGTCTTGTAGTCTACCTTCTTGAGCAGCTCGGGGATATCGCGCCAAAATGCGAGAAGCGTCACCACCGCGATAACAGCGCCGATGAACGCAACGGTGAGTCCTGTTTCTGCGTGAGTGACAAGCATTATGACCGCCGCAAGGAAGATGATAACGCTGAAAACGAACTCCTTCTTGTTTACGATAGCCTCAGAGGGCTTGGGGAGCGAGGCGATGTCGATTTTTTCCTCGGCGCTCGATTTCATAAGATCCTTTCTGAACGAGAAGAAGAAGAAAAATATGACAGCCACGAGCGCTATTGCCGCGATAACACCTGTATTGGTGAAGAAATCCGCGAACGAGAAGCCGAGCGAGGTGCCGATTATAATGTTTGGCGGGTCGCCGCACATAGTTGCCGAACCGCCGAGGTTAGCGCAGAATATCTCTGATATTATCATCGGAATAGGGTTAAATTTCAGCATTTGCGCAAGCTCGACAGTTACCGCCGCAAGGAAGAGGATAACCGTTATGCTGTCGATAAACATGGATAGTACCGACGACATTATCATGAACGCGATGAACAGCGGAATGACTTTATAGTGTACAAGCTTCGCGAGCGTCATGCAGAGCCATCTGAAAAAGCCTGCCTTAGCCATGCCCTCGACCATGATCATCATGCCTGCGATGAAAATGATGGTCGCCCAATTTATGCCGCTTGTGCTTTCTCCCGCTTCTCCTGCCGCTATCCAGAAAGAGGGCGTGAATATGTTCTGAACATTAAGAGTTTCCCATATCGCGTCCCAGCTCTGCATACAGGCTCCGAAAACGAGAACCAGCGTCAGCACACCGCAGCCGAGCGTAACGAAATGTCGCTCTATCTTTTCGGTGATGATGAGAACAAACATCGCCACAAAGATAACAACGGCAAGGATCTGTGCTATTAACATTGTCTACCTCCTGTTCGGGCTTATATATTTTTATACCCGAAAACTTCTTTTGCCGCGGACATAAAAAATCTCCATATAACCGTCAAAATCCGCTGCCGGTTATCGGAGTGGGTTAGGGTATTTGCTCTGACTCTTTTGTCCGCAACTGCTATTATAACAGATAAACTTTTTAAAGTCAAGTCGATTTTCGAATTTGATATCCTTATTTCATACATATTGTATATAATGCTGTCAGGATTGACAAATGAGGCAAAGAATAGTATAATAATACCGAAAAAAGAAAGGAGAGTGCAGAATGACTATTCGTGAATATCTGCCCACAGATCTCAGGGCAATGGCTGAAATATGGAATGATGTTGTTGAAAAGGGTGATGCTTTTCCGCAGGAGAACACGCTCACACTTGACGGCGCGGCGGCCTTTTTCGGTTCACAAAGCTATTCCGGTGTGTGTGAATGCGACGGAGAGATCGTCGGGCTGTACATTCTTCACCCGAACAACGTCGGCAGGTGCGGGCATATAGCCAACGCAAGCTACGCCGTAAAAAATGACAAGCGCGGTATGCACATCGGCGAGGCACTTGTTACGGACAGCCTTGAACGCTGCCGCGCGCTCGGGTTCGGTATTTTGCAGTTCAACGCGGTAGTTGCAGACAACGCCCCTGCGCTGAAGCTGTATGAAAAGCTCGGCTTCGTTCGGCTCGGGGTCATTCCCGGGGGATTTCGCAAAAAGGACGGCAGCCTTGCGGATATAATCCCGCATTATTTCGATGTGAGAAATTAACAAAATTATCCCGCCAAATTTTCGTTGGCGGGATTTGTCATTTGGAAAATGAGGCTGTTTATCAAGCCTTCATACGCTTTTTGTAGTCTGCCTTGATCTGCTCGAGCGCAACAGCGTCCTGCTTGCGCTGCTCGCGCGCCTGATCCTGTATCTGCTGTACCTCGTCGATACCGGTGACGATCGTCTGCCATGTCTGCTGGAGAGTTTCCACCTTGATGGAGGAATTAGCAGCCATTGCCGCAACCAGCTTGGACTGCTCAACGGTGTTCTGCGCGTTCTTGATAAGCAGTTCGTTGGTCTTTTCGTCAAGAGCCTTGAGCGATTCAGCCTGAATACGCTGACGCTTGAGCATTATCGCCTGAGCGAGAGCCTGCTTGAATACAGGCATTGTGATGATGAAAGCGGAGTTTATCTTTCTGACAAGATTGAGGTTGGAATACTCCATCGTCTTGAGCATGGGGACAGTCTGGAGCGCAACGTTTTCCGCGACCTTGAGGTCCATTACTCTCTGGTCAAGTATCTCGCGCATCTGCTGGAGATTGGAAAGATCCATGCGGATAGTTCCGTCGTCGGGGTTTGCTGCTACCTTAGCCTGATATTCCTCTATGAACGCGTCAAGCTCCTTTACACCCTGCTCGCCTGCCATGATATACTTTACGAGCTGCTGATAGTAGCCGAGGTTCGCCTCATACATAGTGTCAAGCTTGGTGTTAGCCTGCTCGATCTCGGATTCGTACTGCTTGAGCTGAACGTAGATCTTGTCGATCTCCTTGCCCATCGAGTCGTACTTGTTGAGAATCTTCTCAATCTTCTTCTTGAGGTTTCCGAAAAATCCGGGCTTTTCGTCCTGAATTTCCTTAATATCAAACTGATCCATAATAGCGGCAAGGTTCTTGAGCATTACGCCGGTATCATTGATCTGCTGAATGCTCATGGAATTAAGCACCTGATCGGAAGCCTGCGATATCTGCTCTGCCGCGTCAGCGCCGAATTTTACAATAGTGGAGCTGTCGTTTACGTTGATCGTGGAAACGAGCTGATCGATCTCCTTGCTTGTCGCGAGCTGTTGCTTTATCTCGTCGGTCTTGACAACGATATTGAAGTTCTTTACTTCCTCGATCTTCGCGTCAAGAACCGCGGTCTGCTTGTCCGCAACGACCGTTCCTGTGGTTTCCACTTCCTTAGCGGGCTGTGCTGCCGCTGCTGCGCCGGGTGTAAACTGTAATCCCATAATTTCTTATCCTTTCTTGAACAGCTTTCCGAAAAAACCGCTGTTTTTCTCTTCAGAGGGTATTTTTAACTTCGGAACCTCCAAGTTATACAGAAATTCGTTCATGACGTGCTCCTCGAACGCGTCGTTCTTAACGAACGTTTCGATGTTCTTGTATCCCGTCGGGGTATAGATAAGCACGTCAAACCCGATAAGGCTGCACAGAACGCATCTTATGCATTCCTCAAGGGTGAAAGTGTCCTCGACGGCGTCGATATATATCAGCTTGGGTATCTGCCGCGTGAAATCGAAACGCTGAACCAGCTGGAGAAATTCCTTTCCCATGCTAAGCCCGTAATGGATAACACTGCACATCAAATCGTCGCCCTCAAGCTTGAGAAATCCGCTTGACACGGTTTCCTGAAGCTTGAAAAGCAGCATATCCTGCAGCCTGTCGGGCATATAGCTGTATTTGTTCAGCTGGCTCGACTTGAGCTTTTCGGTGTCGATCTCGCCGTTGCGGTAATAGCTGCGATAAACGGAAAGATCGGGCGGCGCGGGATGGTTTTCTCCCGCCTTTTTAATAAAAAGGATGGTGTCGGGCGTGAGCCGCGAGCGCACCTCTTCCCAGTATTTACCGACATCTCCGTCATTAACTCCGCTTACCTTTGCGAAAATATTCGGAACGCAGACAACGTTGCCCGAGGTCGAGAAGCCTGTTCTGAAACGCGCTTCCTCTTTCCAAAGGATTCCTATTTCCTCAAAAGTTGTCTTGAGCGTCACCGACTGGCTGTTCGGGAACTGAAAGCTCCTGTATATTCCCGTATCGCCGTTGTAAAGCGTTGTGTCAAGGTCGCGCTCCGCGCTGTATGCAACGGTCGCCATCTTCATCTTTATCGGCTTGTCCGGGTAGCTTCCGCTCTCCTTAGACAACGGGAGCTGAAATATCTGCATACGCCCGTCGGGATTTTTGCTGACCGTAAGGTCAAGCATCTGCTTGTTCGGGGTTATATAAATCGTGTCAAAGCCGCATTTTGACATGAAATTGAGAAAATACAGCTCCGACTGGGAAATATCTCCGTAATAAAGTATCACGGGAATATCCTCGTACTGCACCGCGTACTTTCTCGCCTGCGTGCAGCGGTAAAGCCATGTGATAAGCTTGTTCCCGTAATTCAGCACGACAGTCTGATTGCCCGTGTTGAGCTGACGGAGCAGCTCGCGCAGCGACGACTGTGCAAGCGCCGTGCGCACGGGGTCGCCGTTCAGCTTTATCAGAAGAGCGAGCGCGTCGATCATGTCGTCGGTGCTTGTACGCGGAACACTCCCGAGCGCGCGTACCTCGTCGGCGTTGGGATTTTCAAGCGGCTTTTCGATAAAGATAAGCTGCTTTTTAAGCCCTGCAAAGCTTTCCTTGAACTTCACGAGCATATTCGTATAAACAGCCTCTTCGTCGTATCCGATGAGCGCAGCGGAATATACGGGTATTTCGCCGTCCTCGGTGAAAACGCCGCCGTTTCCTATTACGCGGGTCTTTCTGTCCTTTACAAAGTCCTCGAAAATGCCCGCAGCAGTTGTGCTGAGCCGCTTTACCCTGTCCTTTACCTGCTCGCCCGCGGCGCGCATTTCGGCAAGCTGTGCTTCCTTTGAAAGGTCAATTTTTGAAAAGTCGACCTGCAATGGAGCGGTGTTTCTGCCGCTTTTAACGGTTATTTTATCACCGTATGAAAATTTCGGAAAATCGCTGTCCTGTCCATAGCTTACAAGGCTCACAGACGCTCCCGCAGCATTCAGCATATAAAGGAGGTAGAGCTCCTTCAGACCCGCGCCGCCGACAAAAAGCACGTTTTTCGGGCGGGCGGCGAGGTACTTCATAAGCCAGCACAGCATTACGAAATAAGTATTTTTCTTGTTCGCTCCGCATTCGTTTATCGCACGCAGCATTATCTCGGATAACGCCGCGCTGTCGCAGCTGATATGGACCGTGGAAAGCCATGCGTCAAGTCCCGACTTTATAGCGGCGGGGTTTTCAAAGCCTGCCGCGGTATATGCGGCGGCAGCTGTTATCTCACCCGTTGAGGGCATTGGCAGCTTATCGCGGAAGAACAGTCCGTTTTTTTGCGCCAGAACAAATTGTTGTATTAGGAAACTGCGGAATATATCGGGGCTGTCATAACCCGTATATCGCGTAAATTCCTGCGTTTGTGCCATTCAGACCATCCTTTGTAAATTATTCCTCGACTTCAATGCCATAGCGGTTGCACAGCCGCGCCATTCCGTCGCGGTACCCCGCGCCGACGGCGGACAGCTTCCACTCGCCCTTATAGCGGTATATCTCTATCGCGACGACCGTTGTTTCGCCCGAAAGACCGTCCATATCAAAGGTTATCCTTTCCCTGCCGCCGGCAGTAACGGTTATTTTCGGCGCCTGAACAAGCGAGAAATTCCTCGCCGCACCGCCCGCATATATCGAATATGCGACGGTTATCTTATGAACGCGGTAGTCTATCTTATCAAAATCAATGTCGATATGACCGTCTGACGGGAAATAACGCGCCTCGCCATGCTCGGATGTCTCGTTTCCGAAGAAGATAAGTCCTGCGTCGCCGAATGAACGCTCGCTGTTGTCAAGCAGGAACACATACGGGTCGATATCCATATCGGAGGGCTTCACGCAGGAGAATGAAAGCGTGCAGCTGTTTCCGACATACTGATACAACGACACGCGCTGTCCCTTTTTCATTTCCAGCAGCGGCATATCATATACGGGCGCGGGCGCCGATATCGTAACGGTGTCGGTACGCGCTGACGCTGCTGTCGAAAAAGGGTCGGTGCGAACGTTCTGCGTTGACGAGGGGACAACGGAATGCGCGTCCGTGCCCGATCCATTCGGGCATAATTCGCTTTCGCTGCGCTCGGGCGCGGTAAAAACACGGAGCATTTCAGCCTTTGCCGCGTCGCTGCGCGGACGGCCTGTTATGTATATCCGCCGTGTGAACTGCGTTTTAAGCAGAAGCTCGGCATAAAGGAACATCTGCGGGCTTATCCCGCTTACGGATACAGTCACGTCGCTCCTGCCCGCGGGAATGCGCTGCGGGGTGACGCTCACGCCCTGAGTTGAACAGATAAGCTCTGCGTCCGCAGGTACGTTTATTGTCATTACGAAAGTGTTGTCGCTTTCCGCCGCAAATTCCCCGAGATCCAGAGTGCGCGGTATATCGAAGATACCGTCCTCCCTGCCGAAGCCCCTGACTGCGCCATAGACCTCAACATTACGCACCTCTGCGGGGTGTTTCGTTACCACCGCAGGGGTACGAACATCGTCCTCGGTAAGCTCAACGCGCAGATTTTCAACGGAAACCGACTGTGCGGTTATCTCAATGATACTGCCGCGCTTTGCCCAAAGGGTCGTATTGTTACCCACGACGCGAAGCGGTTTTGTGATATACACAGGACCCTCAAACTCTCCCGACGGCAGCATCGCAGTGCCGCCGTCCGGGGTGCGCCCGATTATGTCGTTTATGTTCTCAGCCATTGCCGCCTCCAGTGGATACCCAAAAAATCAGACGTTAACGCCGTAAGCGCGGCAGAGCGCTTCAAGTCCGCCCTGATAGCCCGCAGCAACTGCGTTGAACTTCCAGTCGCCGTTGTATCTGTAAATCTCGCAGACAACGAGTGCAGTTTCTATCGAAAACTCCTCTACAAGGTCGAAACGGAGAACTTCCTCGCCGTGTGTGTCATCGGGGTTGTCGATTTTCAGAACGCGGACATAGGAATTGGAAACCTGTCCGAAGTTCTGATTCTTCTGCTGTGCGTCAAATATCGTAACTGTAACGGCGATCTTTTCGATCTCGGGAGGTATCTTTGTAAAGTCAATGATGATAGCCTCGTCGTCGCCGTCGCCCTCGCCTGTTCTGTTGTCGCCGGTGTGAACTACCGCGCCGTTTCTTGCGGAAAGATTGTTATAGAAAACAAAGTCCTCATCTCTCAGCACCTTGCCGTTTGCACCCAAAAGGAATACGCAGGCGTCAAGGTCGAAGTCCTGACCGCCGTCATAGCGGTTAGTGTCCCAGCCAAGACCTATTCTTGCAAGTGTTACGGATTTGTCTAAGCTTACGCGCTGACCCTTAGAAAGATTAACTGCCATTTTATTTTCCTCCTGAATATTTACAATGAGGCTCCGCCGACAGGCATACCCTGCCGGCGCGCCCATTTATCGTTACTGATTTTTGCTTACAGCGTTCACTATCGCCTTTCTGATGAGGTCGACAGGAATGATGGATATTGCCATAACAAGAACAACGAGCCATTCTATCGGGTACAGACCGTGACAGCCGAGTATCTCGCCGACAGCGGGTATAGCAAGACCGATATAGGTCATAGCTATCTGAACAACGGCGATTATGCCGAATACTGTCAGGAAGCCCTTGTTCCTGCTAAGATTGTCGAACAGGTTCAGCTTTTCCGTTCTTGCGTTGAAGCCGTTGAACACAGCTATAAAGATGAAGAACGCAAAGTATGCGGTGTGGAGATATGCGTGGGACAAGCCTTCGATATTGCTCTCACGGATCAAGCCCCAGCTCTCAAGCAGAGAAACTGCGGGAACATCGGGGTTTGCAGGAATTGTTCCGAGGAGAAGCATTGCGATGGAGACAATGAATGTCCAGCCTGCGCCGGTGATTATCTCGCTCATCATATTCCTGCTGATAATGGGCTCGGTCCTCTTCTTTGGCTTCTCGTGCATATAACGCGAAAGCGCGGGCTCGCCGCCGAATGCAAGAGCTGCAAGCGTATCCATGACGAGGTTGACCCAGAGTATCTGGATAACGTTAAGCGGAGAGTCAATGCTGAGCAGCGGGCAGATGAACGAAATGAGAACTGCCGCCACATTTATGGTAAGCTGGAAGATGATGAACTTCCTGATGGAATTGAATATGGTACGTCCATACAGGATAGCCTTGTCGATGGAGTTGAAGTTGTCGTCAAGAATAACGATATCGGAGGCTTCCTTCGCAACCTCGGTACCGCCGCCCATTGCAAAGCCGACGTCCGCCTTCTTGAGCGCGGGAGAGTCGTTTACGCCGTCGCCTGTCATTCCGGCAACGAGGTCAAGCTCCTGAGCGAGCCTTACAAGGCGGCTCTTATCGGAGGGCAGCGCTCTTGCAATAACGCGGATATCTCTGAGCTTTGCCTTAATCTCGTCATCGGAGAGCTTTGCGAGCTCGTCGGAGGTGAGAACGACATCGCTGTCCTTTTCAAGCAGACCCGCTTCCTTTGCGATAGCGACTGCAGTTTCCTTGCGGTCGCCGGTTATCATAACGACCTGAACGCCTGCACCCTTAACTTCTCTGATAGCCGTTACCGACTCGGGGCGAACCTCGTCGCGGATACCGACAGCGCCTACGAGAGTCCAGTTGTTGCCGTCGGGCAGCGCGTCTTCGCCGAGCGCGTCGTCACTTGTTGCGATAGCGAGCACACGGATAGCACGGTTAGCAAGCTCGTCGATCTTAGCGTTGAGCTTGTTCATGTCAAAGGGCTGCTTATTGCCGTCCTGATCGTAGTAGGTCGCGCAGCGCTGAAGTATCTTCTCGGGCGCGCCCTTGATGAGAGTGATCCTGTGTGCGCCGTCGATCTGAGTCGCGGAATACTTGTTTGTAGAATTGAACGGGATATTTCCGACTGCGATGATGTTGTCTTTCTTTGTACCGTCAATATCAAAGCCGAGGATAGCGCGCTCGGTGGCGTTGCCGCCCAATACCCTGCGCTCGCTGCCCTCGCCGCTGACCATAGACAGTGTGTTATGCTGAATGGAAAGGGAGAGCATATCGTGCAGACCGCTGCCAAGCTCGTTTATACTCTTGAACTCCTGAACATCGCCCGTAATGAACGATACAGCCTCAAGCTTGCCCTTTGTGATGGTACCTGTCTTATCGGAGAAGAGGATATTCAGAGAGCCTGCGGTCTCGATACCTGCTACCTTTCTTACAAGAACGTTGTCCTTGAGCATCTTGCCCATGTTCTGCGCGGAAACTATCGCGATCATAAGCGGCAGACCCTCGGGTACCGCCATAACGATGATGATAACAGCGAGCATTACCGCGTTGATTATCGCCTCTAGGAGAGCCGCCCACTGGAACTCGCCGCCTGCCATGAGGAAGCCGTTGATAACATCAAAGTTTGTATCCATGAACATGGTCTTGAACAGCATTGCAATAGCGATAGCAATACCGCCGATGTAGCCGAACTTGCTTATGCCGTTGGCAAGGTTTCCGAGCTTGACCTTGAGGGGAGTATCGCGGTCGTCCTCGGTCTGAAGCTCGCTTGCGATCTTGCCGTAAACGGACTTGTCGCCGACAACGGTGACCTGCATAACGGCGTTGCCCGAGCAAACGACAGCGCCTCTGTAAACCTTGTACACGCTGTCAAAATCGGTGTTTTCATCGGTATCGGTCCAACCGTCGGGTACGGCGGTCTTTTTCGCCTCGCGGCTCTCGCCGTTGAGCACGGACTGGTCGACCTTGATGTCGCCGTCGATGATGATACCGTCGGCAGGTATCTTATCGCCCGCCTGAAGGAGTATCGCGTCGCCGACAACGATGTCATTAATAGCAACTTCCGCGATGCTGCCGTTTCTGTACACCTTGCACATGATGCGGGAAGCCTCTTCCTGAAGCTTCTGGAACGCGTTTTCGTTGTTGTATTCGGATATAGTCGATACGAGCGTTGCGAGCAGGATCGCTATCAGTATGCCGAGGGGCTCATACCACTCGGGCGCGCCCTCCTTGATGATACCCGTAAGACCGAGTATCCACAGCAGAACGTTTACACCCAAAGCAACAAGGAGTATCTTGATCATCGGGTCGCCAAGATTGTCCTTGAGTTTGTCCCAGAAGCTATCCGAAGCCTGCTCGGTCATGGAATTGTCGCCGTATTTTGCTTTGCTTTCGGCAGCTTCCTTGTCTGTTAAGCCAAAATTCTTCATGTAAAATCCACAACTTCCTTTCGTTGGTAAGTTTTACGTCACGGACACCTCGCATATCAGACCGTTTTCCCTGTCTGACATACGGAACACCGCGCCGTCCTTGAGCTCGACGGCGCTGCCTTTCGGCACGAGCCGTCCCGACGGAGAGGTCATTCCCTCGGCGCCGTTGTTGACAAGCAGCCACATTCCGTTATACTTCGCGATGTACGCGCGCATATCGGTGCTTGCCTTTTCATCGTTATGGACGTTTGAAAGAACGTGCCAGTCGAAAAGCGGTTTCCTGTCAAATGCAATGACCTCGCTTTTCTCCCTGAACACACCTTTTTTGCCCCTCATCTCGCTCTTGAAGCCGAGTCTGATGATCTTGTCCGTAACTCTTGTTTTGCAGAAGGGGCAGACGGGACTGCTCTCGTCCCTTAATATAAACCACTTTGCGCTGCACTGCGGGTTTTGGCAGGGTATCAGCCTGTCCCATGCGCGCAGCAGCTCAGTTTCCCACTCCATCGCCGAGGGGCGTTCCGCAGGGTTATGCAGACCGTCCACGAATGCGCGGAGGAAGAGCCGTTCAAGCCCTCTTGAAAGGGCGCTTATCGTGACCTCGAGATCGGGAGGTCGGTTTGAGGTATCGTTCGGATCCTCTATAAATGTCGCCATCGGCCCCATAGCAAGGAAATCGTCCTGCTCGGCGCTTTCGGCGCTGTATATTTTCGGGCCTATAAGCGGGTGCCTCAGAAACAGATATTCATATATCAGCACGGGCAGCGCGTGAAGGTCGGTCTGAACGCAGGGCAGGCAGCGCCTGCTGTCGTCTGCGTCAAGCTCCATAGTTGCGAGCACCTCGGGCGCAATATACCCGCGCGTGCCCACCACCTCGGGAGCATATTTGTTCGGCACAACGAGCGAGTCGATGTCGATGACAACGGCGGAACCGCTTTTCGGGTCGATAAGGACATTGTTGCAGGACAGGTCGGAATGAGCAAGACCCGCCTGATGCATACGCCGTACCGTTCGCGAAAGGCTTATCGCGGCGGTAAGCATCATACGGAAATCGCCCAGCTCCACGGGAGCGAGAAATCGCCTGTTCCTCCCCGTGAACCAGTTGCTTTTCTTGTCCTTTCCCGCCATTGAAAGAACCGTAGAGGCGTCCCGCCCGAAAAAGAATTTCTGCGGGTATGTCGGGCAGACGATCCCAAATTCGGGGCTTTTTACTATCGCGACCGGCCAGCAGAAGCGGCTGCGGAAATACTCTGCGGTCTTTTCCGTGTTTCCGAGAGCGCCGCCGTCCTGTTCCGACAGCGTGGGATTGTATCTGCCCACGATGGAACGAATACGATCCTGCATACGCGGGTTGTGCGCGTCGGTGGGGTTGTTGAAGAACTGCACCGCGTATTTCTTGTCGGGCGTAAAGAAGGTGTGCTTCATTCCGCCTCTCGGCGCGTTCGCATCAAAAACATATTCGATGGTGTCGCCGTTTTCAAGCACGGCGGTCAGTTTATCGCCGCTGTTCATTGATTTATTATAACCTTTCAGTTGTCAGTTATGTCAGCCTGCGCTTTCAGAAGGCGCACCGCGACAAGCGTCCTGTCATCGAAACTTCCCCGCTCGTTGTAGTTGTCGAGCCAAACGCACAGCCGCTCCTCGGGCGTGTCGCCGATATTCATTCGGAACGCTTCCAGCGAATGGCATTTAAGCGCGCCGCGCTTATCCCAGAGCGCGTCCGCAGCCTCGTCGGAGCTTCCCGCAAGAAGCTGCTTCGCATATTGCAGCGCAACGCTCTGCTGACTTAGCGAAACGGAGCGGTAGCGTATCGGCGCCGGATCCTCCGCGGCGGAATATTCTCCCTCCATCGGGAGTATCCCGTTAAGGCAAAGGTCAAGGTACAGCCGCTTCATCATAGGCTGCGCGGGGAAATAATCGTCCGCAACTCCGTCAGTCATAAGGAATATCGTATCCGATGAGCCGCGGCTGACGCGCGTCTTGCCGCCTATCACCTCGGCACGGGTATTCTTTTCGGAGAGGAAATCCGTTTCGCCCGAAAAAGCGCCGCTGTCCGCCGTTCCCATGAGCTTGAGGCATTTTCCGGCGTCATTTGTGCTGTCAATGGCGCAGATACAGCCATCGCCTATCTGTACGCTTGCCATAAGCGCCTGCCGCTCGCCGTTGACCTCAAGCGGAACGATAACCGCCGCAAGAAATGTCACGGAAAGATCGGACAGCACCGGCTCGCGGCCGAGAGCCTTCTTGTAAACCTCGTCGGCGCAGAGCGACTTCTGCTTTTCGACAAGCGCAGCAAAAGCCTGCCGTGCAGACTCCTGCACAAGCGCGGCAATACGTCCCGCGCCAAGCATAAAGTCGTCGCTGTTCATTTCGGAGCAGAGTGAACTTTTAAATCCGTCCTCCGAAAAATAGGCGGAAAGCTCCTTTTTCATAAAACCGCAGGCGGTTTCGCAGGATATCCGCGAGCCTATGCGCGAGAGCGGCTTTGACCCCGCCCCGTCACAGACGACACAGACCACGAAATCATCTGTTGCCGCAGTTTCAAAGAAATCGTCGCAGTTTGTTCCCTCGTGCTTGTGCTTTTTTCCGCGTGCCCTCGCGCCGATTATCTCGGCAGAGGGGGTAACGGTATGCTTTGTGTGGAACTCGTCGTGCATTTCCGTGCCGTCGTTTTGTATCTCCCGATAACGCCACACCGACGCGGTGTGCTCCATGACCTCTCGGTCGGAGAGCCGCTCCGCAGGCGCGGGCGTGTCTGCGTTAAGCTCGGGGATGATCGGCACGGAATTATGTTCGGTCACGCCGATGGAATCAGGCGGGATCTCGTCAAAGACCGTTTTGACCTCGGGAATGACTGCCCCGCTTTCTTCCGCGGGGAAAAAATCGTTTTGTTTCATTATGTTTCACCGAAACGGCAATGCCGCACGTCTGCATTCATTACGGAACGATGACAAATCCCTGAGGAGGCGGCGGAAGCTGAACTGCTTCGCCCGGCTTTGCGTCTATGCTCTTGGAGGAAGCCTTTATTGAGCTTGACACCCATGCAAAGAACTGCGCCATATCTCCCGCAGTGAGATTATTCATCATAAGGACGTTGTTGGTTATCTTCTTCAGTGTGTTCGCGTTAGCGTTTGCGCCGGCTCCGCAGGCGATGATATTTCCGGTGGACACCTGCTTGAGTGCGTCGATGCCATCGTCGATGTTATCGGTGGGAGCGCCGTCTGTCATGAGGAAAACAAGCGGCTTCCAGTCGCCCTTCTGCGTAGCTGTCGAGGTGCGCACCTCGTTCTTTATGCAGTCGGCAAGCACCATGAGCGCACCGCCGAGAGCGGTCGCACCGCCTGCCGTTATCTGCGGCTCTTTAAAGAGCATTAGCTCCGTCAGCGGGCTTATCTGCCTTGCAGAGCTGTCGAAGGTTATGATGGAAAGGAATGCCGTTTCAAGAGCCTGAGGGTCGCCCTTAAGCTCGGAAATGAGGGTCTTTATACCCTGTTTTACCGCTTCGATAGGTTCGCCCGCCATTGAACCGCTGCAATCCAGCAGCAGGTAAACGGGCAGTCTTCTGATATAATCTGACATTTTTATACCTCCGTATCGGAAAAACAAATGAGCCACAATTTTCGTTTCCGACAGATGATATACAACGGCAAATAAACCGTTGTATTCACATTTTATTATAAACTAATTTACCACTTATGTCAATAGATTTTAGAAAAATTTGTTATTGTACGTTAGCAATGCCGATATTAAAATGCTACAAAATTCTCACATTAAAATTGTGCATTATTTTAAATAAAAGAGCGGCACGACAGACAATAATTGTTTATTTCACCACTTGCAATAAGCGCGCGCTTACTGTATAATAACTTTTGGTTTGTCAGGGAGCGACAATGCCCCTGCCGTAATGATACTCTCCGATAATGCGGGATATGCCGATTTTGTACGGCGGAAAGGAAAAAACAAATGGCAAAAAGCACAGTAAAGGATCTCACCGTCGGCTCTCCCGTGCGTCTTATCGTCGGATTTATGCTGCCGCTCCTTTTCGGAATGCTGTTCCAGCAGCTTTACAACATGGTCGACGCTGCTATCGTTGGGCAATACCTCGGCATAACGGCTCTTGCGGGCGTAGGCTCGACGGGCTCGATAAACTTCCTCGTGCTCGGATTTGTTCAGGGAGTCTGCGCGGGGTTCGCTATTCCGGTCGCGCAGATGTTCGGCTCAAAGGACTTTTCCGCAATGCGCAGATATGTTGCTAACACAATATGGCTGTCCGTTGTTTTTGCCGTGGTCATCACCGCGCTCACCTGCCTGCTCTGCACCAATATCCTCCAATGGATGGACACACCTGCGGACTGCTTCGGCGAGGCTTACAACTATATTTTCGTCATTTTCCTCGGCATACCCGTTACATTTCTGTACAATATCCTTTCGGGCATTATCCGCTCAGTCGGCGACTCGAGAACTCCGGTTTACTTCCTCATCATATCAAGCCTGCTGAATGTCGGGCTGGATCTGTTCATGATAGTCACGCTTGGAATGGGCGTTTCGGGCGCGGCTTGGGCGACAGTCATTTCGCAGCTCGTTTCGGGCATTCTCTGCCTTATCTACATGATAAAGCGGTTCGATATCCTCCATATAAAAAAGGAAGAGCTGCCTATAGACCGCTATTATATCGGCAGATTGTGCGCTGTCGGGCTGCCGATGGGACTTCAATACTCCATAACCGCCATCGGCTCGATACTTATTCAGACGGCTGTGAACGCGCTCGGCTCCACTTACGTTGCGGCGGTTACTGCTGCGTGCAAGGTCAGTCAGCTGCTCTGCTGCCCGTTCGACGCAATGGGCAGCACCATGGCGACCTACGGCGGGCAGAACATCGGCGCGGGTGAGGTAAAGCGCATCAGGCGCGGTCTGTTCGACTGCTCCATGCTCGGCGTCGGTTACGCGGTCGTCGGCTTCCTTATAATCCTTTTCTTCGGTTCAAATATCGCCGCTCTGTTCATCAACGACACCGACGGCGGGAACATTGAATATCTCCTTGAACTTTCGCAGCAATTTCTTCTAACGAACGGCGCCTTTTATATTCCGCTCGCGTTCGTCAATATTGTCAGATTTCTCATTCAGGGCATGGGCTTTTCTCAGATCGCCGTGTTCGCGGGAGTTTTTGAAATGATCGCGCGCGGCGCCGTGGCGCTTTTCATCGCGCCTGCGCTCGGGTTTAACGCGATATGCTTCGCTAACCCTGCGGCATGGGTATTTGCGGATATATTCCTCATACCTACATTCTTTATATGTTACCGCAAAATGTCGCTGCGCTACGGTTATCTCGAAAGGTCAAGGCGGTCATCGGAGCAATGACCCGCCGCTTCCGACATACAAAAAACAAGCCTGAGATGGTTCGGTTTATCCGACCTCTCAGGCTTTTCTTATTTTTTAAAATTAAACTCCGCGCGTATCACACTATATCCGCATGGAACGACTGGAGTGGTCTTACGCCGAGGTGAGTATTGCTCTTTACCGCCTTAATACCCTCTGCGCTTGCCCTCGCCGCAGCCATTGTGGTGATGTAGGGTATCCTGTGCTTGATGGCAGCCTTTCTGATGTAGCTGTCGTCATTTACGCTGGTCTTGCCTGCGGGTGTATTTATTATGAGCTGTATCTCGCCGTTTGCTATCTTGTCGGTGATGTTGGGTCTGCCCTCGTAAAGCTTGTTTACACGCTCTGCGGGTATTCCCTCGCCCTTTATCATCTCGTAGGTGCTGCCTGTCGCGAGGATATTGAACCCGAGAGAGGAGAAAGCCTTTGCTATTTCGATAAGCTCCGACTTATCCCTGTCGCATACGGAAATGAGCACAGTGCCCTCGAGAGGAAGCTTTGTCTTTGTTGCCTCCTGCGCCTTATAGTACGCCTCGCCGAAACTTTCGGAAAGACCGAGCACCTCGCCCGTGGAGCGCATTTCGGGACCGAGCACGGGGTCTACCTCCTGGAACATATTGAACGGGAACACCGCTTCCTTGACGCCATAGTGCTTTATCTCCCTGTCGTGAAGTCCCGCTACGGGAGAGGGTCTGCCCGTAATGGGCGCGGTCATTATGTCGGTCGCAATGCGAACCATGTTAATGCTGCATACCTTGGAAACGAGCGGAACGGTGCGGCTCGCGCGGGGATTTGCTTCAAGGACGAAAACGGTGTCGCCCTCAATGGCATACTGCATATTCATAAGCCCGCATACGCCCATTTCAACGGCAATGCGCTTTGTGTAATCCTTAATGGTTGCGATATTCTTTTCGGAAAGATTTTTCGCGGGGAGAATGCAGGCGGAGTCGCCGCTGTGGATACCCGCAAGCTCAATATGCTCCATAACAGCGGGCACGAAGCAGTTAACGCCGTCGGAAATAGCGTCAGCCTCGCATTCCGTTGCGTGGTTGAGGAATCGGTCGATAAGTATGGGTCTGTCGGGGGTAACGCCGACTGCCGCAGACATATACACCCTCATCATCTCGTCGTCGTGGACTATCTCCATTCCCCTTCCGCCGAGGACATAGGACGGGCGAACCATTACGGGGTAGCCTATCCTGTTGGCGATAGAAAGCGCGTCGTCGACAGTGACCGCCATTCCGCTCTCGGGCATGGGAATACCAAGCTTGTCCATCATTGCGCGGAAATGGTCGCGGTCCTCCGCGAGGTCTATCGTTTCGGGAGAGGTACCAAGGATATTCACGCCGTTCTTCTTTAACGCTGCGGCAAGGTTGAGCGGCGTCTGACCGCCGAACTGCGCAATAACGCCAACAGGCTTTTCCTTTTCATAGATAGCAAGCACATCTTCAAGCGTGAGCGGCTCGAAATACAGCTTGTCCGAGGTGTCATAGTCGGTGGAAACCGTTTCGGGGTTACAGTTTACAATAATGCTCTCGAAGCCGAGCTGCTTCAGCGCGAGCGCCGCGTGTACGCAGCAGTAGTCGAACTCGATACCCTGACCTATTCTGTTGGGACCGCCGCCGAGTATCATTATCTTGGGCTTTGCGGTCGATACGGGGCTTTCGTCCCTGGGGATATTGTAGCTTGAATAATAGTAGGCGGAGTTTTCCGTGCCGCTGACGTGAATGCCCTCCCACGCTTCCTTAATCCCGTATTCGTAACGCTTCGCGCGGATATCGTCCTCGCTGACTTCAAGTATCTTTGAAAGATATCTGTCGCTGAAGCCGTCCTGCTTTGCCTGACGGAGCGCGTCCTCGGCAGGAACTGCTCCCTTGTTTGCGGCAAGCTGCTCCTCCTCCTCGACAAGCTCCTTCATCTGTTCAAGGAACCAGTGCTTGATCTTTGTCAGGCGGTATATCTCCTCAACGGAAGCGCCCTTGCGCAGCGCCTCATAAATGATGAACTGGCGCTCGCTGGTAGGATAGGTAAGCTTTGCGAGCAGCTCGTCCTTGCCGAGGTCATGGAAATTCTTCGCATAGCCTAAGCCGTACCTGCCTGTTTCAAGGGAGCGTATAGCTTTCTGGAATGCCTCCTTGTAGGTCTTGCCGATGGACATTACCTCGCCGACGGCTCTCATCTGCGTGCCGAGCTTGTCCTCTGCGCCCTTGAACTTCTCGAATGCCCAGCGCGCGAATTTTATAACGACATAATCGCCGTCGGGGACGTACTTGTCAAGCGTGCCGTACTTTCCGCAGGGTATCTCGCTGAGAGTAAGCCCGCAGGCAAGCATTGCGGAAACGAGCGCTATCGGGAAGCCTGTCGCCTTGGAAGCGAGCGCGGAGGAGCGCGATGTTCTCGGGTTTATCTCGATAACAACGATCCTGCCCGAAACGGGGTCGTGCGCGAACTGGCAGTTGCAGCCGCCGATCACCTCGATAGCCTTAACTATGCTGTAGGAATATTCCTGTAATTTCTTCTGAACATCTTCGGATATGGTGAGCATGGGCGCGGAGCAGAAGCTGTCGCCGGTATGCACGCCGATGGGGTCGATGTTCTCGATAAAGCAGACGGTGATAACATTATCGTCGGCGTCGCGGACTACCTCGAGCTCAAGCTCCTCCCAGCCGCTTATCGACTCCTCGACAAGCACCTGTCCCACAAGGGATGCCTGCAATCCGCGCGCGCAGACCGTTTTAAGCTCGTCGACATTATATACAAGACCGCCGCCTGCACCGCCCATGGTGTAGGCGGGGCGCAGTACAACCGGATACTTCATCTTTTCCGCAATGGCAAGCGCTTCTTCAACGGAATATGCGACCTCGCTCCTCGGCATTTCGATGCCGAGCTTTTCCATGGTGTGCTTGAACTCAATGCGGTCCTCGCCGCGCTCGATAGCGTCGACCTGAACGCCGATGACCTGCACGTTGTACTTCTCAAGCACACCCGCTTCGGAGAGCTCCGAGCAGAGGTTAAGACCCGACTGACCGCCGAGGTTAGGCAGCAGAGCGTCGGGGCGCTCCTTCTCGATTATCTGCGTCAGCCTGTCAACGTTGAGCGGCTCGATGTACGTCGTATCGGCAACATCGGGGTCGGTCATGATAGTTGCGGGGTTAGAGTTTACGAGAACAATTTCATAGCCAAGCTTTCTCAGCGCCTTGCACGCCTGTGTTCCCGAGTAGTCAAACTCGCACGCCTGTCCGATGATAATAGGTCCCGAGCCTATTATCAGGATCTTGTTAATGTCGGTTTTCTTTGGCATATTTTTCTCCCTTATCCCTTTTTGGGCAGATTTTTGCGGGCTTTTGCCCTATCCAGACTATTTTATCATATTTCGGCACAAATTGCAATACACTTAAGCACAAAACATAAAAAATCCGCAGAGAAATATCTGCGGATCATTTAAATCAAAGATTATGTATCTTGTCGTAGTTGACAAGCTCGTCGATAAGCTGAGGCACCTTTAAGGGAGCGTCCTCGTCGGTGAACTGGCAGGTTCCGACAGCCATATGCCCGCCGCCGCCGTATTTCAGCATAGTGCTGCCGACATTTACATGGCTGGTTCTGTTAAGAATGGAATAACCAACAGCGCAGGAGCAGCCCTTACCGCCCTTGCCGTCAACTATCCAGCAGGAGAGATTCTGCTCGGGGTAAAGCGAATAGATAAGGAAGCGGTTGCCCGTGTAAATCGGCGAAACGCCGCGCAGGTCGGTTATGATAAGGTCGCCCTCAACGCGGGTGTACTTGTGCACCATTTCCTTGAAAAGCTCGGTCTGCTCGTTGTAGAGCGCGATACGCTCCTGAATATCGGGCATTGCGAGGATCTCGTCGGTGCTCATATATGCGCACGCCTTGAGCAGCTTTTCCATAAGCTGGTAGTTGCTTATGGTGAAGTTTCTGAATCTTCCAAGACCTGTTCTCGGGTCCATCAGGAAGCCGATAAGTATCCAGCCCGTCGGGTGGAGAATTTCATCGCGGGAGAGATTACCGCTGTCCACCTTGTCGACTGCCTCCATAAGGTCGTCGAAATTCGGGAAGCGCTCCTTACCGCCGTAATACTCATAAATGATACGCGCGCAGCTGGGGGTGATACGGCTCTCGCCCTTATATTTGCCCTTGTACTTCTTGCGCTCTTCCTCGCTGGAGTGATGGTCGAACCACAGCCCGCAGCCCTCTACGAAAGGAACGTTCGCAAGGCAGTCATTCTCGGTTACGGGAACGAGTCCGTCCTGAAGATCCTTAGGGTGCGCAAATGTCCAGGAATCGACAACACCCGCGCACAGAAGCAGCGCGCCGCAGGCAAGACCGTCAAAATCGGAGCGTGTAATAAGTCTCATAGCCATATCAAATTACCTCACTGACATTATATATTACGAGTCACTCAAGACCCTGAAAAATCCTTAATGATATTATTATACCATCTAATATGTGAAAAATCAACATATTTTTAGAAATTTTCAAAATTATTTTTGACAAATGAGCCTGCGCAGCTTAATTCTGCGCAAAATACCCGAAGAAGCACACGCATTTCTGTATAATTTGTCAAACTGTTCCGCAAGCAGCTGCCGATCTTCGTCATTGCCGCCGAAAGCAACGCTTTCAAGCATATCGGTCATTTGCCCGAGCTGCGTTCCGAAAACGCCGTCCGCGCGGGAATAGAAGTCGGCGGGAAGCTCGCCGTTTTTCGGCGTCAGCCCGAACATTGCCGCAGCGGCAAGCAGCTTTTCATATATTTCAGCCGAGGGCACCCTGCCGAATGTCATATCATGCAGAACAGCCTCTGCTGCATTAGAGAGCGCCCTGTATCGAACCACCGCAAACGCCGCCGCTGCCGCAACCGCGAGAGCTGCCGCCACGATAACGAACGGGAGCATATTCACCGACACTGCGGACGTTTCGTCAGTGACGGAGGAAGCCGTCACGGTTTCGGAAGTCGCGCCGGTCGCGGGCTCGGTGCTCTCCTCATCGGAAACGGTTTCAGAAACGCTGTCAGAAGCACTTTCCGTGTGCTCGGAAACAGATTCGGGAGTGTCCGTGCTTTCGGGCTTGTCCGACTCGGCAGGACGCGTTCCGCCCGGATATATCGCCGAGCTTGTCGGGTCGAAGGTCGCCCAGCCCATCTCGCCAAGGTAAACCTCGACCCACGCATGGAGATTTTTTGCGCGCATGGTCTGAACGCCGTCGCCGTGCGAGGGGTCGACCGCGAAGCCCGTGCAGTAGCGCGCGGGTATTCCCGATTCGCGCAGCAGCAGCGTCATTGCGCTCGCGTAAAGCGCGCAGTGCCCGCTGCGGGTCTTGTTCAGGAAAGTGAGAAGCGGCGCTTCGCTGCCGTTGTCCGCCCTTAACGAATAGGTGTAATTGCTGCGGAGATAGTCGGCGATAAGCTTTGCGGCGGAATAGGTATATTCGGGGCTGCCCGCAGCATATTCCGCGTCAAGCTTGTCTATTTCAGCCGCAAGCCCGCTTTCGGAAAGGAACTGATTCATCGGCTGCCTGTAATCCTCGGGAACGGACATATATGCCTTAGCAACAAATTTGCCGTAGTCGGAAATTATGCCCTCCGTATCGGAAAGCTCGCCGATGACCGACGGGTAAATCTCATCGACAGTTATGCCACCGCCGGAAAGCGTGTCATGTATAGCCGCAACATTTTCAGCGCCGTTTGTCGATGCGGTATCGGTATCGGTGTAGGATGGCACAAGCGCGGTGCACTGCACCCTGTTCACATTGCCGTATTCCTTATTAACGCGGACAACGACATCACCGTAGGTGTCGAACATCTCCGAGCCGTAGTAGGTGTAATCCGCAGTATATGCAGGCAGGAATACCACCGACGACTCGCACAGGTAATCTATCGCGACATCGGACAGCGCAATATAATCGTCCGAGCTTCTGCCGAGCGCCTCGAGAACGGAACGTACCACGCGCTGCTCGATTGGGCGGTACTGTTCTTTAAGGGAGGAATCTTCCCACAGGCGGGGCTCCTCGTTCACGGGGGAAGTCCACGAGGTGCCCGTGAAATCAATGCCGATGTCGCCGCGCAGATAAAGCGGAGAATCGCCGGAATAGGTGACGCGGATTATGCTCTGCTCGCCAGTGCCGGGGGAAATGATATTGAGCGCGTTTTCGGTTTCACTGCGCTCGGTGTCGGGAGAGGTGAAGTATTCGGAAACGGGACCGCTTTCAAACGGCGAGGCGGTTATTCCCGACGCGTCGCCGAGCCCCGTAATAAATTCATAGAATGCCGTGTAGTCGATACCGTTGCCGCTGCCGAGGAGAGAATATGCTGTCATTCCCACAGCGGAAAAAACCGCCGCGCAGTACATTGACGCCGAAAAATATTTTGAATAGCAGTTTTCCCGCATAACAACGCGCTTCAGATAAGGCGAGGCCTTGGCGCCGCTGTCAAACCTTTTGTTTTCGCTTCTGACCATTCTGCGGTAAGTACGCGCGTTTCCTTTGTCAATGACCAGTCCCTGCGAATAACAGAACGAAATCGCCGCCGCACCGAACAAAAAAGCAAGCGCGGGAATGAGCCAGATATTGACCTCGAGCCGTTCGCCGATAAGAGGCGGCACACACAGGAGCACAAACAATATCGCAGGCGGCAGGACGTGAACTCTCCCCGAGACCGCCGCAGAGGTGACGAGCGCGAAAACAACGCACAAGACGGCGAAGCCGAGCTTCACGCCGCCGATATACAGCGGGTTGCTTTCGGAGAGCAAGCTTTCGCTGTGGAAAAGGTAGCCGCGCGGAAAAAGAAACCGCCCGTCGACGGTAAGCATGGCGGCGTCAACGAAATAGGAAAACCTCTCCCAAAGAACGCCGCGCAGCAGCCACGCAGCCGCTCCGCCCAAAAAAATTACGGCAGGAACAGCAAAGCGTTTTCTCACGAACGCAAACAGAACCGAGAAAAATATGGCGGACATGAACGAAACGCCCGCAGCGAAAAACGTTCCCGCGGGCATTTCATATTCCGTCATGATAAACAGCATACAAAAGACCGTTATGCAGCCCGAAAGCAGTATCTTTTTAAGAAGAGCGGTTATGAAGCGCGGTTTGGTGCTGTAATACCGGTCAAACACAAGCACGCCGTCGGATAAGTTGTTTATTCTCATTTAATACAAATAATACAATAATTCATTCGGAATAGTTAGCTGAAAATGTGAATGCCGTGCTTTTTGAGGGAGTCGTTCACATAAGCATAGCGCATATTTTCCCATTTTTCATAGTCCTGGAAGCCCTCGAGATTTACTCCGCCCTTTATCTGAACGACCTCAGCCGTGTAATTGAGTACGGAAGCGTTCCAGATATAGTTTATGCTTCTGTGTACGGTGCGCAGCGGGGCTATCTGTTTCATATCGGTGCTCTTGGGGCAGATCACCCTGCTGAGCGGGAAATTATCGGTAACGGGAGCGGTCACGTCTGCGTCGTTAAGGCAGCTTTCAAGCCCGCTTCCTATTGCATTCTCCGTTCCGAAAAATGCGCACATTTCGTTATATTTCATTCCGAACAGGTTACGGAACAGCGTACACACGATGCCGGACATCTCGCGCGCAAGCGCAGTTTCGTCATCGGGCAGCTCCAGCAGGTGCGATTTTTTGAACGACTTCGCGAGCGCCTCCTCCGAAAGCTCCGCAACGAGCGTATCAAGCTTCTCACGAACCGCGGGGTCTGACATCGAGAACGCGTCGAGAACGACGGTATCGTCGCGTTCCTCGGTCAGGCGGTCTATTATCGCTGCGCGGTTAACGGCTATCTTTTCGAAAAGCTCCGCCTTTTTGTTCAGCGTGTTTTCAAGATAGTCGCTGAATTTATCGTACATCTGCCGATACATTTTCAGCAGCGTATCCGACGTGCGGTATTCCCTGCTGTATTCGGAGAAGTCCTTCAATTCCTCTATATACTGCTCCGCAGCCTTGCCGGCAAACAGCGCGGAGGTCTTGACCTTCATATAAGCATTGTTGCAAAGGCTTCGTGAGCGCTCTATCTGATCCTTCATATCATCGGCGTCGCTCTTTATCTTTGCCATCGCGACCCTCAGCTCCGAAAGGCACTTCTTTATGATCTCAATGGAATAGAACGGTCCCTTTGAAAGGTCATTCTTCGCGTTATCGCATTCGGATATCACCTGTTCGGTTATCTCGGGAAGGCATATTTCCGCACCCTCGTTCGTCAGCTCAACCACCTTGTTCAGCCAATCCTCGATATAATTCATCGAGCCGTCGCTGCTTATTTTGAGAGCGCGCGGTGAGAATGTGGGGTTTACCTTTTCGTCAAACTCAAGCTTGGGGATAGTTCCCGCCTTTGAGGCAAGGTAAAGCGCGTTCGGGGTAACAAGCGAGGCGTACTGCCCGAGCCTGTTCTGACCTACGCTGTTTTTGTTAAGCATTCGGTTGAACAGGGTGAACACCTTTACCGAAAGGTAGGACAGCAGCTTCCCGACAGGGACTTCCCTCACCTGCGCGTCAAACGCAAGGTAACGGAAATCATGGCTTTCGTTCGGCTTCAGCATATTGTAGGACATTATGCGCTCCGCGTCATCGTCCTTTGAAAACAGCACCGCCATGCGGTAGAGTATCTTCTCTGCCGCGCCGCTGAGCGTTCTGCCGTAATTCTTGTCAGCCTGCACGATAAAGCAGGAGCTGAACGGCGGCTTGTCGGAATTGACCTCGAAAGAAGCGGAATAACGCTGTGAAAAGCGGGACTTTCTCATCTGGAACATATCCAGCTCGTTTTTGGCGATTATGGTGTTTGCATAATAATTCCCGAGCTCGCGCTGATCGCTCTCGAAAAGCTCCGCGGTGTCCCCCGCAAACAGCATGGCGTTTATCTTGAACGGATAGGACGAGCCATCGAACAGCGAGCGAAGAATATACGCGAGGTCGATGAACATTCCGCCGAAAAATGCGTCGCCGAGATTGCCCGTGATGATTATTTCAAGCGAGCGGTCGGTGCCCGAAAAGGCGTTTATGCTCTCGCCTATGCGCTTGAACAGCGGCTTTATATAATGAAACAGCGCAACGCGCCCGCACTGTCGCTTTGTAAGTCCGTAGGACGGGGTCGCGGGGGAATAATTCTTAAGCCCGCTGTCGAACCACGACAAAGCATACTGCGGCAGCCGCGCAGGATTGTTCAGGTATTTATATATCGAATCCTCGGGCACTATCGAAAGCTTTTCATCATCGGCGAGCCTTGAGCCGAAGCATTCCGCCTCGTCGAGAAGCCTGCTTTCGCCGATACCGAGGTAGCGCATTTTGGTTGTATCAGTGCCGAAACGGCGCTCCGTTATATGCTTGCAGCGGAGAACGCAGTCAACACCGTTTTTCCCTATACCGATAATGAGCATTCTGTTTATTCCGAAAATACTTTTTTCGGTATCACAAAGCTTTTCTATCCTTTCCGGCTTTAACCATTCTATCTGTTTTTCTATCTCCACGATACGACACCCCTAATCTGACAAACGCTTTTCCGCACATTTTCGGGTGCGGAATATACTGTATTACCATAATATGAGCATTGCACAATAAATGTTAGATGACAGTCACCTCTCAGAGCGGAGCAATTCCCCTATAAAACATTATACAATATAACTTCCCTATTGTCAACCTTAAAAATACATTACCATAATAATTTTCGGCATTAACACAGAAAATGCCCCGCATTGCAGCGGGGCAGATATATCATTCCAGAAGCGAATTGAACTCATCAAGCGCAGCATTGATTATCGGGGAGTTTGCCTCGACCATCTGCGTCCATGACTGCTGTTCCTCAGACTGATCCATCGCAACGTTAAGCAGCATTATCTGAAGCATAGAAGACGTGTCGGTATCAAAGCAGTAATTCTCGTCGACAACCGTTTTGAAATTCTCGACCTGCTTGAACTGCTGCATGAAGTCATATTCCTCCTCGGAATACTTCTTGCTCTTCATCATGCTCTGCTTTGTTGTTTCCACCATGTCGGGGTTGGTAACGCTCAGGCGGCAGCAGTTGATGAAGCACGCCGCGCCCTGAATGTTTTTCGCGCCCTTGGGGACAAGATAACCGAAGGTAGACGTTCTGTAATAATAGTCGTCGGCGTTGGGGTCGCGCGGGAAAGGAACGAGGAAAATATCCTCATCGGGGTATTCCTTGCAGTAATTCTCGAATACCCACCCGCCCATTGACTGGAACGCCGCAAGACCCGTTGCTACTGGCGCGGTCGCGATGTTAATGTACTCGTTGTAGTAGTCGACGCGCGCAAGCCCGGTACGGCGCAGGTTTGTATCAAGCCATGTTGCCGCGCGGTCTACCGAGGAATTTTTGATATTGTTCACGAATTTGCCGTTTTCGTCCTTGCCGATAAGCATTGTACCGGTGGACGCGATGATGTTATCGGTGAGGTAAGCGCCGTAAACGCCGATAGCCCTGTCGTTGCCCGTCTTGGACACGAATGTCTGCATTGCGAGAAGGAACGTGTCCCATGTCCATTCGCCGTTTTTCCACTGTTCGGCAGGGTCGGGTATTGCGTACTCGTCGAACAGCCGCCTGTTGTAGAAAAGGTACTGCGGTGACACGTCGTAGCTCCACGGGTAGTAGTAATGCTTTCCGTTGTATTCGTAGCGGTCGATGTACTGCTGAAGGTCAACCCACTGCGGCGCTGTCATGTCCATATACGGGGTCAGATCCTCGTAGGAGTTTTTCGACATCATATACGGATAGGAGTTCTCCGCCTTGTCTACAAGGTCGGGAGATTCGTCCGACTGAATAAGGGTGGTCAGTGTGTCGAGTATCTGAAGCGAGCCGACTATTTTAACAGATATCGGCTTTTCAAGCCCGTCGGGATATACATATTTATCCGTTGCGGCGTCATAGTAATCCGCGGCGTAGGTCTGCTGATAAAGTTTCCATGCGGGCTTAATATCGGCAGCCTTTGTCAGGTCGTAGCAGCCGAGATACTTCAGCACGGGCGTTTCAAGCGTTACGTTATTGAAGTCAGCCTGTTCTATGTCGATATCCGTGACATCAACGGGATTTATCACCTCGTCGTCCTCGGTGGTCGTGGTTGTGATCGCGTTCGTCGACGGGACCGA